>JBHENM010000210.1:0-12532 GCA_046262035.1 Acidimicrobiales bacterium | reverse complement strand
GAGCGCGAGTTCGTGGAAGCGGGACGCGCCGCAGGGGCTTCGAACACCCGTCTGATGGTGCGTCACATCGCGCCCAACCTCATCGGTCCGGTGGTGGTGTTCAGCACCATCGACATGGGCCAGACCCTGCTGATGGTGTCCAGCCTCTCCTTCCTCGGCTTCGGCGTGCCGCCGCCAGCGCCCGAGTGGGGGTCGATGCTCTCCGAGTCCCGGCACCTGATCGACCGGGCCCCCCAGCTCCTGGCTTACCCCGGCGTGGCCATCACCCTGGTCGTGCTGTCCTTCAACCTGGCGGGGGACGGCCTCCGCGACCTTCTCGACCCCCGTAGCCAGGCGACGCACCGCCGTTGGCGCGACCGCCCTCAGCGGCGCAGGCGGGAGGAGCGGGCGGCCGAACTCGTCGAGGCCGAGCCGCTGCCCGTCCGGGGCGCGGCCAACCCGGCGCCGTCCTGACCAGCGCCCGGGACCCTCAGCCGGCGGCCTCGGCCAGCCGGCTCAAGGCGCTCACGGGCCCGAGGAGGATCAGAAGGTCGCCCGAGGAGAGCTCGGTGTCGGCGCGGGGCGGCACCAGGACCTGACCGTCCGGACTGCGCACAGCCAGGAGCATCACCCCGTCGTGAGGGGCGCAGACCTCGCGGACGGTGTGCCCGGCGAGCGAGGAGGCGGACCCGACCACCAGCTCCTCGATCCGCATGTCGGGGGCGACGCTGACCATGTCGACGAACTCCAGCACCGCCGGGCGCAGGGCCTGGGCCGCCATGCGGGTGCCGCTCAGGCGGTACGGGGAGACGACACGATCCGTGCCTGCCCGCCGGAGGGCTTCGACCGACTCCGCGCTCGACGCCCGGGCGATGATGAACAGGTGCGGGTTCCGAGCCCGGGCGAGCAGGGCGATGTACACGTTTGAGGCGTCGGAGTCGACTGCGCACAGAAGAGCTTTGGCCCGGCCGATGCCGGCCGCCTCGAGGACATCCTCCTGGGTCGGGTCGTCGAGCACGTAGGGGACGCCCGCCTCGAGCAGGTCTGGCTCGAGGGCGGGGTTCACCTCGACCACGACCACGTCGGCGCCCTGATCGGTGAGCTCCTCGACCGCGGCCCGACCCACGCGTCCGAAGGCGCAGACGATGTAGTGGTCCCGCAGAGCTGCTATCCGCTGACGCATGCCCCTCCTCGTCAGAGAGCGGCCAAGCTGACCGCTCACGATCAGGCTCGTCAAGACGGCCAGGAGCGTGAAGACGGCCACGAAGCCCACGGCGATCAAGGTGATGGTAAAGATCCGCCCACGGGTGCCGAGGGGCTCGATCTCGCCGAACCCGACCGTCGTCAGCGTGGTGACGGTCATGTACAGGGCGTCGACGAACCCGTAGCCCTCCAGCACCATGTACCCCGCCGTGCCGTAAATCAGAGCGGCGACCAGCAGGGCCACGGGAAGGCCTACGGGTGATACCAGAAGGCCATTCCGGAGGCCCCGGCGGATCCTCTTGAGCGAGCTGATGCCGAGATCTTGACCGGTTGCGGCCGCGGAAGCCGAGTTCTCCTCAGACCGGGGTTCCGACCAGTCCCGTCAGCCGCCGCACCAGCTCCTCGAGGTCGATCGTCTTGTCCACCAGGCCGAGCGTCTCGCCCAGGTCGGCGGCGGGAATGTCGGACGGGTCGAGGGCGGTCAGGAACACGATGCCGGCGTCAGGCGCGGCGGCGCGGATCCGCCGGAGGGCCTGCAGCCCACTCGTTCCGGGCATCACCAGGTCGAGGACGATCAGGTCGGGCTGATGGTGGCCGGCGGCCGATACCGCCTCCTCGCCGTCGGACGCCTCGGCGACGACGGCGAAGGCGCCGTCCAGCTCCATGGCCAGGCGGATGGCGGCCCGGACCTCGGAGCGGTCGTCCACCAACAGGGTGCGGACCGGTCCGGAATGCCCTCCGCCGAGCATCCCCGGCGACCCGGCCAACCCGGCTGAGGGCGTCAGCCAGTCTTCGACGTCGGCGGCCGAGGTAGGGCGCCGCCAGTTGAAGCCCTGGGCCAGGTCACAGCCCAAGAGGGTGAGCTGCTCGAGCTGATCCAACGTCTCGACGCCTTCGGCGACCGCCTCCAGGCCCAGGGCGTGGGCCAGGCCGACGACGCTGGTGACGATGGCGGTGTCCTGGCGGTCACGACCCAGGCCGGCCACGAACGACCGGTCGATCTTGAGCTGGTCCACGGGGAAGCGACGGAGGTAGCTGAGGGACGAGTAACCCGTCCCGAAGTCGTCGATGGCCAGCCGCACGCCCAGGGCCTTGAGCTCCTCCAGCCTGACGATCGTGGCTTCGGTGTCGTGGACGGTGGCGCTCTCGGTGATCTCCAGGGTGAGGAGCCGGGGATCGAATCCCGATTCCTCGATGGCGATGCCGATCTCGCGGAGCAGGCCGGGGTGCTGCAGCTGCCGGGTGGAGACGTTGACGCTCATGCCGAACGCGCCCCGCTCGGGGTGAGCCTGCTGCAACCGGCGCCCCTCCTTGCACGCCTGCCTCAGGACCCAGGCGCCGATGGGGACGATCAACCCCGACTCCTCGGCCACGGGAATGAACTCGTCCGGCGACAGGGCGCCCCGGACGGGGTGCTGCCAGCGGAGGACGGCCTCGAAGCCGACCACGTCGCCCGACCGCAGGGACATCATCGGCTGGTAGTGGATGCTCAGCTCGTCGCCCTGCAGGGCCCACTGCAAGTCGCTCTTCAGGGTCACCCGTTCGAGGGCGGCCACCCGCATGGACGGCTCGTACAGCTCGTAGTGGCCCTTCCCCCGCGACTTGGCCACGTACATGGCTGCGTCGGCCCTGCTGAGGAGGTCCTCGGCGTCCGCTTCCCCGCCGGTGGCGAGGGCGAGCCCGACGCTGGCCCGGGTGTGCACCTGCTGATCCTCGAGCTCGAACGACGGCGCCATGGCTTCGAGCACCCGGTCGGCGACCCGGGTGGCCTGCTCCTGGTTGGCGTCCTCCAGGAGGATGGCGAACTCGTCTCCACCGAGACGGGCGACGGTGTCGTGGGGACGCACGCACGTGAGAAGACGCCGTGCGACCTCCTGCAGGAGGACGTCTCCGGCGGCGTGGCCCAGCGAGTCGTTGACCGACTTGAAGTCGTCGAGGTCGAGGAAGATCAGGGCGACGGGCGTCTCCGACCGCGACGAGAGGCAATGCTCGATCCGGTCGGCGAACAAGCCGCGGTTGGCCAGCCCGGTGAGATCGTCGTGCAGCGCCCGTTCCCGCAGCTCGTCCTCTAGGGCCCGGCGCTCACTGACGTCTCGGCTGTTGAGCACCAGCCCGTTCACGCTGGGATCGGAGAACAGGTCGTTGAGGGCGGTCTCGACGTACCGCCAGGAGCCGTCGGCGTGTCGCAGCCGGCACTGGATGAGGGGGCGGACGGGCCCGCGGCCGACCACCTCGGCCAGCATGCCCGAAACGGCGTCGGCGTCGTCGGGGTGGACCCATTCGAGAAGGGGGCGCCCGACGAGCCGTTCGGTCTGGAGCCCGAACACGCGCTCCACGGAGGAGCCCTGGTAGATCACGATGCCTTCGCGGTCGACGATGGTGATTACATCGCTCGAGTTCTGGGCCAGCGAGCGGAAGCGCGCCTCCGTGCCGGCCACGTGCTCCAGGGCGGCGCCGGCCACGGTGGCGATGAACTCGGCCAGCTTCACCTCGTCCTCGCTGAAGAGGCCGCCGATCTGCCGGTGGGTCACCGAGAAGCAGGCCACGGGGGTGTCCTCGCAGAGGATCGGGGCGCACAGCACCGAGCGCAGGCCCAGGAGCACCACACTGTCGGCCTCCCCGACGTGGCCTTCGCCGGAGACGACCGGGCCGCGAGCCTCCAGTGCCCGCTGCACGAGGGTGTGACTGACATCGTCGGTCGCCTCGGTCATCGGAGAAGGGCTGCCCGCGCCGGCGCCGACGGGGACAACCCGGCAGCGCTCACCGCGCAGAAGAGTGAGGGAGGCGTCGACGACGGCGGCGTACACCCCCTCGGTCGACGGGGCCGACGCGATGCGTCGGCCGGCGGCCAGGAGCGTCTCGAACCGGTCGATCAGAGACAGGCTCTCCGCTTCCAGCGGATCGGACGCGTCGGCCTGATCGGGAACGGGAAGCATGGACCGAAGATCCGCCTCGGCCTGCAGCCGGCGCTCCTCGGACCCGGGCCAGCCCAGGCTCTCGCCGACCCGCCCCCACGCCTGACCGGTGAGGGCCAGCTCATAGCGCGCCCCTTGGGCCTCGGCCTCGTCGGTGCTCAACCGGAAGAGGCGACGAGCCCAGCGGTTGTGGCCCCTGAGGGCGGCGACCAGGGCCTGCTCCCGGAGGGCGTGAGGCCGGTTGTTGCCGTAGTCGCGGGACTTTATGCGGGCTCGGCGGGCCACCGCTGCCGCCTCCCGCAGCTCCGCTCGGCGGCGCCGGGACCGGAAGGGCGGACGCTGCTCCGATCGCAGACGCAGGGCCGTGGCCAGCCAGGGCAGGACGGGGGCCACGTACTCCTGGCGCAGGCCCGCCCGCCGAACGACGGCGGCCGCCTCCTCGAGCATGGCCACGGCCTCCTCGACCTGACCCCCGTGGAGCAGGCGCACGCCTTCCGCCAGCCGGACCTCGCTGGCCGTGTGGGCGTCCTCGGTTCCCGTGTCGAGGTGGGCAGCAGTCAGCTCCGCCGGCACCCGTCCTCCGGATGCCCGTGACCACCCGCTGAGAGAGATGCCGGCCGCGGCCTGGTCGCCGATGTCGGTGGCGGCGTCGTACACCTCCCGGGCGACGTCGACCGCCCGCTGGAGCTCGCCGAGCCGGTAGTGGGCGAAGGCGATGTGCCAGGTGGCGGTGTTGACCTCCCAGCGATCGCCGGTGCGGTCTAGAAGGCGCACGCCCTCCTCGCACCGGGCGATGGACTCGCGGTACCGGGACGCGGCGTACAGCACCACCCCGAAGAAGTGCAGCGACTGGCCCTGGCCCCACACGTCCCCCAGCTGGCGACGGATCTCCAGGGACTTCTTGGCGTAGGCGATCCCCCGCCGGTACCAGGGGATCATGGTCATGACCGGAGCGTGCTCCGAATAGGCCTGGGCCAGCTCGGGAGTGGGGGGATACCGCTCGGCCAGGTTCATCTCTCGCAGGTGGGCCCACCCGCAGGGGATTTTTCCGGCGTGGAACCAGTAGACGTAGGCCAGGCGGCTGTAGATGCGAATGGCGAGGAACTCGTCCTCGGCGCCTTCGGCCTGGCGGCGGCCCAGGGTGAGGGTCGGGAGCAGCGTGTGGACGGCCTGCACCACCAGCTCCTTGAGGAGCATGACCAGGAAGCCGAGAGACCGGCGGGGAACCCGGCGGCCCAGCATGCGCAGGGCTCCCTCGAGGTGCTCCCGGGCCTGGCGCTGATCACCCCGCTTGAAGGCGACGTCGCCCAGCTTTCCCTCGATGGCGGCCCGCTTGGCCTTGGCCTTGACCAGGCCTCGCGCCTGAACCAGATGGCCGGTGGCCTCCCCGTACTCCCCTTGCAGGGTCAACACGTCGGCCAGTCCCTCGGCCACTTCCGCCCGCGTCGCCGCGTCGGTGGCCGTGGCCCGCTCGGCGATGCGGTAGTGCGCCACCGCCACCTCCAGGGCGTGCCTGCTCCGGGCTTGTTCCGCGGCTCGCAGGGCGTAGGGCAGGGCCCGGTCGCTCCTCCCGCCGGCGTCGAAGTGGTAGGCCAGCTCGAAGGGGCGATCGCGGTCGGTGACCTCGATCCGGAGCGCGGCTCGCAGGTGGAGGGCGCGGTGCTCGGCTTCTCCGAGCCTGGCGAGCAGCGCCTCCCGCAACTTGTCGTGGCGGAACGAGCACCGACTGGTGGGTTCGTCGACCCACAGGATGCGACGGCGAACCGCCTCCTTCAGGGCCCCGGCCGCCGCCGGCGCGTTCTGGCCGGCGAGGTCGATGGCCAGCCCGAGATCGAACTCCTTGCCGAGGACGGCGCCCGTCGTCAACAGGTTGAGGGCGTCACGCGAAAGCAGCTCGAGGCGGCGCACCAGGAACAACGCCGCACGCCGGGATGTCTGCACGCTGGCCATGCGAGCCGGATCGACGATCCAGCCGCCGGATGTGTTGACCAGGGCACCCGCTTCCACCAGGCCCCTGAGCACGGCGGAGGCCATGAAGGGGCTGCCTTCGGACAGCCGGACGATCACTTCGATGGCCTCGGGGGGAAGGGGTCCCGCCATCGACTCTCCCAGGGTGTGGACGTCTTCCGCGCTGAAGGGCACCAGCTCGAGGCGGGCGGCGCCGGAGACGGTGCGCAGGACGTGGTTGGGGCCCACCTCCTCGGAGCGGTAGGCGGCGATCACCATCACGTGGCCCCCGGCGGCGATGGCCCGCTCGCTCCAGCGGAGCAGGAGGGTCAGGCTCAGGTGGTCGGCCCACTGGCAGTCGTCCAGCAAGACCACAGCGGGGCGGTCGGGCTCACCCAGGGAATCCAGGAGGGCGCCCAGGGCGTCGAGGCTTCGGGTCTCGCCGTAGGCCTCGGGGCCGGAATCCTCGACCCCTTCGGGGGCCAGGACGGGCCCGAGGGCGGGAAGGGCGGCGGTCGCCGCGGTCGCCCGGTTCCCCAAGCGCCGCCGGAGCTCGGGGCCCAGCTCCGGCCGCACTGCGGCCGCGGCGGAGATCCCCGCCGCCACCCCCTCGAGCACCTGGAAGGGGGCCTGGGCGGCCTGGTCGACGCCCTGGCCGCGCAGGATCCACGCTCCCGGGCCGGTGTGCTGCACCAGCTCCTCCAGGAGGCGCGTTTTCCCACCGCCCGACTCGGCCTCCACCAGGACCAGACGGCCCCTCCCCATGCGGGCCTGCTCGACCAGCTCGGAGAGGGCGGCCACCTCGGCCGACCGACCGACGAAGGCAGGCTCGGTGAGAGCTTGGCGGCGGTCGTGGAGGCCGACGACGACGACGGGGTCGGTCACGCCCCGGTCGCGCCCGTCCTTGATGGACTTCAGGTCGGCGAGGATCGCGCCCGCCGACTGGTACCGCTCGTCGGGGTCCTTGCGCAGCAGACGCTGGATGGCTGCCTCCAGGGCCCGCGGAACGTCGGCTCGGTGGTCCCGCAACGGCGGAGGGGGGGCGCTCAGGTGCTGGCGGAGGACCTCTCCCACGTCATTTCCCTCGAAGGGCGGCCGGCCGGCCAGGCACTCGAACAGGAGGACGCCGACCGAGTAGAGGTCGGCCCGCTCGTCGACCACCGTCCGCCCCATGGCCCCCGCCGCCTCAGGCGCCAGGTACCGGACGGTGCCGACGGGCTCGTCCCGCACGCTGGGATCGAGCCAGGCGCTTTGGGCGAAGCCGAAGTCGATCAGCACCGCCCGCTCGACCGGGTCGTCCTCGCTGACGATCACGTTGGCGGGCTTGACGTCCCGATGGAGCACGTCTCCGTCGTGGGCGTGCTGCAGGGCCCCGAGGACGTCGATCCCGACCCGCAGGGCGGCGTCGACCGACAGCCGGCCGGTGGACTCCAGGTGCTGCTGGAGCGTCACCCCGGGGATGAAGGGCTGGACCAGGTAGAACTGGTCGCCGTCGCTTCCGATGACCACCAGCGGCCGGAAGGTCGGGGTCTCGAGGCGGCGGAGGATCAAGGCCTCATGGGTCATCCGCAGCCGTACGGCCGACGAGACCTCGCTGGCGGCGACGGTCTTGACCACGACCACGTCTTCGGTCTGGAGGTCGAAGGCCGCGTAGGTGCTCACACCCTGCCCGCTCTTCAGCAGGCGGGTGCACTCGAAGCGCCCGGCGAGAACCGGCCCGGTCCCGAGCCGCGGCCCGATGTCAGCGGTCATGGCTTGGCTGTCTCCCCTTCCCGTCTGTTAACTATCGACAGTCGGAAACGGGTCCTGAAGAATTCCATCCACCGTCTCCGCCGTGCCGAAGAACCCAGAGCGCACAAGGACTCGGCGGAAGCAGGAGGAGCGGAGAAAGATGGCCTATGAGTTCCGCTGAAGGGACCTCGGCCACGCCTGCAGTTGGCGGGCGCGAGGGGCGACGGAGGATGAGCTGATCGCCAAGATCGCAGAGCACGTGCGGAAGAAGCACAAGGTGAGGACTCCGACGGACACCATCGTCAGCTTCGTCAGGGCGAATCTGCGAAAGTCGTGAGCCAGAACCCGGGCGAACGACAGGAGGCGTGCCGGTGAGAACCGTCGGACGTGACGACGTACAGCGGCTCCTCACCGAGGGGGCACAGCTGCTCGAGGTGCTCGAGCCGGACCAGTACCGCCAGGCGCACCTCCCGGGGGCCATTCACATACCGGTACGCCACTTGAGTCGCGAAAGCGCTGGTCAGCTGCGCAAGGACCGGCCCGTTGTCGTCTACTGCTTCGACAACCTCTGAGACCTCAGCAGCCGGGCAGCGTGCCTGCTCGAGCAGTACGGCTTCAGCGAGGTCTACGAGTACGTCGACGGGAAGGTCGACTGGATGGCCTACAACCTGCCCGTCGAAGGGGAGTCCGGGCCCTTCGTGGGCAGCGCCCTGTTGCCCGTCCCGACGTGCCTTCCCACCGATCGGGCGGGCGACCTGGCGGCCAGGGCGGGCGAGGCGTCGGGGAACCCCTTCGTGGTCGTCACCGCCGCCGGCGTCGTGCTGGGTGCCCTCGAGCCCGGGCGCCTGGCCGCGGCCAGTGAGGAGGCCCAGGTGATCGACCTCATGGAGCTGGGGCCGGGCACGATCCGCCCCAGCTTGGAGCTCGCCGACCTGGACGAGGAGGCGGCCGGCGCCCTGGTGACCCTGCCCAACGGCGTGGTCCTGGGAGTGCTCGACCCCGACTCCGTCGCGGGCGGGCAGCACCCTGACACCTGACGTCGTCATCGGCGCCGGTCACAACGGACTCGTCGCCGCCTGCTACCTCGCTCGCGAGGGCCGGGACGTCCTCGTCCTGGAGGCCCAGGATCGGCCCGGCGGAGGCTCCCGGACCGAGGAGACGGTGCCCGGATTCCGTTTCGACCTCCACTCGGTCGCCCACAACATGATCAACATGACCGACATCCCCGCCGAGCTGGATCTGGCTGGCGCCGGGCTCGTCTACCAGGAGATGGACCCCTTTTCGGTGGCCATTCACGGCGACGGTCGCCGCGTCCGCTTCCGCCGGTCGGTCGAGGCCACCGTCGACTCCATCGCCGAGACCGACGAGGCCGAAGCCACGGCCTACCGCCACTTCATGGATGTCGCCACTCCCCTGGTGAAGGTGATCCTGCCTGCTGTCCGGGGCGAGGGGACGGCCCGGGGGCTTCCCGCCCGGGCCGGGCATCTCCTCCAGGCCCTCCGGCGCCAACCCGTCGGCGTCGTTCGTGATCTCCTCGGCCCTTACGACGCCCTCCTGCGGCGCTGGCTCCCCTCCGACCTCACCCGCGGGCCGGTGGCGGCGTTCGCGGCCCACGCCGGCATGGGCCCGCGCGCCTCCGGCGGCTCGCTGTTCGCCTTCTGGCAGGCTGCCTATCACCTGTTCGGCCAGTGGCATGCGGCTGGAGGTGCTCAGGGGCTGATCGATGCCCTGGTCCGGCGGCTGACGCAGCTCGGCGGCACGGTGCGGTGCTCGTCCCCGGTGGCCAGGATCGAGACGAGCGGTGGGCAGGTGCGAGCGGTGGTCCTCGAGGGCGGGGAACGAATACCGGCGACGACCGTCGTGACCGCCATGGACCCCCGGACCGCGCTGCTGGACCTGCTCGACCCGCCTCTCGACGGGACCACCGGAGCGGCCCTCGCCGCCGCCCGCCGGGGCAACGTGGTGCAGGCCGTGGTGCACGTCGCCACCGACCGGCTCCCGCCCTATCCGGACAGCCGGCCGGGTGACTGGAACGGACTGCAGAGCTACGTCGACCGGCTGGACAACCTCAATGCCGCCTGGAGTGCGGCCGAATCCGGGCACCTGACCGCGAATCCTCCGCTGTACTCCTTTACGACCTCCGCCATCGACTCCACCCTCGCCCCGCCCGGCCACCACACCGTCTACGTGGCGTGTCCGGCGGCGCCGGCGCAGGTCAAGGGAGGCTGGCCCGCACGCCGGGAGGAGTTCATCGACGCCTGCCTGACCACCCTCGAATCCCGGGCGCCGCGTTTCCGAAGCTCGGTGCGGGGTGTGGCCGCCTGGACCCCCGATCTCATGGAGAAGGAGGGGCGCTGGCCCGGGGCCCATCCCATGTACCTCGACATCTCCCTCAACCAGCTGGGCCCGCTCCGGCCGACCCGGGCGCTGGGCGACCACCGCACGCCCGTGAAGGGCCTCTACATCTCGGGCGCCGGCACCAACCCCTCCGGCGGCGTCGTGGGCACGCCCGGCCGGATGGCGGCGCACGCCGTTCTCGCCGATCAGTGACCCGCGGGCGGCGCGGCGACTCGGACGACGGCGTTCCCCTCGACTGAACGTCCGCTCAACGGTTGAGGTACCTTCCGCCCACGGGTCGGGGGCGGGGAGGTTTGATGGGCCGCTGGAGGGAAGGTGGGGCCTGGGCTCCGCTGCTCGCGGTCGCAGTGCTGATCAGCCCCGCTCTGGCCGCCTGCGGTAGCGGCGGCGTGGGCGCGGCCAACCGGTTCGACGTCGAGATCCGAGAGCCTTCGCCGGGCGAGGTGCGCATCTCCTCGCCCTCGAGCGTGGGCAGTGGGCTGGTCGAGCTCCGGGTCAAGAACTCGGGTGAGTCCGTCCACGAGGCCCAGCTCGTGCGGGTGGAGGATGATCGCAGCAGGGACGACGTCCTGGACTTCTTCCGCTCCACCCAGCGACCCGGCGCCCCCGTCCCGGCCTGGATCCGCGAGGGCGGCGGCGCCGTCCAGATCCCTCCCGGAAGGACGGTCACGGTCATGCAGCGCCTCACCGAGGGTCAGTGGTACCTGGCCGACGGGCTGGCGCCCGAGGGGCCCGGGAACCCCCCGAGCTTCCTGGAACGGGGTGGCCTCGTGGCGTTCACCGTCACCAGTGGCGGGAGCGCCGCCGACCTCCCCGATGGCGACGCTCGGATCACGGCCCGGGACTACACCTTCACCGCCCGCGGGTTGAAGCCCGGCACTCAGTCCGTCCGTTTCGACAACCGGGGCCGCCAGTTCCACCACGTCGTGGCCGCACCCCTGCTGGCCGGCAGGACCATCGAAGATGCCCGCACCTTCTTCGCCTCGGACAACCCCACCACTCCCCCGCCGGTGAACTTCGACGCCGCCGTAGGCCTGGCCGTCATCGACCGGGGGGAATCAATCGTGACCGACCTGCGCCTGACGCGGGGGACGTGGATCCTCGCCTGTTTCATCAACGACCGCACGGGCGGGCCGCCCCATGTCACCAAAGGGATGCTCCAGGAGATAAAGGTCGGGTAGGGGCCGGGGATGGGAGATGCGATTTTCGACCTCTCCGCGGTCGACAGCCAGCAGCTCCTCGAAGGCCTGGGCGATGCCGTCGTCGTCGCTGACCAGGGCAACCGTGTCGTCTACCTGAACGCCAGCGCCGAGCGCTTGCTGGGCTGGGCTCGCCAGGACCTAGTGGGGCGCCCGCTGCTGACGATCATCCCCGAGTCGCTGCGATCCCGGCACCTCGCCGGCTTCAGCCGCTACCTGGCCACGGGCGAGGCCCGCCTCCTGGGATCGGGACCGGTGCGCGTTCCCGCCCTCCGCTCCGACGGGACCGAGGTCGAAGTCGAGCTCAGCCTGACCGCCCACGCCCTCGATGCCGGACGGGAGGTCTTCGTGGCCTCGCTCCGCGACCTCACCGAGCGGCTGGCCCTGGAGCGCGAACGGGCGACGGCGCGGTACCTGCTGGCCATGCGGGAGATCTCCTCGCGCCTGGCCTCCACGGGCGACGCCGCGACCCTCGAGGATGTCGCCCCGGTGGTGCTGGCCGCGATCGGCGAGTCGCTCGATTGGGACGTCGGCGGGCTGTGGCTGGTTGACGGGGACGAGCTGCGTTCGCTCAACGGGTGGGCGGGGCCCGGTTTCCAGGATGCGGCGGTGGCCATGGAGGACGAGTTCCGTCGCTTGCCCGGCCAGGAGGGGCTACCGGGGCGGGTCCGCGGCACAGCCGAGCCGGCGTGGATCGAGGATCTCCGCTGCGACCCCGGCTTCCCCCGCAAGGCCGTCGCCGAGCAGTACGGGCTCCAGTCGTGGTTTGCCTTTCCGATCATCGCTCACGGCGTGGTCGTGGCCGTGGTGGAGTTCTTCTCCGCCACCCGCCGAGTGGCCGAGCCCGACGTCCTTTCGGTGATGACGACCGCGGGCGGCGAGATCGGGCGCCTCATAGAACGCGAGCTGGCCCGGAGGCAGGCCGCCCAGTCGCGCGAACACCTCATCGGCATGGCCGAGGCCCTCCAGGCAAGCCTCCTGCCGCCTCGCCCCCCCGTCATTCCGGGCATGGAGCTGGCCGCCCGCTACCGGGCCGCCTCCGGAGAGGGGCAGGTCGGAGGCGACTTCTTCGACGTCTTCCAGCTGGCCGACGGGGGGTGGGCGGTGGCCGTGGGCGACGTCAGCGGCCGTGGCCCGCGTGCAGCCGCTCTGACCGCTCTCGCCCGCTACACCATCCGAGCCGCCGCCGTCGGGTCGACC
>JBHENM010000209.1:0-2128 GCA_046262035.1 Acidimicrobiales bacterium | reverse complement strand
CCGTTACTCACACTGGGCGGTGAAGTCCCCGGGGTCGACCACGCAGGTATCCCCGGCCACGTGGCCGCCTCCGACGATGAAGTCGCCACTGGAGCCGTCGACGGTGTTCAGGGTGTCGTCGCCGAGGCCGCCGGAAAGGCGGTCGACACCTCCACCATCGCCGAAGAGCCGGTCGTTGCCCGCGCCTCCTACCAACTCGTCGCTGCCGTCACCTCCCGACACGATGTCGTCGCCGTCCCCGGCGTTCACCTGGTCGTTGCCGCCCATTCCGAAAATCACGTCATTGCCGCCCAGGCCGGTGATGCGGTCAGGACCGGCCGAACCGCAGATTACGTCGTTGCCCTCGGTGCCGAGAATGTCGCCTGCGCCGGTGATAGTGCAGGCGGCCACGGGCGGGGGCGGAGGAGGCGGAGGCAGCGCCCCCTCGCAGCCGGTGTGTATGTCACCGTCTGGCGGCGGTCCCTGGCAGCCGTCGATGCCATCCCCGCCATTGAGCGTGTCGATGAGGGTGTCGTTGGCCGGCCCGATCAGTGTGTCGTCGCCGGCGTCGCCGTTCACGGTGTCGGTACCTGCCCCACCGTCCAGCACGTCGCGGCCCACACCGCCACTGAGGGTGTCGTCGCCGCCCCCGCCGGTCAGGGTGTCGTCTCCGCCGCTGCCGGTCAAGGTGTCGTTGCCGTCGCCGCCAGTCAGGATGTCCGTGCCATCGCCGCCGGTGATGGTGTCGTTGCCGGCGCCGCCCTGGATCGTGTCGTCAAACGCCGTGCCGGTGATGGTGTCGTTGCCGGCGCCGCCCTGGATCGTCTTGCCGGGGTCGGCACCGGTGCAGTCGATCGTGTCATTTCCGCCGGTTCCGGTAACGGTCGTCGCGGTTTGTGTCACGCCCGGCCCCACGACGCAGTTGGTGGCGGCGTGAGCGGTGGTCGCACCGCCGAGCAACAGCCCAAAGGCGAGAACCACAGTACCGACGAAACTCCCACGGCGGGTTCGGAGGCGGTTCATGAGGTTTCCCCCCCTCGGCCTGCGTCCGAGCTTGCGAATGCCCGACCGGTGAGGGGCTAGCGAGCACTGACGGATGGCCATGCGATCTCCTGTCCGTTCGCCTATCTGAGCGCCGGCCGCGGGATGTCTGCCACAAGCCGCCTGACCGGTGAGGATGGCTTCTGACACAGCTTGTATCGGCATCCGGGGCAAGCTACTTGAGGATTTCTAGAAATGTTTACTTATAAAGAATAGGGGGAGGCTGACCTGATCGCAGCCCGTCGCGAACCTGCTGATGGGCACGCCCTGGCGGGACGGACCACGATGGGGTCGTGCCGACGGAGCGATTGGGCGAGGAGCAGCGGGTCGACTTCTTCGTGAGCTGCACCGGGGCTGACGTCGCCTGGGCCGAGTGGGTCGCCTGGGTGCTGGACGAGGCGGGCACACGACGCTCCTGCGGGCCTGGGACTTTCGGCCGGGGTCGCACTTCGTCGTCGACATGCACGACGCCCTCCGGCGCAGCGACCGGGTGATGCCCCTGCTCTCGCACGCCTACCTCAGCTCGGGGTTCGCTGCGGCGAAGTGGGCGGAGGCCTTCGCCAGCGACCCGACGGTGGCACCAGGGCCGGCTCCTTCCGGCCCGGGTCGCAGTGGTGTGGTGGTGCCCGAGGTCCTGGCCACCGTCCCCCGCTCCCTCGCCCTCCTGGCCGAGCGCCTCCGTCTGCCCACTGACGACGCCGCTGCGGTGGTCGACCTGCTCCACGGTGAGCAGCGCCACCGCGATCGCTGGCTGGTGATCTTCGACAACGCCGAGGACCCCAACCCCCTTGCCCCCTCCTGCCCTCGGGTGGGGGCGGGGCGGGTCACCTCCCGCATCCCCGCCTGGCGGGCCCGGGCCGCCACCCTCGACGTCGACGTGCTGAGCGAGGCCGAGGCGGTGGCGTTCCGCTCGCCGGCACGGGCAGCGACGGCGAGCGGGCCGCCGAGGCCGTGGCCCGGAGCTGGGCTGGCTGCCCCTTGCCCTCGAGTAGACGCTTCCGCGTGGGCAGGAGGGCACCGAAATGACCAGTATCAGCCGCGGATTACGTTCGGGCGGCACAACGGTGACTGACACAACAAGCTGCCGGATCCTGGTCGGTCGAAGGGG
>JBHENM010000208.1:0-1349 GCA_046262035.1 Acidimicrobiales bacterium | reverse complement strand
CGGTCGCGGCGCGCTGGCCAGCTCCGAGGCGAACCTGGAGCGGGCCCGACGACTGGCCGGCGACAACCGGCAACTGGCGGTCGAGATTGACGAGGCGCTCTGCGCGGTGCTCGTCCGGGCCGGCAACGCCGAGCGGGTGGGCGAAGTCGGCCAGCGCCTGCTGTCTCAGCTGGCCGACCTGGGGGGCCCGCCGACGCGCCGGGCGCAGGTGCATCTGTGGCTGGCTCGAACGGCCATCGTGTCCGCCGATTGGGCACGAGCCCTGGATCAGCTCCACCGCGCCCGAGACCTCGCGGCATCAGGTGGCGCGGCCGCGAGCGAGTACGACGTCCTGGCCGCACAGGTGGCGCTCGGCGAAGGCCGCCTCGACGATGCCGTGACCCTCGCCGAGAGGGCGTTGACCACGTCTCAGTCCGACGGGCGCTACGAGCTGGCGTGTGAGGCCCTCGCGGTCTTGGGCCAACGCGAACGTCAGCGTGACCTCACCTCAGCGGCCCGGGCCTTCTCCGCTGCGTTGGCACTGGCCGAGCAGCACGGCCTGACCCTGTGGCGCGTCCGGGCACTGCATGAGTTGGGCACCCTCGACCTGCTCGGCGGCGGCCCGCTCGATCGGCTCGCCCAGGCTCGTCAGGCCGCGCTCGACGCGGGGGCGCTGGCCACCGCCGCCACCGTCAGCCTGCAGATGGCCGCCTGGTTCACCAGTCATGCCGAACCCGAACGGGCTCTCGACGCCGGCCGCTACTGCGCCGTCGAGGCGGGGCGGCTGCGGCTCCCCCTCGTCGAAGGACTGGGCCTCGTACTGCAAGCGGTGGCTCACGCCCTGATGGATCAGCAGGCCGAGATGGAGGCGGCCATCGACAAGGCCGTCACTGTCTCGGGCGGCCACCCTGAGGTCCACGGGGTGGCTGCGCTCATGGCCCGGACGCTGCTGTGGGTCGTCCGGGAGGACCGCGTCCGGGCGCTGGGCGAGCTCGATGCCGGCATGGAACTGTTGCGGGGCACGCCGGTCACCGCGCCCAACCGGGGGTTGTGGGCCCTTGTCCACGCCCTCGACGGCAGCGATGGCGAGGCGGCCGTGATCGAGGTGGAGGCGTCGGGCCTGACGGTGTACTGGCTGATCCGAGGATGGGTGGGCCACGCGCGGGCGGTGATCCTGGGCCGGCAAGGGCGCGCCGCCGAAGCCGAGGAGGCTTTCGCTCGGGCTGACGCCGACCTCGTCCCGTCCGACTGGTACCGGCACCACGCCCGCCGGCTGGTGGCGGAGGCGGCCCTCGTCGACGGCTGGGGCGACCCGGAGCGATGGCTGGCCGACGCGTTGGCCTTCTTCGATCCGGCCGGTCCGCCAGCGG
>JBHENM010000207.1:0-1982 GCA_046262035.1 Acidimicrobiales bacterium | reverse complement strand
GTGGACTGTGACCTGACCGGGCCCTCCCAGCACCTCATCTTCGGGCTCGGGCCCGCTCTCTGTGACGCCGGCACGCGCCGCCTCACGCCATCGCCCACAACCGTGGCCGGCCTGTCCGTGTTCTCCCCAGGCCAGCTGTTCGGCCCGAGCGCACGCACCCGCTGGTCACCGGCGACCACCGCCGAGTGGCTGTCCTTCGCCGGCTCGTGCCTGGACGTCGATGACGCCGATGTGGTCCTGCTCGACCTTCCCCCGGGCGGAGGCCCGGTGCACGAGATCGTCTTCGACCGGCACCGCGCCCCCTTGACCGCGGCGATCCACGTCACCACCGCCCACCCGCTCGCCCTATAGCTGACACCGAACGCGGCCTCGCCCTTAACCACCACCACGGTGCCGGGCACCCGCAGATCCTCGTCGAGAACCTGTCCCGGGCCCAGGGCCTGAGTGCAGCCGGCGAGAGGGTCGAAGTCCGCCTCACCGGGAGCTCCGACGCCAGCGAGCAGCTCGCGGCGCGGCTCGAGCTGCGATGGGGCGGGTCGCTCCCGTGGGCGCCGGAGGTCACCGAGCTCGCTGACACGGACGAGCTCCGAGCGCTGGCCGTCGCCGCCCTCGCCGCGCCGGCCATGGCCGACCAGTAGCCCGAACGCCCCCGGCGCGCCGCTCTGGCGAATAATCGTCGAGGACAATGGCCGGGCGGCCGGAACCCGCTTCCGTCGCCAGGAGCCATCGACCAGGAGGCAACCCGAACCCATGCGCACCTTCGAGCACGCCATCGACATCGACCTGCCCCGAGCCACCGTCTACGGCCGCTGGACGCCGTCGCAGTTCCCGACGTTCATGCACAACGTGGAGTCCGTCGAGGAAGACGGCGACGGACGCTTGCACTGGGTGGCCAGCCTCTGGGGCGCCCGGCGGGAGTGGGACGCGAGGATCACCGAGCGCGTCCCCGGGAAGGTGCTCGCCTGGGAGAGCGTGGACGGCGCCGAGAACGCCGGGCGGGTCGTCTTCGCCGACCTGGAGGATGGTCCGGGGACCCGCGTCACCCTTACCCTCAACTACGAGGGCCGAGGCCTCGTCGACGATCTCCTCGGCGAGAAGGTTGGTCTGGCGGGCAGCATCGCCGAGCGCGCCCTGACCGAGTTCAAGCGACTGGTCGAGGCGGAGGTGACCGACCCAGCCGCGACCGTGTCCTAGCTGGACCCTGACGCTCCCACTTCCCCCGGCTCAGCCCAGGGCGGCGATGGCGTCGAGCACGGCCTGGTAGCGGCGGGTCGCCTCCGCGTCGGCGTCAGGACCGGCGGCGTCGAGGACGGCCCGGGTGTCGTGGCGCGTCACGATGCTCAGGTGGCAGCGGTGGCGGGACAGTCCCACGCACAGCCGCCCGGTGTCGAGGGCGAAGGCCGAGAGGCCGCGGGCACCGGCCAGGGGCAGCCACAGCACCACGACCTCATGCTCCAGGCCCTGGTGGCGCTCGGTGGTGTCGATCATGACACCCGGAAACTCACTGCCCAGGCGAGCCTGCACGGCCGTCACCTGGGACACGTGGGCGCAGATCACCGCCACGTCGGACTGGCCGAGGGGCCGCTCGTCGCCATCGGCGTCGCGCACCACCCCGCCCAGCACCTCGCGCACCCGGGCCGCCACCGCGTCGGCCAGGGCCGGGTCGTCGGCCCCACCGTGGGAGACGACGCTGCGCAGGGCGACCTCGGGCTCGGGCCGATCCGAGCCGGGGGCCAGGTAGGCCCGGGGCGGGCGGGTGGAGGCGAAGCCGAAGCCGTAGAGGGGCTGGATCAGCGCCGTCGTCACCGGCCCCAGGCGGCAGGTGGCGGGCAGGCGCAGATGCGTCACGTCGTCGCCCGCCACCGCCATGAGGGCCTGGGGAGCGGGGCGGTGGGGGGCGGCCCGGTAGTGCGCCCAGCGGGACGTGTCGCCGGTCACCACCGGGCTGATCTGGCCGGGGTCGCCCACCATGAGCACCTGGG
>JBHENM010000206.1:0-2135 GCA_046262035.1 Acidimicrobiales bacterium | reverse complement strand
CCCCCCATCGAACCGGGCGTGCGGTTCTCCCGCACCCGGCTCACCGACGCCCTTCACCTGCGGTGTTCGGCCTTTGCCCGCCAGGGCCGGTTCGGCCTGGGGGCGACGACGGTGCCATTGAGGGAGACCAGCCCGAGGCTATCCGGAGACCGGTACACCTGGGCGAAGCCCCATGACCGGCCGCGCTTGTGCCGCTTGGCGACGAAGAGCGCGACCCGCATCACGGCATAGCTCCTGACCTTGTCGAACATCCCGGCCGAGTTGCCATAACGGAAGAACCCGGCCCAGCCGCGCAGGAAGCGGTTGAGCTCCCCCACGACCTGTTCGACCGGTGCAACAAGGCGAACCCGCATCGTGAGAAAGCGGATGCGGTCCCGGGCGTGCTGCACCGCCCGTTGGGAGGGCCAGCGGGCAAGGTAGACAAACCCGCCGGAGCCTCGGCGTGGTCGTGAGCGCACCAGCCGATGGTGAAAGCCGAGGAAGTCGAACCCCGGCTGACCTTCGACGAGTTGCACGATCCGCGTCTTCTCGGGCTTGGGCGCAAGGCCCAAGCCGTTGAGCAGAGTGGTGAGCCTGGCCAGGGCGGCCTGGGCTTGGCCCCGGCTGCGGCACATCACCAGCAGATCGTCGGCATATCGGACAAGGCGCCCGTACGCGGGGCGCCAGGCCCGATCCAGCCAGGGTGAGGTACACGTTGCAGAGCAAGGGTGAAACCACCCCGCCCTGGGGTGTGCCGGTGACCGGCCGCCGCACCGCTCCGTCCTCCATCACCCCGGCGCGCAAGAAGGCGCGCACCAGTGCGAGGACCTTGCGGTCGCTGATGCGCTCGGAGAGCGCGGACATCAACCCGTCGTGCGGGATCGCCGTGAAGCAGTTGGCGATGTCGGACTCTGCCACGCAACGCCTGCCCCCGAAGGACTCGTCGATGACGACCTGCAGGGCGTCGTGCGCTGCCCGCTTGGGCCGGAACCCGAAGCTGCACGGCAGCATGTCCGCCTCGAAGCCGGCTCAAGGACGATCTTCACGGCGGCCTGCACAACCCGGTCGCGGATCGCGGGGATCGAGAGCGGTCTCAGCTCGTCCCGGCCAGGCTTGGGTATGTAGACCCGCCGGGCCGGGAGCGGCTTGAACCTCTCCTCCCGTAGTTCCGTGGCCAGCTCGTCGAGGAGGCGGGAAACCCCGTAGTGCTCGACGACGTCGGCAATGGTGACCTGGTCGATGCCCGGAGCGCCGGCGTTGCGGCGCACCTGCCCCCACGCCCGCTCCAAGACGTCCCTGCGGTGGACCTTGTCGTAGCGCGCGTGGAACCGTCGTCCGGGATCGGCCTTGGCCGCCCGGTAGAGCGCACGCTGCAAGGCACGGACCGCGTCGAGGTCGTCCTCGACGCCTGGGGTGGGACTAGCCACGGGGGCACTCACCGGGCTCTCCTCTCACGCACGCATGGACGAAGCAGCGGCCCTTCCCATCACCGGCGGTTGTGTTGTCCGTCCGGCTCGAGCGGTACTACGGCCGCCTCCGACGCCCTGCTGGCAGGTCGCCCACTTCCCCTCTCGGGTTATAGAGCGCCAAGCTCCGGCGACCTCCGCAGTCGTCGGGCCAGCGAGGGCCTCCACAGTTCCCGTCGTCACCTTCCGAGCGTTCCGAGCCCTCTACGCCGGGGAGTTCTTCGCGGCTGTGATCCAGGGTCTTCACCGCTTCCATGGCCTTCGCCCTGAGGGACGGGACTCGACTCTCCCTTGACCCGTTTCCGGGCACGTTCACGGCGCGGCAGGCTTCGCTTGACGCTACGGACCGCTCGGTCGCTCCCCCTGTAAGGGCTTCTGACGCTTCGACCCGGCCCGTTTCCAGACCGGGCCGCCAGCCTGCTACCGGGCCCCCTGGCGGTTACCCGGACCGGACTTGCACCGGCTGGCGACGACGAGCTTCACAACGAGTCAGATCAGGTCATGGTGATCCCTCCCGTTCTCTGTGCGCACTCCCGATAGTCGTGGGAGTTGGTGAGTAGCGGGAGGGAACCTCCCCCTCCCGCTCTCTCAGGACCGGACGTGACGGTCTCCCGTCATCCGGCCCCCACAGGCCGGCCGCCGGTGCGCGATAACAGGTGCCAGTGAGCGAAGAGCGTTGGCTCCCGCCTT
>JBHENM010000205.1:0-1166 GCA_046262035.1 Acidimicrobiales bacterium | reverse complement strand
CCACAGGACACCGCCGGCTTCCTCGACGCCGATGGCGGCCCGTCCCGGGCCTCGGGGACCAGCACGTCCCCGACGCCGGTGCGCAGGTCGCCGGCGTAGACAGCCCCGGTGGGGATCGTGCCCATGTAGAAGGTGGTGCCCCGGCCGACGTCGATGCCCTCGGGCTGGAAGCCGGGTGGCAGGGCGATCCGGTCGGGGAACCGCCCCGACCGGGCGTGGACCGGCGGCGCCGCCGCCACCACCGCGAGCAGGGCCAGGACGAGCGGGAGCAGGACAGCCGGGCGGCGGGACATCAGGTCCTCCAGATCTCGAAGGTTCTCCGGTCGGGACGAGTGCCGCGAAACCTAGCGGGACCTTCCGGGGTAGCTGCTGAGGGGGTGTTCGAGGGGCCTCGGAAGGTTCTTTGGAAAAGGGTCGCTGACCTGCGGTTTTGTCCGCTGGGAGTGCTCGCGAAAGTTAGCGCGTTGTGGTAGTACCTAGATATGGCGTTCATCGTGGGGAAGAAGCAGGACGGGAAGACCTACTACTACCTGGCCGAGTCGGCCCGGGTCGGGGGAAAGCCGCGGATCGTGTCCCAGCGCTACCTGGGTTCGGCCGAGGAGATCGCGGCCCGTCTGTCGGAGACGGGGCCCGGTGAGCCGGACCGCTCCCGGCACCTGGCCTTCGGTGACGTGGCCGCGGTGTGGGCCATGCTCGAACGCCTCGAGGTGGCTGACATCATCGACGATGTGGTCGGCGCGCGGCGGGCCGACGCGGCGGCGTCGGTGGGGACCTACGTGGCCCTGGCCACCGCCAACCGGGTCGTGGACCCGTGCTCGAAGCGGAAGTTCTCCGACTGGTGGCACACGACGGCGGGCGACCGGTGGGTGCGGCTGAACGCGTCGGCGCTGGATCATCGACGCTTCTGGGAGGCCATGGACGCCATCAGCGAAGAGCAGCTGAAACAGATCGAGCGTCGCATCGTGGCCCGCATGGTCGAGGTGTTCGCCGTGGACCTGTCGGGCCTGGTCCTGGACATGACGAACTTCGCCACCTACATCGACTCAGCCAACGATCGGGCCCCGATCGCCCAGCGGGGTCACGCCAAGCAGAAGCGGACCGATCTGCGCATCGTCGGTCTGGGCCTGGTCGTGTCGACCGACGGCGGCATCCCGCTGGTCTCCCAC
>JBHENM010000204.1:0-2598 GCA_046262035.1 Acidimicrobiales bacterium | reverse complement strand
TGTGCGGGCCCGGTTCATAGTGGACACCGTGGCTCCGGCACCTGCCTGACACTTTCGGGACGCGGCTCCGGTAGCTGGGCGACACTGGCTCCGGTAGCTGCACGACCTCTCGGTCCTGACGAGGGTCCACCATTCGCCGGCCGCCACCTCCTTCGCTGTGGTCGTTCGCGCCCGCAGATGCGAAGGAGGCCGTCCGTGCTCGTGGAGTTGGGACTGGTGGAGCAGCGCTACAAGGCGGTGTCGGAGGTCCTCGACGGGGCCACGGTGACCGACGTGGCCCGCCGCCACGGGGTGGCCCGCCAGACCGTGCACGACTGGCTGCGGCGCTACGCGTCGGGCGGCATGGCCGGCCTCGTTGACGGCTCGCCCAGGCCGCACTCTTGTCCTCACCAGATGACCGCCGAGGTGGAGGCCCGCATCCTCGAGCTGCGCCGCCAGCGCCCCGGCTGGGGCCCTCGCACCATCGGCCACCGCCTCCTGCGGGAGGGCTTCGAGCCCGTGCCCGGCCGCTCGTCCATCCACCGCTGCCTCGTGCGCCACGGCCTCATCACGCCCCGGCCCCGCCGCAAGCGGCGCAGCGACTACAAGCGCTGGGAGCGCTCCCGGGCCATGCAGCTATGGCAGATGGACGTGATGGGCGGGGTCATGCTGGCCGACGGCTCCGAGGCCAAGATCGTCACCGGGATCGACGACCACTCCCGGTTCTGCGTGTCGGCCAAGGTCGTGGCCCGGGCCACCGCCCGGCCGGTGTGCGACGCCCTGGCCGAGGCCATGCGCCGCCACGGCGTGCCCGACGAGATCCTCACCGACAACGGCAAGGTCTTCACCGGGCGCTTCGGGCTAGGCGGCGGCGAGGTGCTCTTCGACCGCATATGCAGGGAGAACGGGATCGACCACCGTCTCACCGCCCCCCGCACGCCCACCACCACCGGCAAGGTCGAGCGCTTCCACAAGACCCTGCGCCGGGAGTTCCTCGACGGCAAGGTCTTCGCCTCCATCGCCGAGGCCCAGGCCGCCCTCGACGCCTGGGTGCGCCAGTACAACTTCGATCGGCCCCACCAGAGCCTGGGCATGGCCGTCCCCTGGGACCGCTTCCGCCTGGCCCGCCCCGAGCCCGCCGACGCCCCCCCGGCGACGACGGGCGAGCCGGCGGCGGACGCTCCCGCCGGACCGACCCGCCGGGTGGGCGCCGGGGGCGTGGTGGGCTTCGCCGGGGCCCGCTATCCGGCCGGGCGGTGGCTGGAGGGCGAGACGGTCACCGTCGTGTGCCACGGCGGGCTCGTGCACCTGTGGCACCGCGGCGTGCTCGTCGCCACCCACGCCCGCCGCCACGCCCCGGAGAAGGAGGCCGCCGGGCTGCGCCGCGGGAGCCCCAGGCCGCCGGCCCCGCAGCCCCGGCCCTCGCCCACGGCCGCCTCGGTGACCCGCAAGGTCGACTCCTCGGGCAACGTGTGCTTCGCCGGCGCCAGCTACCGGGCCGGCTCGAAGTACCGCCGCCGCCAGGTCCAGGTCGCCGTGGTCGGCGACACCGTCGAGATCTCCGTCGGCGAGCAGCTGATCCGGGCCCATCCGGTCAAACACGACCGCACCCGTGAGCACGGCGCCCTGGCCAACCCCGGGGGCAGGCCCCGCAGGATCAACGCCGCCTAACCCATGCCCGACTGTCGTCTACCTACCGGAGCCAAAGTGTCGTGCGGGTACCGGGACTTGACACGTTCGGGACTGGCCCAACGAGTACCTCGGGACGATTCGTCCATCTGCGCCTTTCACGCAGGGTGATTACGAGCGGGCGCTCAGAGTCCACGTGCTGCCGACCGTTGCGCAGGTGCCGGTCGCCCGCATCGACCATGTCGACATCCGGCGGTTCGTCGCCGAGAAGCAGGCCGAAGGTCTGGCGCCAAAGACTCTGCAGCGCGTGCGGCTCGTGCTCCGACCAGGTGCTCGCACTGGCGAAGAGCGCCGGCGCCATCAAGAGCAACCCCTGCGGCGGCTTGCGCCTCCCGCGACCAACGCGCGTCGAGCCGATCTACCTGGCGGCGGACCAGGTCGAGGCGCGAGCGCGAGCGACGAAGCCTCCTTTCGACGTCCTCGTCCGACTGGCCGGTCGTCCGGATTGAGGCCAAGCGAGCTCTGCGGGCTGCGAATCGGTCGGGTCGACGTGGGAAGGGAACTGTTGAAGTCGCCGAGAACCTGACGGTTGTGAAAGGTCGCAACCCTTCGACAGCGGTCGCCGTTGCTTGACACAGCGCTCCGACGCGCGGACAATTCGATTTCCCATCCGTCTTGGCGGTACGAGGACCGTCGTTCCGAATTCCTTTGCCGGTTACGAAGTCCCCTGCGGCGGGAGCGTCCATATATGAGACGGAGCGGTGTCGTCCGCCTGGCGTTTGGTGGTTTGGTAGCTGTTGCCGGGCTGCTCATTTTGCTGGAGTCGCCGGCGGCGGCGGAGGCCGACGCGGATGCGCGGAGTGTTGCCCGCGAAGGCGAACGCGATGCCCGCTCGGCCGAACGGGAAGCTGAGCGCGAGGCGCGCAATGTAGCCCGCCAGGCCGAGATCACCGAGCGGAAGGTCGAGCGCGCCGCCGAGGTCGCCCAGCG
>JBHENM010000203.1:0-3210 GCA_046262035.1 Acidimicrobiales bacterium | reverse complement strand
CTCCTTGATGAACGCCAGCGTGCGGTTGGCCTCTTCTTCGTCGATCTTGCTCATGGCGAAGCCGACGTGGATCAGGACCCAGTCGCCGACCTTGATACCGCCCGCCTCGCCCGACACGAGGTGGATGTTGACCTCGCGGCGGACACCGTCCACGTCGGCGATGGCCCGATGCTCATCAACATCGACGATCTCGACGAGTAGGCCGGGGATGCCGAGACACATGGTGCACCTCTTCTGATCGTGCCGGCACGACGTGGCTGCAGCCAGGTGCGCACCGAGGGCGAGAAAACATCAGTCCCTCCATTCTCCCACCCTCGGGGCACTGATTGTGAGCCGACTAGAGGTATTCGGCCCTTACCTGCGCTGAGCGCCCGCCTCCCGTGCGGTCCCCCGCCCGAGCACGTCGTACCGGTCGAGGAGGCTCACGAGGATCTCCCGTACGTCGCGCAGGGAGTTGACCGACGTATCGAGGGCCTGGCGCCCGCGGTCGGTGAGGATGTAGGTCCGGCGGGCGGGCCCGGCCTGGGACGGCTCCCACCAGGAGCTCACCAGCTCCTCCTTCTCCATGGAGCGCAGGTAGCGGTACAGGCCGCCCGGTTCGGCGCCGTTGATGCCCAGACGCCGCACCTGCTCCAGCAGGTCGTATCCGTGGGACGGCCCCTCGGCGAGGAGGAGCAGTAGGCATGGTTTCAGATAGTGGCGGGGAAGGGCGCCCCCGCCCGTGGTCTCCCTGAAGGAGGAACTCATCGGTCTCTGATCTTCCTCTCTCGTTGAGCTGCGCATACCCGGGCCTCCTCCGCCGACATCTGACACCAGCACTCCGGGCTGCACTCGCCGTGACTTGGCCGCAGGAGCTCGCTGAAGGCGCTGAGGTACTCCTCCTCGCCTTCCGCCAAACCCGTATCAGAGAGGGCGTACCAGTCGCCGTCACGCACGACGTACCCGTCCGTGACCAGCCGATCCAGCTCCCTGAGCCCGACCCGGGCCTCGACCCCCAGATACCGCTCGAGGGTCGGGGCGTCCACCGTTTCGCCGAAACCTTCGCCCCGTAGCCAGTACATGAGGCGGAGGATCTCACTCCGCCAGTACAGGGCCTTCAGGGATTCAGACTTCGGCGTGGGCGTGCTCATAGTCGCTGTATGGCGCCTGGATAGATACAGGATACATCTACAGGAACCCGCGGTGGCGAACCGCCGGGGAACTTCCTAACCGAAGGTCAGCCGGCGGCGACGGCTGCCGGTGACGCCGCCCCCAGCGCGAGCAGCTTGCCCGCCACTTCGCTGATGGCGGCTACGACGTGACCGCCAGGGTCGTAGTCGAGGACCGGCACCTGGGCGGCGTCGGCGTCGAGCACGGCCGTGCTCCACGGAATGCGCCCGTCGAGGTGCAGGGAGTGGCGCTCGCAGTACTCCTCGATGGCGGCCAGGTCACTGGGCGTGCGGAGCTTGTTGGCCACGACCGCCACCCGCCCGATGGGCAGCTCGGCGGCCAGCGCGGCCATGCGCCGGGCCGTCTCGTAGGAGCGGTAGTAGGGCTCCACCACCAGGAGCAGGGCGTCGACGTTCCGTGTGGTGCCCCGGCTCAGGTGCTCGGGCGAGGCCTCCAGGTCGAGGATGGTCACCGCGTCGCCCGGCCGGGTCTGCATGTCTCCGAGCAGGCCGCTGACGGTGGCGTGGGCCGAGCACAGGCACCCCTCGTCGGCGTGGGCCGGCAGGCACATGAGCAGCACTCGGACGCCGTCGGGCGCCTCCACCGAGTGGATGTCGAGCACCTGATCGACGGGCTTGTTCAGGTGGGCGCCGTCCAGGCGGCGGTTGACCAGGGTGATGGGCAGGGGCTCCAGGGCCTCGGCCCGCTCCCGACTGACGCCCAGGGCGATGGCCACGTTGGGGTTGCTGTCCCCGTCGATGACGGTGACGTCACGCCCCTCCCGGGCGAACAGGCGGGCCAGAGTGGCAGAGAGGGTGGTCTTGCCGGCACCGCCCTTCCCCGCGACAGCAATACGCAGAGAGCTCATGGTCGGAACAGCGTCAGGCGAGGCCGGGTTGTTCCCCGGATCACCCGAGCGAGTCGACGTTGGCCGTCTCGATGATGTTGTCGTAGCGGTCGAGGTAGGCGGAGAGGTAACGGCGCCCTTCCCGGAGCGCTCCGGCCCAGGCGTGCAGCCACTCGACGCCCTCTTCGGTCAGGCGGTAGCTCCTCCGGGCGGGGCCGGCACTGGAGTGCTCCCACCAGGACTGGACCAGGCCGTCCTTCTCCATGACCCGCAGGGCCCGGTAGAGCCCGCCCGGGTCGACGTTGCGCAGCCCGAGACGCCCGATCTGCTCGAGCAGGTCGTACCCGTGGGCCGGCGTCTCGGCGATCAGCAGCAGCAGGCTCGCCCGCAGATAGTTCCGGGGCAGCCCGCCCTGAGCCTCGTCGGCTCCAACCCTCATTGCCGCTCCTCTACTAGGTGAAAGGCCGGACAGGTGTCAGTGCAGTCGCTGTCGATCCCCTCGGGGGGGAAGCAGTGGGGACAGTCCGGGCCGCACTCGCCGTGGGCCTGGTGGGTGAGGTCCTCGAACGACATGGCGAACTCGAACCCTCCCTCCTGACGGCCCAGCTCGGAGAGGGCGTAACGGTCCTGGACCCGCTCGATCATGCCCTCCTCGACCAGCTGGTCGAGGTACTGGAGGCCGGTGGCGGCGTCCACGCCGAGGAACCGCTCGATGACGGACGCGTCGACCTCGTCGCCGAAACCCTCGCCCCGCAGCCAGTACAGAACCTGGAGGATCTCGCTCCTCCAGAACATGGACTTGAGGGCCCCGCACCCGGGTGCGTCGAGTATCTCGCTCACCCCGAACCTCCTCGTGTGGAGCGACCGTTCTCCTGCATTCTGACAGCCTCGGGACCGAAAATCCGGCCCTAGAATGTGAGTGTCCTCCGCCGGTGAGCCCGGGCTGAACCCCGAGAGATTCACCTGACGGCGCCGTCAGATAGGTGTAGCCTACATCTAGTTCGAGCCTAGAAGGGGAGCTTTCTATATGGCAGCAGGAAGCGGAAGAGGGCGTTCGCCGCGGTCGGGCAAGTCTGGGGGCTCGGGCCCGACCCAGGGGTCCAGCGGCGGACACACGATGACCGAGGGCGGGATGATGCCCGCCGACTCGGAGATGAACGAGGGCCAGACCGAGAACCGCTCGAGCAAGGAGATCACCCGCCCCGCGGGTCAGT
>JBHENM010000202.1:0-1809 GCA_046262035.1 Acidimicrobiales bacterium | reverse complement strand
ACTGACCCGCGGGGCGGGTGATCTCCTTGCTCGAGCGGTTCTCGGTCTGGCCCTCGTTCATCTCCGAGTCGGCGGGCATCATCCCGCCCTCGGTCATCGTGTGTCCGCCGCTGGACCCCTGGGTCGGGCCCGAGCCCCCAGCCTTGCCCGACCGCGGCGAACGCCCTCTTCCGCTTCCAGTCGCCATGCTCACCTCGTGTTCGGTAAGTGATGTGCACACCTATCTGACAACAGCTAGAGGTAGATTACCCCTAGCTCGGAGGCGAACGCAGGTGAAAGTTCGGATCTCCCGCCCTTTCCGTCCCCTTCGGGGCGGTTCAGCTCGCCGTGCGTGCCGCAGCGGCCTTTCCGGTGTGGCCGCCCGATCCGTCTGACTTCGCGGACACAAGTGAGAGAATAGAAGGGAATCGGAGGAATCTCATGTGTCTTGGCATCCTCGGCCGGCTCGTCGAGAGTCCGGACGCCCCTGAGCCGGCGGCTCGCCGGCGATGAGCACCACCCACCCCGCACCCACGGTCACCCAGGAGCTGGGCCCGGTCGCTGACGACCTGGCCCGGGCCTCGCTGGCCCTGGCCCGCCGCTTCAACGCTGGCGCCACCATGTGGTGCGCGTCCCCCGTTTGGCCCTTCCACGCCCACCACGTGGCCGTGGAGTTCGTCCATCCCGTGATCGTGGGCAAGCGCGCCCTCCCCGCCCTCACGGTGTCGGCCGCCGGCCTCGTGCCCACCCTGCGGGCTTCCGTCCGCCCGGGTGACATCGTCTGCGCCCTGGCCCCGGCCGCCGACGCCATCGTGGCCGACGCCATGCGCCGCGGCCAGGCGTGGGGCGTGGAGACGGTCTGGATCGGCCACGGTGACCGTCCGCCGGCCGGGGCTGCCGACCACGTGATCTGGCTCGACACGACCGAGCCACTAGAGGCGTCAGAGCAGTTCGTGCGGATCTACCACATGCTGTGGGAGTTGGTGCACGTCTGCTTCGAGCACACGGGCTTGCTCAAGGTGGAGCCGGAGTGCACGGACGAGGTGTGCATCACGTGCTCGGACGAAGGTCGGCTGTCCGAAGTGGTGACGGTGGAGGGGGACGAGGCCGTGGTGCGCACGGCGGACGGCGAGGAGCGCATCGACATCTCCCTCGTCGACTCGCCTCAGCCGGGCGACCTCCTGCTGGTGCACGCCGGCTTCGCTATCGGCTCCAACGGGAGCCCGTCATGACCTCCGAAGCCACCGACTTCCTCTACCCCTTCATCGAGGGCGACGAGAAGGACTCGGGCTCGCTCCTGGTCGACCTGGCCCAGTCAGCCCAGGGCAAGTGGACCGAGAGCACGGCACTGCGGGAACGGACCCTCACCGAATCTCACGACCTCCTGAACGAGATCGCCCGCGCCATGGCCGGGCGCTTCCTGGCGGGAGGGCGGCTGTTCACCTTCGGCAACGGCGGCAGCGCCACCGACGCCGAGGGCGTGGCCCAGCTGTACACCCGCCCCCCGGGCGACGCGGCCCGGGCGCTGCCCGCCCGCTCGCTGGTCGACGACCAGGCCGTGATCACCGCCCTCTCCAACGACGTCGGCTTCGACAACGTCTTCTCCCGCCAGCTCATCGCCCATGGGCAGCCGGGCGACATCGCCACGGGCTTCTCCACCAGCGGCAACTCCGAGAACCTGATGATGGCCTTCGGCGAAGCCCACAAGCGGGGCATGCTCACCGTGGGGTTCTCCGGCTACGGCGGAGGTCGGATGGCAGGAGACCCGCGGGTGCATCACTGCCTGGTGGCCCGTTCGCAGAGCGTCCACCGCATCCAGGAGGCGCAGGC
>JBHENM010000201.1:0-21119 GCA_046262035.1 Acidimicrobiales bacterium | reverse complement strand
GCCTGCGCGAGGTGGACACCACCAGCCCCGGGGGCCGGCTGGTGTTCAACGTCTTCGGCGCCCTGGCCGAGTTTGAACGCGACCTCATCCGGGAGCGCACGAAGGCCGGCCTGGAGGCTGCCCGGGTCCCACATCGACGAGTATTGCCGGCGCCTCCGGACGCGGGATGAGAAGGCCCAGCGGCGTGCGCGTGATCGGCCGGCTGGCGCTGGTCGTGGCCGGCCTCGGCGGCATCGGCGGCCTGCTCACCGTTGTGGGAAAGCGTACGGGCGTGGAGGCGAAGGACGTCGATGAGCACGTCAAGCTCGACACGGTCTGGCGAACCATCCTGGTCCTCGGGCTCCTCGTCGTCATGCTGGTGGTGACCGACGTCTGGTTCGGCCTCGTCGAGCGGAAGCGCGATCCAGACCGGAGCCCAGCGGCATCTCTAGGTGTCCTCGCCACCGGCATGGCCGTGAGCGCCGGTATCACCGCCCTGCTCATGCTCCGCTGGGTCCTCTACGACCCAGTTCCCAGTGCTCCGACCCCAGAGGAGGTTCGGTCTCGCGTGGACACCATGTTCGAACGCTTGATCGCGGCCGGGGGGTCGGAGCCACCGGACCTGGCGGGAATGCTGGCTGGGCTTCCGCCCCCTGTGCGTCAAGCGTGCACGACGCGCTTCGGGCGGCCATACGGCGAGTACCTGACCTGGGACCACACGACGACGAGCGACGTTCACGGCTCGGTCCTGCTGTTCAACCCCCACGGCGTCCCGGGCCTGACGCCAGAGATGGCGGCCAGGGTGCGCGCCATGGCGGCCGAGTTCGGGGCCGAGGGGTTCGTGGTGGGTCAGGACGAGGGCTTCGGCTCCGTCGGCTTCACCGCCAACGCCCGCCTACCGCACCGCCCAGGTCTCACGCTCTTCTCCTTCTCGGTGCGCCTCCGATACGACGCGGGTCCCACCTACCTCGTCGACATAGACGTCCTCGCCTCCGCATCGTGCTACCGATCGGCGTAAGGGCCATCCGATGACCGGGGGTCGGCCGACCTTCAACTACCTGCTCCTTCGGTGGACGGGTCGTTGGGTGGCTCCGCCGGAAGCATCGCCGTGCCACCTGGAACCACCTCCGGCCGCGGCTATCTTCTCGAGGTACGGGACCGAGATCCAGGGCTCGCCGCGCCTGGTCACGATGTGCACCCCGCCGGGCTTGGCGGCATCCTCGGGTTCCACCCCGACGCACGCGGCGCCCCCTCCGCCGGCATCCCCGCCGACGCTGTCGCCAGGGTAGTTGGTGAGGTAGGCGGCTACTTTGCCCCTGGGGTCTGCGTCGGGAGCACCGGGCCGACCCGAGTGGTACCGCCTACGGCACGCTGACCTGCGGCAGCCTGAAGCTCTCCTGATCGGCCTCCCTCCGTGTAACCCCGCTCGCCCCGGGGCGTCTGGACGACCGACACCGACGAACAGGGAGACGAAAGCCATGGCCGACCAGGCCGGGAACGAGATCGCCGTCGCCGACGACGAGACCGAGGCCGAGGCGGAGGTCGAGGGCTTCAACGGGATCAACACGACCCGGGACAACATCCCCCGGCGTCCGCGGCCGGCGTCGGCCACCGCGCCGGCCACCGCGCCGGCCGTGGGCGACATGGGCCTCGGCCGCTCCGAGTACGCCATCAAGGAGCAAGGCATCAAGTAGCGCGGTGGGCCGGGCGAGCGGAGACGTTCCAGATGCATGCGTTCCTGATCGTCCTGCTGCTGGCCCAGCCGGCCGGCGCGGGGAGCGGTGGGACCGCAGGCACGACGTCCACCACCGTCGTGCAACGGACGACGACGACCACGCCGCCCCCCACCTCGCCACCTCCGACCTCGCCACCTCCGACCTCGCCGCCCGACCCTCCGCCGACTGCACCCCCGCCCGGCCCTGGTCCGGGTCCCACCCAACCGCCTGCGACGACCCCTGCCCCGCGGCCCACGGTCCCGACTCCGCCGAGGACGACCCTTCCGTTCACCCCCTCGATCCAGCTACTCGAGCCGTCCGACCCCGCCCCAGGGCCGGTGGACATCGACCAGCCACCGCCACAACCCTCCGGCTTCCCCGGCCCTCTGATGCCCCCCATCCTGCGGATGGACCGCCCGTCGAGCGAGCCGGGCGGGGTGGTCGTGCTGCGGGGGGAGGGGTGTTCGCCGGGCGCACCCGTGGCGGTCGTGGTGGGGGACGTCGCCGTCGGATCGATTCCGGGCCTGGACGACGGCAGCTTCGTCGCCATCCTGACGCTGCCCGACTTCGGGCCGGGTCGCTACGACATCGACATCGACTGCGGGGCCACCAGCTTCACCATCCCCATGGACGTGGTGGTGGCGACCTCGGTGGAGTCGCCCAACTCCGTGCTGGCGCTGTTCATCTTCTTCGTGCTCCTGATCCTCGTCCTGTTCCGTCGCCGGCGCATCCACCGCCCGGCACCGGGCCGGATGGACGACGCCGGCGGCGATTTCGGGGGCCACTGACCCTCGAACTTGCCCTTTCATTTCGCGCAGACAGGCGTATGCTCGTAACTGTGAGTGGCATTACGGCGGCGCCCGCCGAGGCTGATCTGGTCAGGTTCGCACTGGCCGGCGACACGGCTGCGTTCGCGTCGTTGTACCGGGCCAATGTCGGCGCGGTGAACCGGGTCGTGGCCAACGGCATCTCGAACCCCGAGGTCGCCGCCGACGTCGTCCAGGATGTCTTCGTCAAGGCGCTCGAGCGCCTGGTCAGCCTGCGGGAGCCGGATCGCTTCCGGCCCTGGCTGCTGGCCATCGCCCGCAACGCGGTCGTCGACCGGCACCGCTCGACAGGCCGGGCTCCGACCACGAGCCTCGACGAGGAGTGGGCAGCCGAGCCGGTAGCCGGCGGCCCCTCGTCGGAGGAACTGGCCGAGCTGTCCGAGTTGGCCCGCCTGGTGGCCGGCTGCGTCGCCGGTCTCTCGCGCCGTGACGCCACCGCGGTGTCGATGGTGACCCATCTGGGTCTGGGGCCGGCCGAGGTGGCCGTCGCCCTCGGCGTGAGCCGGGGTGCCGCCAAGGTCATCGTGCATCGCGCCCGCCGCCGCCTCCGTGAGGCGCTCGCCCTGGAGTTGATGGTCCGGCGTAGGGGCCCCGGATGCCCGGTGTTCGACGCCCTCTCTCCCGACGACGTCGTGGCCGCCGCCCGCCACGTCAGGTCGTGCCCGGGCTGCGCCGCTCTGGCGGAGGCCGAGGTCCACCTGTACGGCTCAGAGCCCGAGGCCCTCCACCCGCACGTCGGCATCGCGTAGCGCCGTCACCAGGGCTTGCGGGAGGTCGCCGGCGGACCAGCCGCCTCCGGCGAATCCTGTCACCTCGGCGTCGACGTCGGAATGAGCCTGCGCAACAGCCGGTGCGACGAGCGCACCCAGAAGCGCCCGCTCGTCGTAGTCGAGCTCCGTGGCGATAAAATGCCGGAGCTTTGCGAGCAGGCGTTCAGCGGCGGAAGTGTCCAACGTGCGGTTCCAGACGTCGGGGCGGGGCTCGCGGTTACACGTGTGGGGGGTATCCACTCAACCGGACCGGAGTTGCAGTAGCTTCCGGGTCCTTGAGCGCTTCTTTGGTGGCGGGACGGGACTACCCGAAGTCGGTGGGCGAGCTGCGGTCGTGGTTCTCCACTGACGCCGACTGCCTCGACTATCTGGAGTGGCTGCGCTGGCCCGACGGGTTCGTTTGCCCGGCCTGCGGACAGCCGGGCGGCTGGCGGCTCGGTGACGGCCGGCTCCGTTGCGGGTCCTGCCGCTCGGCGACGTCAGTGACGGCGGGGACGATCTTCGACAAGACGCGCACGCCGCTCACGGTCTGGTTCATGGCGTGTTGGCTGTTCGCCACACAGAAGGACGGGGTGTCGGCGCAGAGCCTGCAGCGGGTGCTGGAGATCGGCTCCTACCAGACGGCGTGGGCCATGCTCCACCGGCTGCGCTCGGTGCTGGTGAGGCCCGGCCGGGAGCGGCTCACGGGCCGCGTCGAGGTCGACGAGACCTTCATCGGCGGCGAGGAGCCGGGGCTGCGAGGCGGCCGCCAGAAGGGCAAGAAAGCCCTGGTGGGAGTGGCTGTCGAGGTCCTGGCCCCGAAGGGGTTCGGGCGGTGCCGCATGGCCCTGCTGACCGACGCCTCCGCCGGCTCCCTGCACCCGTTCGTGACCGCCCACGTGGCCGACGGCGCCACGGTCGTCACCGACGGCTGGAGCGGCTACCACGGCATCGCCGAGCTGGGGTACACCCATGCCCGCTTCAGCCAGCGCGCCGCCCGGCGGCGCGGCGAGGACCCGGGCGGCCTGCTCCCGGGTGTGCACCGGATCGCCTCGCTGGCCAAGCGCTGGCTCCTCGGCACCCACCAGGGATCGGTGGAGGCGGCGCACCTGCAGGCCTACCTCGACGAGTTCGTGTTCCGCTTCAACCGCCGGACCTCACGCAGCCGCGGCCTGGTGTTCTACCGCGTCCTCGATCTCGCTGTCGCACACGACCCTCTGCGCTACCACGACCTCGTCGTCGACCCCAAGCCCAAGGAGAGACCGCCCGCCGGTCGCGCGGGGTGGGATCAGCCACCGTCCCTTGAGCGGCCTCCGGCCAACCGTCCCTGGCGAGTCGCCTGAGCAGCCCAGGTACGGCTGAGTGGATACCCCCGACACGTGTAACCGGGGGACCGTGTGTGCGTCAGCAGAGCGTACCTGTCGATGAAGGGAGCGCAGCATGCGTCAGGCCGCCAAGGCGGCTGCCGCCGTAGCGGCCCTGATCGCGCCTGTCCTGCTCCCGCTCAGCGTCCTCGATCCGGCCGGAGCCGCCGCCGGCGACGCCCGCCTCTCGGCCACCATCGACGGAGCCTCGGTGGGAGCCGCGACCGAGGCCCGGCCGATCCGCCTGTCGCCGCGCCGCGAGGCCACGCTGGCGGTCGAGGTCACCAACAACACGTCGCGGGCCCTCGACATCCGCATCGTCCGCCTCGAGGGCAAGGTCGTCGGTCTCACGTTCTTCGCCTACGACACCGCGGTCGGCCTCAAGGTCGGCCCGGGTGAGACGGGATCGCGCCGCTTCCTCCTAGATCTGGGAGGCCTCGAGGGGCAGGCCACCGGCCTGATCCCCGGCGCGGTCAAGGTCCTCGACGCCGACAGGCGCGTCGTCGCCGAGCAGGGCGGCGTCGTCGACGTGCGGGGTTCGCTGCTGTCGGTCTACGGCATCTTCGGCCTGGGAGTGGCCTTCCTCACTCTGTTGTCGTTCCTCGGCGCGCTAGTCGGACTGGCCCGCCATCGTCTGCCCCCCAACCGCTGGCGGCGCGCCCTCCGGTTCCTCACCCCGGGCCTGGGGCTCGGCCTGCTGCTCAACTTCACCCTGTCGGCCACCCGGGTCTTCGTCCCGACCCCCGGCCGCTGGCTGACCGTCATGGTGGTGTCGGCGGGTGTGCTGTTCGGGCTCGGCTACCTGACACCTGCGCCTGACACGGGCGAGGACGAGGAGGACGGCCTGGTGGCGATGCAAGCCCCGCCGGTCGAGCCCGCGCTGCCCGCCGGGCCGTCCTGGCCCGAGCTGGCCATGCCCGAGGGGATGGAGGCGCTGCCTGCGGAGCCGGTCGCGGGCGAGCTGCCGGTCGCCACGTCGGAGCCGGCCATCCCCGCGGTCCGCTCCGAGCTGGCCACCCCGACGGATCGGAGCCCGTGCCCGCCCCCACGACGGTGGTGACGACCGGCCCGGCCGTCGAGCTCGGCCCGGCGGGCGAGGTCGACGCCCCCGACACGGCGGCCGAACCGGAGCAGCCGGCGTCCTCGCCGGCGCCGCCCACCGTCGCCGTCCGGCCGGTCGCCGCAGTGGATCCATGACCCTCGACCGCGAGCGCGTCACTGCCGCCCTCCCGGCCTACGAGGTCGGCGCCGAGCTCGGACGGGGCGGCTGGGGTGTCGTCCTCGAGGGCCGCCACCGCCAGCTCGGCCGCGAGGTCGCCATCAAGCAGCTGCCCCGGGCCTTCGCCGCCGACCCCGCCGTCCGTGAGCGGTTCACCGCCGAGGCCCGCCTGCTCGCGTCCCTCGACCACCCCCACATCGTGCCCGTGTACGACTACGTCGAGTCCGACGGCCTGTGCCTGCTGGTCATGGAGAAGCTGCCAGGCGGCACGGTCTGGAGCCGGTTCACCTCCTCCGGTGTCACCGCCGAGGCCGCCTGCGGTCTGGTCCTGGCCACGGCCGCCGGCCTCCACGCCGCCCACCAGCGAGGGATCCTCCACCGCGACGTGAAGCCCGAGAACCTTATGTTCTCAGCGGGCGGCGCGCTCAAGGTGACCGACTTCGGTATCGCCAAGGTGGTCGGTGGCGCCGAGACCATGGCGACGCGGGCCGGTGAGGTGTTGGGCACGCCGGCCTACATGGCGCCCGAGCAGGCCCAGGCCGCCGAGCTGGGGCCCGCCACCGACGTCTACGCGGTGGGCATCATGCTCTACGAGCTGCTGTCGGGTCGCCTGCCCTTCCCCGACGAGGGCGATGCCATGGCCATCCTCTACCAGCACGTCCACGAGCAGCCCTCGCCGCTCACCGAGGTGGCGCCGGGGGTCCCGGCCGGCGTGGCTGCAGTGGTCATGCGGGCCCTGGCTACCCGTCCCGACCAGCGCTACCCGACGGCCGAGGCGTTCGGGGTGGCCCTGGCCGAGGCGGCGACGTCGGCCTGGGGGCCGGGGTGGCCGGCGGCGCGCGGGCAGGTCTCGGTGATGGGGTCGACGCTGATCGTGGCCGCCACCGAGCGCCAGAGCGTCCCGCCCATCGGCGCGGGCGCCGGCCTCGTGGCGTCGACAGGCTCGGCGCCGCCCACGGTCGTCGTGGCACCGAGCGCCCCCGTCCGCGCCACGGTGACGACCAGACCCGGACGCGCTCGGCCGCTCGAGGACGACGGCGTGGTGCTGGTGGCGGTGCGGCGGATGGTCGAACGGCCGCCGTTCCCGACACGGCAGGTGGCCTGGACCGCAGGCCTGCTCTCCGCCTGCCTGGCCCTCGGGTTGCTGGGCCTGGGCTCGCCGGGGCACGGCGGCGACCTGCCACAGGGCGCCGTCCGCGTCGCCGGGGTGGATGCGGCTGCCGGCGCCGTGGCGCTGGATCTGGCCGATGTCGTCATCGTGGAGGGGCGCCTGCCGGGGGGTGTGCCGGACCAGGTTCGGCTTGCGCTGTCGATCGGCGGAATTGGCGTCGGCTCCGCCTCCGGCACCACGGAGCTCGGCGCCGACGGGTCGTTCCGTGCCGTGGTGGACCTGGCCGGGAGCCGGTACGTGGCCGCCGGGCGGACGACGGGGCAGCTCGATCTCCTCAGCGGCGGCCGTTCCGTGGGGTCGCGCAGCTTTGCGGTCCGGTCGACCCGGTCCGGCCCCCTGTCGCTGCCCGGGGCCGTCGGGATCGCCGCCCTCTTGTTCCTCGTCGCCTACGCCGAGTCCGTGCTGCGCCTGCTGCGCCGGGGCCGGCGCCGCCGCACCGGCGTGGCCACCCTCGTTCTGCTCGGGGGCCCCCTGGGCTGTGCCGTGGCCCTGGTCGCCGCCCTGCTGGCCGGCCGGGAACCGGGTCTGCTGACCATGGTCCTCGCCGGTTTGGCCGGGGGGGGCGCCGGGCTGGCCGCCGGCCGTGCCGGCGTGAGCGTCGGACGGTTCCGCCGCCTGGCCCGGGCCAAGGTCAGCCGGTGAGCGAGCACGCCGAGCCGGGCTGCCGGCCCCGCCGGAGCGCAGCGCCGCCTCCGTGGTCGATCCGAGCGGAGGGCTCAGCCGGAAGCCCGTCAGGGCTCGGCGAGCGCAGCGGCCAGGAAACACGATGACCGCCCAGGTCGAGATCCGCGAGCCCGGTCTGGAACGCCGGCGTCTCGCCCTGGAGTCGGGGCCCCTCGAAGTGGGACGGGAGTGCGACGGGTTGGTGGTCGTCGACCCGGCCGTGTCCCGCCGCCACCTGCTCCTCACCGCCGGCGACGACGGGCTGACGGTCGTGGATCTCGGGAGCACCAACGGCACCACACTGAACGGAAGCCCGTTGACGGCGGGAACGGCGTTCGGGCTCCATGCCGGCGACTCGATCGGCCTGGCGGGGACCACCATCGTGGTGGTCGAGACCGGAGCGGTCGTCACGACTGCCCCGGCACCGGCACCGATGCTGCCGCCGGCCGGGCCGGCTGAGCCGGCAGTGCCGGCGACCTCCGCAACCGCACCGGCAGTGCGCCCCGCGCTCGACGAGCTCGCCTCGACTGAGTCCGACGCCGCAGTGGTGCGGTACCGGCCCGGCTCGGCCGGCGAGGCGGCGGCCTCGGCGATGTCGGCGGCCGTTCGTCGAGCCCGCCGGCGCCTGTCCGGCATCGGCTCGGAGCCGTGGGGCGTAAAGCCGCAGATCTGTCTGGTCGACCCCTTTCCCGACCCGGACCACTCGGGCGAGGTGGTCACCGGCGGGACGGTGGTCGACTCCGCCCGCGGCGAGATCTGGATGGTGGTGAGCGCCGAGTCGCCACCGGAGGCCCCGGAACGCCCGCTGGCCCTGCTCTTCGGTGCCGCCCTTCCGGCCGCCGTCGACCTCGGCGTCGTCCTCGAGGGCTACGGCCTGCACCTCTCCGGGTCGCCCGACCCCGACCCGCGCCTCCGGGAGATGGAGCTGCCGCCCTTCGCCGCTGCCGAGGGCGAGCTGGCGGGAGCCATGGCTCTGTCGTTCGTGAACTACCTGCTCGAGCGGGCCGACGAGGCGTCGCTCCGCCGGCTCCTGGCGGAGTCCAAGCCCGGTCGCGTCGACGTCACTGCCACCGACGTCTACGGAACGAGCCTGGCCGGCTTGGAGGAGGCGTGGTCCTGGAAGCTGGCGTCGGGGCCCCCCGACGTGCGCGCCGGCCAGTTCCTCCGGCTCGCCCTCCGCTACCTCCGGCCCCACCGCCGCCGGGAGGCGGAGATGTTCGTGTACATGCTGCTCGGCCTGGCCTTCACCATGGTCTTTCCGTTCGCGGTGAAGCGCCTGTTCGACACCGCCATTCCCAGCGGCGAGCTGTCCCAGGTCATGGGCGTACTTGGGTTCCTGGGCGCGGCCTTCGCGGTGTCGTTGTTGGCCACCCTGCGCCGTTCCTATCTGGCGGCCTACGTGTCCAGCGCGGTGATCCGCCAGATCCGCACGTCGATGTTCGCCCGTATGCAGGCCCAGTCGACCGGCTGGTTCAGCCGCCACCAGCAGGGCGACGTGCTCTCCCGGCTCGTCTCCGACGTCGCCAGCCTGGAGGCCGGATTGTCGGAGACCGTGCGGGAGGGCTTCTTCCAGGTCCTGTCGCTCGTGGTCGCCTCTCTCGTGCTTCTCACCCTCGATCCCCTCCTGGGCGCCATCGTGCTGGCCGGCGCCCCCGTGGTGGGCCTCGTCTACAAGGCGATGTCGGGCGGTGCCCGCAAGCGGAGCATCGCCGTTCAGGAACGCATGGGCGGTCTGGTCAGCACCGCGACGGAGAACTTCAGCGCCCAGGGCGTCGTGAAGGCGTTCGCGTTGGAAGCCCGGGAGCGGGCCCGTTTCGGCCGGGCCTGTGACCGCCTGTTCGACGCCCAGTTGCGCCTGCAGCTCTTCGGCGGCCTGTTCGGCCTGTCGGTCAACACCGTCGTGACGTTCCTGCGCCTGGCCGTGATCGGGGTCGGTGCCTGGCTCATCCTCGAGGGCAACCTCACCATCGGCGGCCTGGTGGCGTTCCTCGGCCTCATGGGCGAGGTGCTGAGCCCGGTCACCGCCCTCACCGGCATCGGTCAGGAGATCCAGGCCGCCACCGGCGCCCTGGAACGGGTGAACGAGGTGCTCCAGGCCGTTCCGGAGATCGACGACGCGCCGGACGCCGTCGCCCTGCCGCCGCTCCGGCGCGAGATCCACCTTGAGGGCGTCGGGTTCTCCTACACGCCGGAGCGCCGGACGCTCGAGGGGATCGACGTGGTGATCCCCGCCGGGTCACGGGTGGCCTTCGTCGGGCCGACCGGCGCCGGCAAGTCCTCGGTGCTGCAGCTGCTCATGCGCTTCGTCGACCCCGACGAGGGGGTGGTGCGCTTCGACGGCCGGGACATCCGGACCGGCGCCGTCGCCTCGCTGCGGGGCCAGCTCGGCGTGGTGTTCCAGGAGTCGTTCCTCTTCGACGCCACCATCCGCGAGAACATCGCCATGGGCAAGCCCAGCGCCACCGACGAGGAGGTCGAGGCGGCGACCCGGGCGGCCGAGCTGCACGACTTCATCGCCGAGCTGCCTCGGGGCTACGACACCCTGGTGGGCGAGAGGGGCGGACGCCTCTCCGGGGGACAGCGCCAGCGCCTCGCCATCGCCCGGGCCCTGCTGCGCGACCCGTCGGTGCTGATCCTCGACGAGGCCACGTCGGCGCTCGACCCCCGCACCGAGCGCCTCATCGCCTCCACGCTCGAGCGCGTCGGCGCCGGGCGCACGACGGTGGCCGTCACCCACCGCCTCAACTCCGTCACCACGTACGACCGCATCTTCGTCCTCGTCGCCGGACGGCTGGTAGAGCAGGGCACCCACGACGAACTGCTTCGCCTCGGCGGTGTCTACGCCGGCCTGTGGGCGGAGCAGACCGGGGGCGCCGTCGCCGCCGAGCCGGCGTTCGACGCAGCCGCCGCGCTGGCCAGGGTGTCGCTGTTCGCCGCCTTGGCCCCCGACGACCTGGCCACGGTGGCGTCTCGCCTGCGGCCCTTCGAGCTGGCCGCAGGGGAACGGCTGGAGGAGGGCGGCGGCCGGCTGGCGCTGGTGCGGCGGGGCCGGGCCGCCGTCCTCGCCCCCGGGATGGGTCGGGGCGACCCGGCTCCGGTGGCCGAGCTGGGACCGGGTGACGCCTTCGGCGTATCGGCGCTGCTCGGGCAGGAGACGGGCTCGGTGCTGTCGGCCGATGGGCCCGTCAGCCTGCTGGTCCTCGACGACGAGGCGGTCGCCGCGTTGGCGGTGGCGATGCCCTCCGTTGGGGCGGCGCTGGAAGGGTCCCGTGCCCCGGCCGTCGCCCCCGCCGGCGGCCGCCGGCTCACCCGCATGTCGCTCATGCCCGGCACCCGGCTTTCAGTGGTTCCGGCTGCGCCGGGGCCCCCGGCACCATCGGTCGACGAGGTGCGCCGGGCGACGGGTACCTTCGGTGCGGTGGGACGATGACCGATCCGGTACTGCAGGCGATAGCGAAGGCGGCAGCCGACTTCACCGGCGCTGCCGCCGGATGGGTGGTGGGCACCGCCGGCGACCGTCTCGTCGTGAGAGCAGTCGCCGGGGACGCACCTCCGTCCCTGGTGGGAGCGCAGGCCCCCGATGGAGCGGGCCCGGCCGAGTACGTGGTGACCTCCGGCCAGCCGCTGGCGCTGGCATCGCGTGTCGGCGACCCCCGCGCCGCCGAAGGCCTGGCGGCCGTCCTCGGCCGCCCGCCGGGGAGCGTCCTCTGCGTGCCGTGCGAGGTCGACGACGCGGTCGTCGGCGCGCTGGAGCTGGTCGACAAGGCTGGCGGTGGCAGCTTCTCCTTCGACGACGTCGAGCTGGCAACCCTGCTGGCCGGCATCGCCGGAGTGGCGCTCGTGTCGGGGCATGAGGGACGAGCCGGCACCGCCGCTGCGCCGCCTTCCCCCTCGGACCTGGCCGATGGACTGGCTCGGCTGGCGGCAACGGCCCCGACCCGCTATCCGGCCGTCGCCGAGGTCGTCGCCACTCTGGTTTCGGGAGACGGCCTGTAGGGCCCGTTGGTAGGGTCCCGTCGTGACGGGTGGCACGACGCGTGGCTGACGGCGGGGGGCCCATGCGCCCGGCGTACACCCGGGACTCCACGGTTCTGCGCCTGCCCGGCGCGATCTCCCTCGACGACCTGTCACCGGCCTGGGCCTGGGGCGGGGCCACGGGGGCGGGGGTCCGGGTTGCCGTCGTCGACAGTGGGGTGGAGGCCGACCATCCGGCTCTCGAGGGATGCGTCGACGTCGACGCCGGCCTGGCCGTAACCGTCGACGGCGAGGGCAACGCCGTCGACCATCCCGGTCCCCACGACGACTCCTTCGGTCACGCCACCGCGGTGGCGGGCATCATCCACTCCATTGCACCCGAGGCCCGAATCACCAGTGTGAAGGTGCTGGGCGCCGGCTTGGGCGGCAAGGCGGCCGGATTCCTCCGGGGCCTCGGGTGGGCGGTGGAGCAGGGCTTCGACGTCATCAATCTCTCCCTCGGCACCACCCGCCGGGACTGGGCCCTGCCGTTCTACGAGGTCTGCGACCAGGCGTATTTCCGCGGCTGCATGGTCGTGACCGCCGCCAACAACGTGGCCCGGACCAGCTTCCCGTCGCTGTACGGATCGGTGACGAGCGTGGCCTGCAATCTGGCCACCGACCCGTTCCGGTTCCACTACAACCCCGACCCGCCCACCGAGTTCCTGGCACCGGGGATCGATGTCGACGTCGCCTGGCGGGGTGGTGCTTACCCCACGGCGACCGGCAACTCCTACGCCGCGCCCCACATCGCCGGCATCGCCGCCCTCATCCGCTCCAAGCATCCCGAGCTGCGGCCGTTCCAGGTCAAGACCGTCCTGTGGGCGACCGCCGCCAACGTCCGCGAGGCGCCGCGCGCCGCCGGCCGCCTCTCGCAGATGCTGCGGCCGGCGACCACGTCGGTGCGGGCCACCTCAGCCCTCCGTCGCCAGTCGTGACGGGAGGCCGGCCACGGAGACGTGGCCCGGGCGGACGTCGAGGACATGCCCCAGCCGATCGGGGGCGGCCAACCTGAGGACACAGGTCAGGAGCCCGGCCCAGCCGTTCATGAGGTCGTCGGAGCGGATCGCCCCGGGCGAGGGGGGATCGAGGCCGTCGGGCTCCACGACGAAGGCGCGCAGCAGGCGGCCCAGGACCAGGGCCCTGTCGAGGTGCGAACGATCGCCCGTGGTGCGATAGGCGTCGACGAGCACGTCCGCGTTGCCGGCCAGGCCATGGCACTGGCCCGGCCCCGTGCTCCGCGCCGCAGCCGCGGCACGGGCGCCGGCGTCGGCGAGGTCGGCGGCGCCGGGAAAGAGTTCCACCCGGGCCGCGTGCACCAGGAACCGGGTGACCCCGGCCGCGCCGTGGCACCAGAGCGCTCCTCCCCGGCTGCCGCCGGCGTGGTCGGGCCAGTCCCGTCCCGACCCGTCACCGAGCACGGGGACGGCCAGCGCCGCCAGCCGCCGCCCGCCGGCGGCGGCCATGTCCCGGAAGCGCTTGTGCCCAGTGGCCTCGAAGAGGTCGAGAAGGGCATCTGCGATGCCGGCCACGCCGTGGGCGTACCCCAGGTAGCGCAGCCCGCTGGCGCCCTCGTACCCGGGCGGGATCGCCCATTCGGCCTGATCCCGCTCCGGCCGCTCGGCGGTCGCCGTCAGTCGCTCGCCGGCTGCGAGGGCGGCATCGAGGTGCTCCTGACCCTGAGTGGCATCCCACAGCATCAGGTGGAAGCGGAGCCGGCCGGCGGTGCCGTTGAACAGATCGGGCGACCCGGGGGGGAGCGCGGCGACCAACCGGGCCTTCTCGACGGCGGCCGCCAAGAGCGCGTCGTCGGCGAGCGCCTGGCCGGCGCGGAGTAGCGCGGCCCCGACGCCGGCCTCTCCCACGTAGAGGCCGGGCAGGGGCCCACCGGGAAGCGGGGATGACGACGCCAGCCACCGGGCGCGCGCCCGGAGCGCCACCCACAGCTCGGCGACGTCCAGCTCGGGAGCAGCCTGGGCGAGCGCCAGCACGACACCGGCCAGGCCGCCGTCGATGTCCCGGCGCGCGGGCACCTCGTTGTCCCATGTCGTTCCCCGGCAGATCTTCGCGGCGATGCCCCGGGCGACGCTGTCGAATGCAGCGGTCCCTGCGTCGCGGGCCGGCACGCTCGAAGGGGTATACAGCGCAGCACCGAGAAGGGCGCAGAACTGCCGCATCGACGCCGGCCTGGCGGCGGCCACCGTGTCGAGACACCGCCGGACCAGCTCGACCACGCCCTCCGGTACCGACGGATTGAGCATCCCCAGGGGTCTGTCGAGCAGGCGCCGCCGGTCCGGGGCGAGCGACGGCTCCACCCCGGTCAGCATGAAGTAGAGCGTGGCGCCCAGGGCGTGGACGTCGTCGCCGACCGAGGGCACTGATCGCGACATGCGCTCGGGGGACGTGTAGCCGGGCGTGCCCAGGACCGCCGAATCCGTGTCGGGCAGCGCCGGCCACACGCTCTCCAGGTCCACCAGGAACAGGCCGCCGTCCGGGGTCACGATCACATGCGGCGGCTTCAGGTCGCCGTAGGACATGCCCCGGTCGTGCATCCGGCCGAGCACCTCGGCCAGGGTCGTCGCCCACGCCGCCACCTGCTCGACCGGCACGAGCAGGCCGTCGGCAGCGAGAGCCCGGACGTGTTGCTCGAGGGTGAGGCCGGCGATGTGGTCCATGACGAGGAACAGGCTCTCGCCCTGCTCGAACAGGTCGTGCGCCGCAGGGGTGTGGGGCTCGTCGGCCAGCCGGGCCAGCACCCGGGCCTCATGGTGAAGCAGCGCATGGGCGCCGCTGGTGCCCCCGCCACGGGCTTCCTTCAGCACGCGCCGCTCGCCGCCTTCGAGGTCGACCACGAGCCGGACCGTCACATCGGGCGTGCTACCGAGGATGGCGGCCGTGAGGTACCGACCGGCGACGAGCAGGTCGACGGCCGGAGGTGGGCTGCACAGCCCGGCAGCCACGAACGGGTCCCGAGCCCAGGCGGGGGCCCGGTACCAGCGGGTGCGCCGGTCGGGCTCGAGCCGGCCGTCGGGGTCGTCGATGGCGCCGACCACCTCGCCCAGCGCCGTCTGCATCCAGTGCGCGACGAACGCGCCGTACCGGTAGTGGACGAGGCTCTGCGGGTGGAGCGCCCGGTCCGAGGGCACGCGGGGGCCGGACAGCCCGGCGGTCACCCGGTCGAGGACGAGGGCCAGGCGGACGGCCTGCCCCTCGTCGAGCGGATAGACAGTGACGAACTTCCCGACCTGGCTGGCCCCGCAGTCGCCCCGGTTGAGCTCGGCGAGCCGCTGCGTCGATGCCGCGACCTTGAACGTCGACACCTCGTCCATGAGGACGGGCAGGACCCGTCGGAGCACCTCCCCGGCGTCTCTGACGGTGGCCGACACGTGCAGCTTCCATCCCTGGCTCGGGACGGCCGCTCCGGGATGGGCCACCGTGACCCACGTGCCGTCCGAGTGCGGGTCCCCCCAGCCGGCGGCCAGAGCCGTCTCCGTCCGGCAGGCGGCCTCGATCACCGATCGGACCGATCCGCCGGACGGCGACAGCATGTCGTGCCGCAATCCTGCGACTAGAGGAAGGAGTTCCGGCATCCCATGTCGACGATGATCGTCACGCTCTTGCAGGTCCCGACGCAGACCCCGTTGATGATGATGCCGGCAGGCTCTCCGCCGCCGACGGCGACGCCCCGCCCCGTGGCCATGCCGAAGGCGGCAACCTCCTCCTCCTCCGCCCCCAGCTCGGCGAATACGCCGGACAGCGTGAAGGCGGACACGCCGGCGTTCTGGAGCGCCTCGACCTGGTTCGTCTTCAGTTGGTCGCGGTAGGCGGGGTCGGCTGACGCCCGCTCGGCCATCTCCGCCAGCGCGGTGTTGAGGTGCTCGACGTCGCTCCCTGCATCTGCCATGACTTCCTCCTTGTTGGTCCCTGACGGGGATCAAGACGTTGGAGGTCGCCGCGCGGTTACGCTCCGCTGTGTCGGCCCTTGAGGAACATCGGAACGAAAAGTCACGGTAAGGCCGCTTCGAGCGTCAGCGTCGTCGGGGGGCGATGTGTGTTCGAACGCTGTTCAACGGTTCAGGAGATGGCAACTCTGCTGCCGCTCGTGTTGTAGCGACCCACCCGCCCGGTGCCTGCCTGCCTCCTGCGGGGCGGGCGTCGGGAGGCTCGCACACGACTCTTGTCTGCGCACGGCTGCCTTCGCGATCCGGAGCCGTGTGGATCGAGCTGGTCAGCTCCCAGGAGCCCGACGTCGACCGCAGCGCCTATCGAGACCGGTTCCGACATCAGTCGGCCTCGAGATCGGCCGCACCAGGATCTCCTAGCGGCCGCAGCCCACCGAGCAGCTCCGGCAGCAGGAACGAGTACTTGCCGTGGACGATGAGGTGGTGTCGCACGAAGGGCGACAGGCGGGCGACGTCCTCGTCGAGGACCCGAAGACCTTGGGCTCGCAGCTGTTCCAAGGCGGCGTTCATGTAGAAGGTGTTCCACAGCACCACGCAGTTGAGGACCAGCCCGAGCGCTCCCAGCTGGTCGTCCCATGCCCTTGTGGTAGCGCTGGTAGAGCTCGCCCTTCTTGGCCTCGCGCTCGGGTTCGTGTCACCAGCCGCAAAGTAGAGAACGAAGCCAACGGAATGGACCACGGCGGGCGGTCATCACGCTACCGAGGGCAACTCCAAGGTCGAGGTGGCGGTCCATGTCGAGGCGGAACTTGCCGTAGGGGTTGACGTGAGCCCAGAAGAGGGGGCTCAGACCGCGTCGGTCCTCGTCAGTGAGCCGTGCCGACCACGCATTCTCGGACAGGAGGCGCTGGACCATGACCGTGTTGACGTGCACGAGTGCCGCCTGCAGGAGATGCAAGGCGAGCATGGACACCTCCTGGTGCTCCCGGTCTGGTCCGGCCAGGTCGCCGTCCTTGCCGTAGTGCAGCGTGGCGTTCGCGCTGTTCCAGTTCTCGACCACTTGTAGGCCTTGGTGGACCTCCCGGCGTAGATCCTCGGAGGCCAGGTAGTCGGCGATGAAGGCGCTGCGGACCGCCCTTCCGAGTTCCTCCAGCGCCTGGAACGTCGGGTGTTTGGGGCCGCCGCGGGTGAAGCGGCGCAGGACCTGCTCCGCTTCGGCGGTGCCCAGGCGCAGGGCGGTGGCGTACTTGACGAGCTGGTCGTAGTGGCGGGCGATCAGCTCCCAGTCGATGGCCCGGGTGGTCATGACCGGGCCCAGGTGGTCCCACTTCTGGTCGTCGCCTGTGCCCGGCCGGCTCAAGCGGGCAGCGCCGATGTTCTTGAGCCTAGGCAGCAGGTTGAAGCCGAGCAGGTAGGAGAAGGCGAACCCGACGACCGAGGCCCCGTGGGTGTCGACGTAGTTGCGCTCGACCTCCGCCGAGGTGCAGTGGTGCAGTGGTGCAGCACCCCTTCGAGCATGGCGGCCACCTCCGAGGCCGAGCAGCTCTTGAGCTGGGAGTAGATGCAGACGCTGCGGCGCTCGACGTGCCAGTAGATCATGACGCCTGGCCCGCCGTAGCGGGAGTGCCACTCGGTGAACAGGTTCTGGTCGTAGGAGCGGAAGTGGGTGGAGTCGGAGGCCACCGTGGTCGTGCTCTCGCCCCAGATGCCCCTCTGGCGGGCGGCGAAGGTGGCGTTGGCCAGCGCGACGGCCACGGCGCGGGCGCATTCGCGGGTGAAGTACCGGCGGGCGACGTAGCGGATGTCGCTCTCGCTGTGGCCGTGGTCGCCCCGGGCCACGGCGCCGATGCCAGTGTTGGTCCCGTAGGCGTACGCCACCAGCAGCAGCCGCTCCCACAGGGCGTCGCGCTCGATCGCCTCCCGGGTGCCGACGGGGGCGAACTGGGCCAGCATCCCGGTGCGCAGCGCCGCCTCCTTGAGCACGTCGATGAGGGGCACCGTCCCCCAGCGGGCCCGGACCGCCTTCTTGAGCCGGCGCAGGTTGCCGGCTCGGGCTGCGCCTTCAGCGGGCTCAGCCGTATGGCCCCGCTCTTGCGGTCGCTGATCTCCAGCCAGTCCAGGCCGGGCAGCTCCTCGTTGAGGGCGGCCAGCTGGCCCCGCAGCTCCTCCCGGACCCCGGCGACGAACGCGCCGGCGTCGAGGGGCTTGTGGAGCATCTCGTAGTGCTCGACCCGGTTGGCCTCGAAGTCGGCCGGCAGGTCCTCATCCGGGTTGCGCCACTCATGGGCCCCGACCACCCAGATCTCCCTGCAGCGCAGGCGATCGCGCAGCGCCTGGAGCACGCACGCCTCGTAGACGGTGCGCACGATGCGCTTGCGGCCCCGGGAGTCGATCTCCACCAGCAGGTCCTCCCAGTCCGGCCGGACCACGCCGTCGAGGACCACCGTCTCCTCCGCCGGGTAGAACTGGGCGGTGCTGCCGGCGTGGCGCACGATCAGATCGAGTGCGTCGATCACCGGACGATGGGCCGTGTTGTTGGGCCGGAACTCCAACACGCCGAGGAGCTTGATCAGGCCCCGGCGGTAGTGGTTGGTGTAGGAGGACCTGAACACCCGCCGCTTGTTGCGCTGGTACTCGGTGCCGCTGGCCCGGTACTCGGCCACCAGGTCCCGCAGTGTCGTCTCCCCGCCCACGACGGGGTAGATGACCTCCCGCACCGTGTCGTCGGGCGCATCCAGGGCGGCCTCGGCGATGTGGCGGAGCATGGTGTCCTTGCCCGTGACCCGGCGGAAGTCCTTGACGAACTCCTTGACGACCTTCTTCTCGCCCGGGCGTCGATGCGGTGCACGGTGGAGATGAGCAGCTCGACCAGGGCGTCGGTGATCTCGCGCTCGCGCTCGAACAGCAGGGCCGACAGCAACACCAGCCGGGTGGACTGGGGGTGATCACGCAGGTGGCTCGGCGACTCCACTGCGGCCCGGGCCCGCCAGCCCGTAACCACCTTGGGCGCCACGTCGGTGAACAGGCTCGCCGGCAGCCCGACGGCGCGGACCGCCGTGAGCTTGGCGAGCTCGGCCAGGAGGGAATCGAGGCTGACGTCGCCAGGGTCGGTCTTGATCGTGGCCAGCACGTCCGGGTGGTCGACGTCCGTCTCGTCCTCCGAGCCGACCAGCGCCTCCAGCCGGCCGATGGTCCCGGAGTCGATGCGTGCCACCACCCTGGTCAGCAGCGTCTGCTCCGCCTGTCGAAGTGCCGATCGCACGATCTCGGTGACGCGGTCCGCGCTCGGCGGCTCGATCAGCTCGCCACGGCATCGGGCGAGCAGGTCCTCGCGGATCCAATCCTCCCGGCGCTCGGCCTCGGCCACGTGCCTGGCCAGCCAGAAGGCCACCTTCTCGGCGTCGGCCACGCTGCACTCCCGGAACCCCGTGTAGCGGCGGATCTCGCTGCGGTGGCGCTGGGCCGTACGGCCGGCCATGTCGTAGGAGCCGAACTCGCCCGCGGCGACGCCGACCTGGCGGGCGACGTGGGCCACGGCGTCGTCGGCCAGCTCGTGGCGGCCTCGGGGGAACCGGCCTCGCCAGAGCAGGAACTTCAGCGACAGGGCGAAGCCGAGCCGCGTCCCTCCCGCCTTGTTGCGGAGCTGGTCGACCTCGTCGCCCACGAGCGTGAAGTGGTCCACCACCTCGTCCAGGCCCAGGTCCCGCGCCATCGTCGTCCCTCTCGGAGGAGCCCGCCGGTCTCGACGGAGCGCGCCGTCCTGATGTGACAGGGAATACGATATTCCCTGTCACATGGCCGCCGCTTGGGAGGCCCGGCCGAGGTCCCGACCTGCGCTGACGCGAGCCGAGGTCGTCGGGCGTTACGGTCGGCGAGGACACATTCCCTGTCACATGCCTACGAAGGGAGGGTGCTATGGCCGCCAAGGTCCTACCGCTCCGACACGAACGGACCGTGGCCGAGGCGACCGAGGGATTCCTGGCCCGGAGTATGCCGGCGACCACCCGGCGCTCCTACGCCCAGACCATGGGCCTCCTCAGCGCGACCCACGGAGAGCTGGCTGTCTCCTCCCTTGACGGCGCCACCCTTGACGGTTTCGCCACCGCGGCCTGGGGCGCATGCGCGCCGGCGACGTGGAATCGCCACGTGGCCACGCTGCGCTCCTTCACCGCCCATGCTCAGCGCCGGGGCTGGCTGACCGTCGACCCCGCCGCCGTGCTCGAGCGCCGCCGGGAGTCCGACGATCGGACGAAGGCCATCGCGAAGTCATCACTGGAGCGGCTGTTCCGCCGATCTGACGTCGGGGTTCGGGAGAAATGCCTCTGGCGGCTTCTCTACGAGACCGCGGCTCGTGCCGAGGAGATCCTCTCTTCCAACGTTGATGACCTCGACTTGGAGAACAAGCGGCTGCGGGTGCGACGCAAGGGGGGCGACGCCGACTGGCTGCACTTCCAGTCTGGGTCGGCGCGGCTTCTGCCCCGGGTGATCGGCGATCGGCGGGCCGGCCCGATCTTCCTGGCCGATCGTCGACCCGGTCCGGCCCGCACGCCCGCTGCGGTCGATCTCTGTCCGATCACTGGGCGGGGTCGGCTCTCCTACGAGCGAGCCGAGTACCTGTTCAAGCAGGGCTCGCTCAAGGTCGCCAGCCGGGGCTGGACGCTGCACCAGCTGCGCCACTCCGCCCTGACGCACCTAGCCGAGGAAGGAGTCAACCTGCCGCTGCTGATGGCCAAGAGCGGGCACCAGAACCTCCGGTCGCTCCAGCGGTACGCACGACCGAGCGCCGAAGCGGTCGCCCATGACGGCTGCACACGACCCCGGCGAAGGAGGCGATGACGAGGTGGGTTGGGAGGCGACAGAGTGGTTACGGCCAAGAGAAGCCCGAAACCCGCAGCGGGGGTGCCGACGAAGCCTCGCCACGGATTCGTAGCCCTCCGGGTCGAGCCCGTAGAGCCGGCGTGCATCCGACCGCAGCCAGGCTCGGCGGCGGGGGGGTTCGTCGGTGGGTCAGCGGGCCCGGTCCAGCTCCTCGAGCCGCGCCGCGGTCTCCCGGTACCGGACGCCTGGGATGAGGTGCACGCCGGTGAAGGCGCCGCTCTCGGCCACGCGGTGGGCCAGCTCGCACGCGAGTTCCACGCCGGCGCCCCGGTCGCTCTCGATGGCGCCCAGCCAGGTGGCGGGGACGTCGATCTCCGGGATGGCGGCGACGAGCTTGCGAGCCATCGACGCGCTGGGCAGCACCATGACGCCGGCGTACACGTCGCCGTCGAAGAGGACGGTGTCGCGCCACGCGAGCAGCGCGTCGACGTCGAAGGACACCTGGACGAACAGGAAGTCCGCCTCCTGCTTCCAGGCCGGGAGGGGTCGCAGCCGGGTCGTGACGCCCGCCCGGAAGCGGCCGGCGTGGCCTTGGTGCTCGTCGCTGAAGCGCCGCAGTTGGTCGATCATCGAGCGGACCGTGAGCTGCCCGGTGCGCGCGCCCGTGACCGGCTCGTCCCCGTACACGAAAAGGAACTCAT
>JBHENM010000200.1:0-1185 GCA_046262035.1 Acidimicrobiales bacterium | reverse complement strand
GGAGGTTGTCCCGGTCGTCGTAGAAGTTTGAGGTGGCGGTCCCCCGCCTGATCCCTGCCGGATGGTAGGTGTCGGGCGACCGCCAAAGTCACTCGACAAGCAAGGGGACCACCACCAGTGAAGAAGAACTATCAGACCAAGGCCGCACCTGCGGCGACCGACGAGTTCGTCATGCCCGACACGGTGAGCGTGGCGATGGGCGAGCTGGCCGAGACGGTGAGGGAGGGCTTGCTGGCCCTGGCCGTCGGAGCCGGGCTCCAGGTCATGCAGGTGATGATGGCCGAGAGCGTCACCGCCGTCTGCGGGCCCAAGGGCCGCCACGATGCTGAGCGCAAGGCTGTCCGCCACGGCACCGAGGACGGATCGGTGACCCTCGGCGGCCGGCGAGTGCCCGTTCGCCGGCCCAGGGTGCGCACCGCCGACGACACGGCGGAGGTGGCTGTCCCGGCCTATGACCTGTTCGCCTCGACCGAGCTGCTGGGCGAGATAGCCCTGGAGCGGATGATGGCCAAGCTGTCGACCCGGCGGTACTCGGCCGGCCTCGAGCCGGTCGGCATCAACGTCGAGTCCACAGCCCGGTCCACGTCGAAGTCGGCGGTGAGCCGGCGGTTCGTGGCCGCCACCGAGTCCGCGCTGGCCACCATGCTGGCTTCTGACCTGTCCGGTCTCGACCTGGTGGCGCTGATGATCGACGGCGTGCACTTCGCCGATCATCTTTGCGTGGTGGCGCTGGGCATCGGCGTCGACGGCACCAAGCACCCCCTCGGCGTGGTGGAGGGCGACACCGAGAACACCACGGTGGTGAAGGACCTGCTCGTCGGTCTGCGCGAGCGGGGACTGGACACCACCCGTCCGATCCTGTGCGTGCTCGACGGGGCCAAGGCCCTGGTGGCGGCGGTGAAGGCGGTGTTCGACCACCCCGTCGTCCACCGGTGCCAGCTCCACAAGGTCCGCAATGTCGAGTCGAAGTTGCCCAAGGCCCTGGCCTCGACGGTGGCCAAGAGGATGCGCGCTGCCTACCACGACCCCGACGCATTGGCCGCTGAGGCCACCCTGGAAGCCCTGGCCCGGAGCCTGGAGAAGAAGCACCCCGGCGCCGCCGCGAGCCTGCGGGAGGGGCTGTTCGAGACGCTGACCGTCACCCGCCTGGGTGTTCCGCCGACGCTCGCCCGCAGCCTTCGCTCC
>JBHENM010000199.1:0-1948 GCA_046262035.1 Acidimicrobiales bacterium | reverse complement strand
GCTGGCCTGGGGTGGTGTTGTCGGGCCGACGGGATTCGTTGCCGCCTGGGCGACGGCGGGCGCGTTGGCGAAGGGGTACTCTCCCGTCCAAGAGTCGATCAGCCGCCTTGCCGCTGTGCGTGCGCCGAAGCGACGGCTCATGACGGCCGGATTCGTGTGCTTCGGGGTGGCGGTGCCTGCCTACGGTGTGGCCCTTCGCGACTCGCTCGCGGGTCGAGCATGGCTGGCGGCGACGGTGAGCGGCTTCGCCACCCTCGGCACCGGTGCCTTCGCGCTCGACACGTCCTCGGCCATCGACCGGGTCCACTACGGACTCGCAGTGGTCGGGTCGTCGTCGCTCGCCCTGACGCCGATCCTGGCTTCGCAGAGCCTTTCGGCTCGTGGGTATGGCCGGACCGCGGCCGCGTCGCGCCTCGTCGGGGTGTTGTCCGGCGCCTGTCTTGCCGCCCCGGCATTTTTCCCGGCTGAGGGCCTCTTGCAGCGCATTGGGCTGACCCTCGCCGAAGGGTGGCTTGCGGCGTCCGCGGTTGCGATCGTCAGCGGCTTCATGGAGCCGACCCGAGTGGCACCCGGAACTCAGCCGGTAATGCGTTCGGGTTCCTATTTACTTCGACCTGAACACGAGTGAGTTGTGACCTGCCGGGCGTGCGATCGAACCCCGAAGGAGGCAGACTTCCTCGACCAACTCAGGGCGGGGAAGCCGCGTCACGTGAGGGCGCTGGCCCCGGCCCGAGGGTGGGACCGGCACACTTCCGCTACGACAGTGTTGACAAGAAGTGGCCGAGATACCTACGCGTTGCGCCTTCGGGCGACCGCTTCGTCGTGGATGGCATGGGATCGGACGGCCGGGAGTCGCGGTCAATCCCTTGGTTCCTGCGGCCAGAAGTGGCCTCGACGCCGTGTCCGTCCTGTAGGTCACCGTGGAGCAGGGCCCTGCTCGTTGTGGCGCCTCGCGCCTGGGCTGAGCGCCGCCACCGGCGTCAAACTGGGACGCAGTACTCGGAGGACGCCATACGGAGGGGTTACCTGCCCCGAAGACCCGGTGACGGATCGGGCACCGCCTCAACAACCTGTTCTGCCCCTGTCCATCGCCAAGACTCCCTTCTTGAGGGTGGCCCGTGACGATCCCATGAGCTACGACCTCCCCGACGCCGCGGTCCTAGCGCTCGTCGCCGGCTCGATTGTGATGCGCTTGGCGAGCTCCCCCGTCGGTACGCCACGGCGGTGCTCATCGCCGCGGGCTGGACAGAACAGAGCGTCACCGACGCTGAACAGAGGCCCGTCCAAGCCTTCTTCTTCCTGGGCAAACGGCCCGAGGCCTACACCCCTGGGGCTGACTCGACTCGGTCCCATCTGCTTGGCTCTGCTTTGCACGCCGCCGCTGAGCCGGCGGTTCGGCCCCTGGCGGTTCGGCTGGCTGAACTGGAAGGACGGACATACCACGATGTCGCGGAAGTGCTGGCCCGGCCCAATCGACACGTCGCAGTTGTCATCCGGGAGCAGGTCGGGGCGCTACGAGACGGGGGTCAAACGCTAAGATGAGGCCTCGAATCCTGTCGGCACAGCGGGACGGGAGAGCGCGCTCCGACCACCTCGGGGCCGACGAGAACGGTCCCAGGCGTCCGGCGACGAGCTCCGACCTTGGCTTCGTCCCGCAGGCCATGGTGCGCTGGCTCGATCCCCATCAACTTCTCGACACGTCCACTCGAGTCCTGGCATCGGGCTTTCTTTACCTCCTACACCGACAGCCGTGAGTTCCAGGTGAACATGACCGGCGACGTCTACGACCGGTCGGAGCCAGACGGGCTGTGGCTCGACTACGTCGCCGATCTCGGTGACGGGTGGAACTCGACGTACACGGTGGCCCGGCTCCTGGCTCAGCAGGAGCTCGAGTTGAGCCATGGGAACGAATGCCACGAGACCCAGAGCGGGTCGATCCTCGTGATGG
>JBHENM010000198.1:0-1437 GCA_046262035.1 Acidimicrobiales bacterium | reverse complement strand
CGGCCGAGCTCGGCGAGCGCGCCGGCCAGGGTGGCCGAGCGCGAGACGCCCCGCAGCGTGCGCAGGAACTCCGAGGGCTTGACCTTGCCGGTGGCGAGCGAGCCGGCTACCCGGAGCAGATCCTCCCAGTTGGCGGCGATGAGCTCGGTGTTGAGGCGGTGGCGGGCCAGGCCGTTGAGCGGTCCGTAGTCGGAGCGAGGGTCGACCCTCCAGAACCTCGCCTCGCCGAGGTCGGCCAGCCGCGGGCTGAACTGGTAGCCGAGCAGGAAGAACAGGCCGAACACCCAGTCCGAGTACGAGGCGGTGTCGGCCATCACCTCGGTGGGGTCGAGCACCGTCTGCTGTTCGAGCAGGCCGTCGAGGATAAACATCGAGTCCCGCAACGTGCCGGGCACGACGATGGCGTGGAAGCCGCTGAACTGGTCCGACACGTAGTTGAGGTAGGTCACCCCTCGGCCGGCGAGCCCGTAGTACTTGGGGTTGCGGCCGGCGTGGACGCTGGGCACCGGTACCACGAAGCGCAGCCCGTCGACCGACGCCACCTCGCCGCCGCCCCACATCCGGGCCAGGGGGAGTTCGGCGTGGGAGGCGACCAGGCGGGCGTTGGCCCGGGCCAGCGTCTCGGCCCGCAGGTAGTTCTGCGCCACCCACCCGAGACGCCCCCTCCGCAGGGCGGGCACGTCCTGGCGCACCATGGGCTCGAGGCCGACGTTGCACGCCTCGGCGACGAGCACGGCGCAGATGCTGGTCACCAGGTCCTCCGCCCTCGAGCCCGCCTCACTGACGTGGGTGAACTCCTCGGCGAAGCCCGTCCAGCGGGCCACCTCGAGCACGACCTCCGGGGGGTCGACCCTGGGCAGCAGGGCGCCCACGGCCCGACGCAGCTCGACGAGGGTGGGCGACTCGTCGAGGCGGTCGAGGGGCGAGAGCTTGAGGCGCGCCTTGCCGTCCTTCTCCACGATCGTGACCGCCTCGTTGTCGGCAAGGCCCGCCGCAGTCCGCCGGTAGGCGGCGTCGAGCTTGTCCGCCAAGGCGCCGAGCTCGACGCGGGCGTCGGGCGAGCGGCGGAGGGACCGGCAGACGTCGTCTCGGGCCGCCTCCCACTCGGCACCCGACAGGAGCTGGCGGCGTGGGTCGCCCCAGCGTCGGCACCCGGGGACGAACACGTCCCGTCGGCGCAGCGCCTCCCGCAGCCGTTCCACCGCGCAGAGCGTGTAGGCGCGGTGGTCGACGTGTGCGGCGTCGGGCTGGAGGATCCGCTGCCACGACCGGGCGACGACGTCGGTGGGGGCGTCGTCCCAGGAGGGACGTGGGCGCTCGACGTCGTGGCGGCGGAGGAAGGCGAGCGCGTCCAGCACCGCCTTCCCGGCCTTGCTGCCGCCGAAGGCCACGTCTTGGAGGAGCAGGGGCAGGAACCGTCGGATCGTGCCGTAGCGG
>JBHENM010000197.1:0-3542 GCA_046262035.1 Acidimicrobiales bacterium | reverse complement strand
GCCCGCCGGGAGCGAAGTGTGCGGTCAACCGCTCGCCACCGGCGACCAGATCGGGTCGTAGAATGACCGAGGAATGGCCTCCAATCCGGAACGGGAGCATGCACGCCGTCTCGAGCTGTATTCGCGCACGGCGCGGGACATCGACATCCGGCTTCCTGATCGCTCGTTTCCTGTGTCTCGTGGGGCGTCGGAGAGGCAGCTACAGCGGGTCGACCGCTACGACCGGCGGGCCCGGGTCACCGACTTCGAGACCCTCACCGAGACGGGAACCATCCGCATCACCTTCCAGGTGACCGACGATGAGCCGTTCGAGTTCCGGCCCGGCTACTTCGTGGGGATCCAAGCGGTCGTGCCCGAGGTGGGCACGTGCCGGAGCCCGTACTGCATCGTCTCGCTCCCGAACCCACAACGAACGTTCCAGTTGCTGATCCGCCTCGTGCCCGAGGGACCGCTCTCGTACTACCTGGCGGGCCTGAGACCGGGCGACGAGATCGCCTTCCGCGGGCCAAGCGGCCGGTCCATGGCCGCCAAGGTGGGCGACGAGGAGCTCGTCCTGCTGGCCACCGGTGTCGGGGTCGGCCCCATCATCCCCTTCGTAGAGGAGCTGGGACGCCAGGGCTTTCAGCGGCCCGTACACCTGTACTGGGGCCTTCGGCTGCCCGAGGACATCTGCCTCGTGGACGAGCTGGACGGCCTGGTGGGCCGCTACCCCTTCTTCGAGTACCAGATCTCCCTCAGCCGGCCGCCCGAGGGATGGACGGGCTCGAGCGGGCGGCTCACCGAGACGGTCCCCCCTTTGTTGCCGACCCTCTCCGGCAAGCGGTTCTATTTCGTGGGCAACGGGGCGATGATCGAGGAGATGTCGACCGTCCTGTCGGACCTGGGGGTGGATCGGCAGTTTATCTACGAAGAGGTCTACTTCAACGTGCGCTACCGGGCTGACCCCACCGTGCTCGCCACCATCCGGGACGCGTTCTCGGCCTCGGACCTGTTCGCACCGCACGCCCACTTGACCGCGGGCCTGTTCTTTCCTGAGCGAGCCAAGCAAGGGCGGTAGCGGCAACCCGAACGTGACTTGGGGACCGACGTCGATCCCGCTCAGAGCAGGGGGAGGCTGCCTCGTCACTCCGATAGTCCGTCCCCCGTCCCGAGCGTTCGTACTTCCTTAACGACGGTCTCCGTAGCCCCCGGTGTCGTCACGTCCGACCCGACCAGTAATTCGCCTTGGGCAGGTAGGATGACTGCATGGAACCGCCCCGCAACTTCGGCGTAGCGGTGTGCGAGGTGTGCGCGCAGCCCATGCCAACCGTCGCCCAGCCCGTGCGGATCGGGGCCTGCGAGTTTCCCTTCCACGTCCACCAGGACTGCCTTGCCGCCATGGGCCCCTTGGCGGAGGAGATCACGCTGATGTGCGCCGCCGCCGCCCCGGAGGAGCAGCCCGAGGGTCTGCTTTGGCTCGGGTCGTGGGAACCGCTGGCCACGGCCGAGTCCGACTCGGTCGAGAGCAGTCCCTAGACCAAGACTCGACGAGCCCCTCCTTTCGGGGCCGTAGGAGTGTCCAGGCCTAGTCCGGCCGCGGCCTGGGAGATCCAGGCAATTGCGAGAACTCGCGCTCGGGCAGCGGCTGGTCTGATCTGTCATGCGATGCGGGCTGGCTGTGGGGGTGGGACCTGCCGTCCGCCTCGATTGGCGGTGCGGCCAAGTGGCGGCCAAAGGCTCCGCCCGGACCGAGTTTCAGCACGGTCTCGCAGGCGGCATGAGATCCTTGGCCGTTTCCAGCCACGTCCATGGGAACGACGAGTTGGCGGCGCACTACTGCCTGGTTACCCGAGCGGCGCCCTACCATGTGAGGAACCCGATGTCAGATGACGTTGTATTCGCCAGCGGCTACTTCCCCGTCGGCCTGTGGCTCGGCCCGTCGACGTGCCTCGTTTACACCGACGAAAGCCCGGATCCAAAGGCGGTCGCCGACCTTGTCGCCCGGCTGTCGGACCAAGGCCTCCGCGAGATCCACGTGCCCGATGACCTAAAGGCCGCCGTTCTGAGCGTGACCATGGCGCGAGTCCAGGACATCGGCGGTCTGTGGGCGGTCTGGTCGGCGGACGAGCCGAGTGCCCGCGCCGCCATTACGGCCGCCGTGACCAGCGAGTTGTGACCTCTTAGCTCAGGAGCCGTCCACCACGTCGATGGGGTAGCAGCAGAATTGGAAATCTTGAGCGGCGTCGGCGACACCGACCGGTCTCGGCGTTGCCGCCCAAGATCGACGGCTCTTGAGCGGATCGTCCGCGTGGCGCCCGAGCGATGACTGGGGAACCGCCGAGAACGGCACCAGCAGGGCGCTCGGCATCTCCCGAGCGCTTGGCTCCAGGCGGTGTGTTCCTCGGTTTCCAGCGGCTGCGGACGCAGCGGTTCCCTTCCGCTCACCGGTCGAACCTGGGACCATGTGGTCGTGTCGGAGATCCCGACCTCGCTCTTTCTGTACGGCACGCTAATGCCAGGGCAGATGCGCTGGCCGGAGCTCGAGCCGTACGCCCTTTGGGCCAAGTCGGCCACGGCCCAGGGGCGACTGTGGGACACGGGCCGGGGGTATCCAGCGGCCCGGTTCCACGGCGAGGCCCACAGCATCCCGGGCGTGCTCGTGGGGATCGCCCCGGCACTCCTTGCCTACGTCATTACCGCGCTGGATCGCATCGAAGCCGAGGGACTCCTCTATCGCCGAGTCCATGTGCTCACGTCCGGCGGCCCGGCGATCAGCTACGAGTGGCTGGGCGCGATCGACGACCTGCGGCCGCTGTCGGACGGCTGGTCCTGTTCGCAGTAATTCAGCCGAGCGTGGGAGCGACCTCAGCCGGGAGGCACGAGTACGGCACGAGCCGCGTGCGCGGTAGACGGAAGTTGCGTTGCCGCCCCCCGTGCCACCATGGCGACGGTGCGGGCCGTCAGCTGGAACGTCACGAGCGACGCTTTCAGGATCGGGCCGACCCCCACGACTCCGGCACCAGCGCAGCGCCAGGTAACGCTCCGCAGTGCTACGACGGGGTCGACCTTGGATTGTTGCGGTCGATGGATCGAAGAAAAGGGGAGGACGCGCCCGACCGCCGCACACGGCCAGTCCGCGCTCACCAGCGGGATTGGGTGTTGATCGTCCGCCTAGGCGCGCACGCCGGCTCCGAACTGTTGGGGACGGTGTCTCCGTCCGTCGGCACCGGCCGGCGGGATACGGTGGCGACATCGCGGAGCGTTTGACTCTCGCCGTCAAGCCTGGATGAACGAGGGTCGAGTTCAGTCTCGCCGACCAACGTCCGATCCACACTGGAGGAACCCCATGGCAGACATTGCGAAGATCCTGGACAAGGCCTACGAGGACAAGGACTTCCAGGAACTAGCCGGAGCACCCGTCTCCGCTCTCCAGGGGGTGTCCGACAGCGATGCCGAACACCTCAAGGCCGCCTTTGGCATTGACACCATCCGGGAACTGGCTACGAACAAGTTCGTGCTTTGGGCCCAGGCGATCAACGTCCTCGCCAAGTAGCTGTGGGGGG
>JBHENM010000196.1:0-6306 GCA_046262035.1 Acidimicrobiales bacterium | reverse complement strand
CAGGTAGGCCAGCTGGGAAGCATTGGCGTCGCGCTCGCTCCTGGCCCCATCCCTCTCGATCCGGTAGCGAGTTGCCCGGGCAGCAGCCTGGCTCAGCTCCTCGCGGAGTCGCCCCAGTGCGGCCGCTCGCCTGTCGGTGGGAGCGCCGGACTCTGCGATGCGGCGCAGGTGGCTCCGGAACTCCTCGAGCATGGGCCGGCAACTGCGGTAGAGATCCTGACGTGTGACGCCGGCTTCGGCGGCCAACATGGTGGCGTCGCAGGTGCCATCGGTGTGGATCGCCCGGCCAGTGAGCAGGCGCTCAGCAGCGGCTCGAATCTCGCGCTCCTTGTGCAGTCGTCGTTCGTCGCCGGTCATGACGGCTCGCCGTCGCTCGCGGCTCGCACGACTGCCCCGACGCGTTCCCGTTCGACTTGCAGCCGCTCCTTCTCCTGGTTGGGCACCCTGGGGCTGGCGAGCAGCCGGTCGATCCTGCGGCCCGTGTCGAGCCACACCGGCACATGCTCTGGGTGGGTGGTGGCGTTGGCACACCGAGTCGGTTCGCACATGCCGATGAGCGGGGCGTTGGCAACGGTGCGCCCGGCGAGGCTGAGACAGCGCGCCCGCGCGGCGTCGACGAACCAGCAGTAGTTGAGCGGACCCACGTGCAGGCTCGTCGCCCGGAACCGCAGCAGCTCGTCGATGCGCCGCTCGGAGTCAATCACCGACCCTTCGAAGCGATCCATCTCGGAGCGCACCTTGGCGAAGAGCGCAACCAGCTCGGCCCCGCCCGGTCCTGTCATCGCCTGGCCCGCCTGCCAGCCTTCGTAGAGCTGTCGGGTCTTCTCCGCACCGGCTTTGACCCGCTCCCGTTCAACCTTGGCCAGGAAGGCGGCCGCCGAGGAGCCCGGCCGGCCGAAGTAGCCCTCGGACGTGGCCACGGACAGGTGCTTCAGGTGGATCTTGCCGGCCAGCACGCCGTGGGGCCGCGAGCCGAGCAGCCGGGCCAGCGTGCGCCGGAACTGGCGGCCGTTGAGCCGCCAGTGCTCGGGGATCGGAGCGAGAAACGCCTGAGCTCCGGGTCCGTTGACCCAGCGTAGGAAGGTGCGATAGCGGCCCCTGAACCCCCGACCCCGGCGGGCGAAGGGCAACTCGTCGTCGACGAGAGCCTCGACGAGGGCGAAGGCCTGCGCGACCTCCTCGATCACTGTCCAGCGGTCGGGCTCTCCACCAAGGTCGCGTCCTTTGATCACCTGGGTGTGGATGCGGTGACGCACCTTGCCGTTGGCCAGCTGTTCCTCCCGGACGCAGCCGCGGCGCATCTCGGCCAGCTCGCTGTGGCGGAGGCCCGAGAGGGCGGCCACCACGATGTAGCAGCCGGTCAGGACGAGGTTGACGAGCTCGTCGACGTCGAACGGGCTGAACTCGCGATGCCAGGGCCGCAGGTTCAGCGGGTCGGTGGGGTTGGCCACCGTGGCCCGGGCGGTTTCCAGCCCTCCGAGGCCCAGCCCGAGCTCGGCGACTGCGCCCTCCACCAGGGCCCGGCGCCGCGGGGTGCTGACGATGACGCCGCTGCCGGACCCGATGTGGCGTTCGATGACGCAGAGGTTGACCCGGTACAAAGAGTCGGTCTCGTCGAGGACCCGGCGGCGGCGCTGTTCATCGAGGGTCCGCTGATGCAGCTCCGGCACGTGGCGGCCCTGGCGCCGCAATCCGTCGATGTAGTTCGTGAGGCGCTCGTCGATTGCGGCGCCGGCGGTTGCCGGCACGCGCAGCGAAGCCCACTCGTCACGGGCCGCCAGGACGTCGGGCCCGGCGACTTGGACGAGGAACAGAGCGCCCGCCAGCAGCGGGCCGAAGACGTCGTCGGGGATGACCGGCGTGGCGTTCTCGGCGGGAGCTGTCCAGCCCGTCACCTGCGCGGCAGTCTTGTCACCCCAGGGACTGAACCCGACGGGGTAGGCGTCCCAGCTGAGCACCGAGCGGTAGTCGGCGAAGCAGCGGATGTTGGCCACCTCGGCACGGGCCGCGCCACGGCTCACGAGCGCCAGCCTCTCGACCAACCACGCGTCGCAGTGGGCTTGGGTGACATCGGCCAGGCGTCCGACGCCGTGGGCCTGCAGCCAGCCCATCCAGAGCCGCATGTGCCCGACGACCTTGCCCAGGTCGTGGGGAGGGTAGGGGCGACGACGCGCCAGCGGCAGCCGGCGGTCGAGCCCGACACTCGGCTGCAGCATGGCCATGGCCACCTCCTTGGCGCACAGCCGCCAGGTGGGATCGGTGATCCCGCTGAAGCCGACTCGCAGCTTGGAGGGGCACCGGGCCCAGGCTGGGATGTCGGCGATGGCGGCAAGGTCCCAGCAGTCGTCGCCGAAGCGGGGGCGGGCGGCCGCGGGATCGTCGCTGAGGCGCAGGGCCAGGGAAGGCCAACACGTCGAGGTCGTCGGAAAACGTCGCCGACACTGGGCCGGGTGCAATGGGGTCGGTCAGCTCGGCCAAGGCTGTTCCTCGGGGCGAAGGTAGAGATCGCCGGCCCCGCCGTCACCGTCAACGACGGCCTGAGCGGCGTCGAGGACCCCGGCGGCGAACCCGGGGAGGATGTCACGCTCCAAGCGGAGATGGGCCGCCCCGTAGAGCGACATCCACTCGCCGGCCGGCAACGACCGCCACTGGCGGTCGAGGTGGGCCCGCAGCCGCAGAAGGTTGGGGACCTTGGACGGGGTGAACACCGCCAGCGGGCAGAACAGGCACGACCACACCGGCGCCGGACAGGGCGAGCCCGGCTCGGCAAAGGGGGAATTGTGGAAGTCCTTGCACGCCGCCGCGAACACGTCTCTTTCGCCGGCCAAGAGCTGGGCGGCGGCGTCAGCGGTGATGGCCAGGCGGGAGGCGGCGGCGGCGGGATCGGCGTCGAGGCGGTCGAGCTCCTCGGGGCTGATCAGGGTCAGCGGCGCCACGGCCGCCTTGCGCACGGCGTCTCGCTGGGCCGCCTCGATGGTGGCTTCGATGGCGTCGGTGGCCCGGGTCTGGGCCAGGTAGTGGTCGCCCTCGACGGAACGGGAGTGGTTGGGGTCGATGCGAAGCGCTCCGTTCCAGGCGCGGTCGTGACGGGCGAAGTAGGTCGCCCGCAGGCGTCCGAAGTTGAGCCTGAGCGGCTGGCCGTCGTCGGCGAGCACCTTGTGGCGGGCGATGAATGCACCGCGCGCGTCCCACCGGGCGCTCGGTTTGTGGATGCTGAGATGGCGGCCCTGGCAGAACAGCCACAGCGCAGCGGGTTCGACGGCGAAGCGACGCGCCCGGGCGCTGACCGCCAGCCAGCGCTCGATCAGACGTCCCGGCGACCACGGACCGCGGCTCCGGAACACCTGGCTCTGGCGGCCGGAGGCGCGGCCCTTGAACCAGCTGATCCGAGCCTCGGTCTCCCCGAGCCACTCGATGCAGTCGGTACGCAGGCCCTCGATGCCCTCGGGGCAGATCCCGGCCTGCAGGCCGAACAGGATTCGGAAGGCGAGCACCTCGTCGAACCCCGGGAACAGGACCTCGTGCAGCCGGGCGATGTCCAGCGACTGCGACTGCCACACCTTCAGCCCGAGCCGACGGGCCAGGCTGATGGCGTCATGGGGACCGTGGGCGTCGATGAACCAGGCCAGGTTCGACTCGCTGCGCCAGTCTCCGCCCTCAGGGTCGACGCCCCGGGCCACCAGCTCGTCGGCGGCTGCGGCGCGAGCTTCGGCGGCGGCCACCAGGCATTTGCAGACGTCGAGCAGCCGCTGGGCCTCGCCCGCGCTGTAGGGCTGGCGTGGCTTGGCGGAGGGGACCCGATGGAGGCGGACTCCGTTGAGGTGGCGGGCGACCTCAGGACGAAGCGATCCCGGGCTCTGCCTCTCCATCTGGGCCAGCAGCTTGCGGGTGTTGGCCTCGATCCGGGCGCCGGCGTGGCGCCAGTAGTCGAACACGAGGCCCTCGCTCAGCTGGCTGGCCCCACCCTCGAAGCCCCGGTCCCCCATCCACCGACACAGGTGGCGGATGGCCGTCACGTACTCCTTGACGGTGGCTGGCGAGGTGATCGAACCGTTGGTGTTGGTCCGCCCCAGCAGGGCCCGGGCCAGGTCCCGGGCCAGCGCCGGGCAGGCCAGGGCGCTGAGGTCCCTGTGGTACGGCGGGTGGTCGGGAAAGCGCAGGTCTAGGGCGAGGGGGACCTCGATGAGGCTGCTCGTGGTCACGAGGCGCCCTGGTCGATGCCGAGTTCGGCGTCGGTGAACAGCCGGGAGGTGTCGATGATGCGCAGGTAGTCCTCCGTGGTCGACACCGAGGCGTGGCCCAGGAGATCGCGCACCACCAGGAGGGGGTCGGCGCAGCGCAGGGCCAGCACCCATGCTGGGTCCGCCCCAGACGCCTTGAGGAGCTTGGCCACGTTCGGCCATGTGGGTGCTCACCAGCCAGCGCAGCGTGTGCACGGCGAAGCTGTGGCGCAGGACATGGGGGGTGACGTGAGGGAAGCGCGCGGCGAAGCGGCGGCAACGCTGCGTCGCGGCGTTGAAGGTGTACTCCCAATCGGTGAGCGGAGCCCCGCCGCTGGTGACCCCGAGCAGGGCCGATCCACCTCCGGGCGCCACCAGGCGGCCACGAGCGTCGAGGTCGAGGGTGGCCCACCGGACCCGCCGGCCGTTGACGCGGCCGCCGAATGCGTCGGGGTCGGTCACGACGAGCGGCCGGTCCGGACACCAGTCCGAGCCGGCGACGGCGAGGTGTCGCTCGAGTCGGGTGTAGCCGTGGACGCGGGACAACGCAGCCGACGAAACCCACGTCGTGCGCATCTTCTTGCCCTTGGTGATGACGCCGGGCACGACCAAGGGCACGACGGGCGACTCGGTGTCGGCCGGCGGCGGCGGCAGCTCCCAGACCAAGAGGTGGGAGAACTCTTGGGACCGCAGCCCTGAGGCCGCAACGAGATGGCCGATGGCGGCGTTGCGGGCCGGCTGCTGTCCTTGGAACTGCGGGTCGTCGCCGCCCCCTGGGAGCATGCCGGCGAGCCCGACCCCAAGGAACAGCTCCAAGTAGTCCTGCTCCAGCCATCGGATCGACACATGAGACTGGGGCTGTCGCTCCCTGGCCAGGTTCCGCTTCACCACCTGCCGTCCCCGCCCACCGCCGTTGATCACCTGTAGGCGGTACGAGAACGGGACGCGCTCGATCATCCCCTCGGCGCACGCCCACTCGTAGAACCCCGAGATCGCGGTGATCGCCCGGGCCCAGCTCGTTTCCGCCAGGCGGCTGGAGGGTTCTCCCATGCGCCGGTCGGCGTGATAGGCAGCAACCGCCTCCACCAACCCCGCGGGATCGTCGAGGACATCGAGAGACCGGGCCCGCAAGAACCGGACCCATGCCAGCAGATCGCCGGCGTACGCGGTCCACGACTTCGCCGACGGCACACCAGTCGTTGGCAATGAGCGGAGCCAGCGGTTGACGGGCTCTACCGGCACGCCGTCGTCGTCGAGCAAGAACGGCATCCCCCGGGGAATCCCAACTGGGGGATCGCGAGGGAGCCCGGCGCAGGCCGCGGGATCGAAGGAGTACTGCCGCACAGACTCATTCCCGTCTCTTGCGTCGCTGGACCGTAGACTCGTGTCGCCCCGACATCAAGGACCCATCGACTCCTGCGGGCTGGTGCGTGACACGATGAACCTCACGGAATATGGCGCCAAGAGCGACCTGGCGGCGTGGGAGAGTCGGCCGGTGGCGCTGGCCATCACCGCATGCCCCGTGCCGGTGTGGACGGCTCTGGGCCACGCCACCGATCACACGCTGGCCGACAGCCTGGCAAATGCCTGCCACCCCACGCCCTCAGCTGCGGCGGCCGCCATCATCGTCGGGCGAGCCGAGGCCGCCGTTCGCGCCGCCGAGGAGCAGGCTCAGCGACACCGGCACGCGGAGGAGTTGGCGTCGTCGAGGGCCCGGGCCCGCCGAGCCGTGCTGGTCGCAGTCCTCGTCGCCGTCGTCGCCATCCTCATGGTCGCTTCGCTGCTCTGAGGTGTTCCGCCCCCGGCAATGGCCCTCCGTTAAGGAAGCTGGCACCAACCGACAAGTGGAGTGGGGCGTCAGCGTCTGGGAGCAGCTGGCGCCACGAGATGATCGTCGTCTCGTGCGGTGGCGATTGCACCACGAGCGGACGCTGGCTCGATCCTCGTCACAGACGCCCATGGCTTTCGGCCGCCACGACGGATGAGAATCGTGGGTGGGCCCGGCTGAGCTCGCTTGTCCTTGGTGCGGATGAGCCCGAGTCACAGACTGACGCCTGGGGTCTTCCCGGCACCGCGAACTGTTGTC
>JBHENM010000195.1:0-1506 GCA_046262035.1 Acidimicrobiales bacterium | reverse complement strand
CCCGAGTTCGACAAGATTTGGGCCTTCCGGAAGGGCCACAAGGCTGTGACCTGCATGTTTGTCTCCTGACTCGGGGTTCCAGGCCCAGAATGTAGTGACAACACGATGCTTGACGCGGTACCTGCGATGCCCGAGAATGTGGGCGATGTTCGTGAAGACGTCCACGATCCGCAGGGACAACAAGGTCTACGAGTACCTGAGCCTGGTGGATGCCGTGCGGGAGGGAGCCAAGACCCGCCACCGCACCGTGCTGCGCCTGGGCGAGGCCAGCATGCTGCGCGACACCGGCCAGCTGGAGCGGATCATTGCCGCCCTCCAGCGTCATCTTTCCGGCGACTGGGTGCACACCGACGACCTCGAGGCCACCGACGCCCGGTCGTTGGGTGGGGTGGCGGCGGTGGGTGCCTACTGGGATCGCCTGGGACTGGGGGCGCACTTCGGCTCGGGCCCCGAGGCCGACGCCGTGTTCGCCATGGTGGCCAACCGGCTGTGCGACCCGTGCTCCAAGCGCCGGGCAGTGGAGTGGGTAGCCGCCGACGTGGTCGCCCCGGCGGGGTTCTCCCACCCGGGCGTGCACCGCTACTACCGGGCCCTCGACACGGTGGCGGCGACCAAGGAGTCGACCGAGGGCCACCTCTACGCCCGCCTCACCGACCTGGCCAACCTCGATCTGCGCCTGGTCTGCTACGACCTCACCTCGACGTACTTCGAGGGTGAGACCCGCACCTCCGAGCGATTTGCCTCACGGGCCTTCGGCTACTCCCGTGACCACCGGGGCGACCGCCCCCAGGTCGTCATCGGCCTGTTGACCACGAGCGACGGCATCCCCATCGCCCACCACGTCTTCGCCGGCAACACCGCCGACGTCTCGACGTTGCCGGCGGTGTTGGGCGACCTCCAACGACGCTTCGGGGTGGGCCGCATCCCCGTAGTCGCCGACCGGGGACTCATCTCCGCGGAGAACGTCGAGACCCTTGGGGCCCAAGGGTTTGACCATGTGCTCGCCACCCGCCTGCACCGCGACCCCACCTGCGCGGCGGCGCTGGAGGCGTCGTCGCTACCTGACGCCCGCTGGGTGGCGGTGCCCGACGCCCGCTCGGCCGCCTGTGAGGTCACGGTGGAGGGACGGCGGGCGGTGGTGGTAGCCAGCTTCGAGCGCTGGGTGCGGGACTCGACCCGCACCGCCGAGCTGGTGGAGGCCACCTCGGAGAGGCTGCGGGCCCTGGAGGCCCGAGTGCGGGAGGGGTCCCTCGTCGATGCGGCCAAGATCGGCCGGGCCGCCCAGCGGATCCTCGGCGCCTCGGGCGTGGGCCGCCTGTTCGATGTCGAGATGGGCAAGGGCCGGTTCCTGTGGCACTACCGGGAGCCGGCGCTCGACTACGAGGAGGCCCTGGCCGGACGCTACGTGCTCGTCACCAGCCTCAGCCCCGACGCCGCCTCCACCGCGCAGGTGGTCATGGCCTATCGCCGGCTCCTGGAGATCGAGCGGCGGTTCCGGGTCCTCAA
>JBHENM010000194.1:0-7164 GCA_046262035.1 Acidimicrobiales bacterium | reverse complement strand
GATCTACACTATGTCTTCTACAACGGGGGACACGGGTGCGACACCGGCGGTGAACCGCACCCAGGCGAACCCGGCCTCTGACATCACGCCTGATTGGCAGCCGGTCGGGCCCTTCCCCACTACCACGTCAACCACCCCAGGCTCGTCCACCTCATCGACCACCCCAGGCTCGTCCACCTCATCGACCACCCCAGGCTCGTCCACCTCATCGACCACGGCAGGCCCGGGTGTAACCACCACCAGGCCCAGCTCCACCACCACCAGCTCCACCACCACCAGGCCCAGCTCCACCACCACCAGACCCAGCGCGACCACGACGACGACGGCTCGCCCAGGCGGTGGCGGTGGTGATCCGGGCGGCGGCAACCCGTCTGGCGGTGGCGGCGGTTCCGGGCCGTCTCCTCTCAACGTGCTGGCTCGTACCGGGACCTCCCCGATGGGACTCCTGATGCTGGCGGCGATCGGCCTGGCCGCTGGTGTGATCGGGCGACGAATCGGTCTCGAACCGGAGCCGGCAGCGGCACCCGCTTCGACTCCCCCTACGGGTCACGTCCCCGACAAGGCCGCCCTCTCCGGCCTGGGCCTGGCGACCGGTCGCGAGCGTCGGTCGCGATCTCAGAACCGGGAATACCAAAGCCCCTTCCACGTTGGAAAATGGTGGTAGCACGCTTCCGTACCTACATGTTTGTTGCTACTATCTGTAGTGCTCCGTCGACCCGATGGGCGGGGTGGCGAAGTTGTGAGTCGGTTTGACACGAACCATAAGGAGAGCATGTGAAATCATTCAGGCGGGATCGCCGAGCCTGGGTCGCCGTTCCCGCAGCAGTGCTGGCCACCTTCTTGGGCTTCCAAGCGGTCGCCTTCGCATGTGCTGCCGGCGGCGGCGCTTCAACCACGAACGTGAGCACGAGCACAGTCGAGCCCGGTGACAGCTTCCAGGTGGGCGGCTCCAACCTGCCGGAAGCCAATGTCGCCTACAACCTGAAGTTGGGATCCACGAACCCGACGTGCAGGACCCAAGGCCTTGGCCTAGGAAGCGCCGTCAACTCCGACGGCGGCCGGAGCATCGCTCCGGTGACCCGGATCGTCCCGACCAACGCCACCTCCGGCGTCAAGTACGTCTGCTGGTCCAGGCAGGGCAACCCCGACTCGGGGTCCTCGCCGACTGCCATCACGGTCCTCTGATCTGAAGCAAATGGAGGCAGGAACCCCGGGGCGAATGGTCGCCCCGGGGTACTTAGGACTACTTTCAGCTGGGGCGACGTCAAGAGGCGTCAAGGAACGGAAAGTGAACGAGGAGAAACCATGACATCTCAGCGATTGCGGCGGAATCGCCGGATCGTCACTGTAATCCCCGCAGCCGCGATCGCTGTGGTTCTAGGCTTCAGCGCAGTCGGCTATGCGTGCGTGGAGGCATGGGGTAGCGCGAACGTCAGCGTGACCAGTCTCGAGCCGGGCGACGCCTTCGTGGTTTCGGCCACCAGCGTGCCCACGCTGGGCGGTACGTTCCGGCTCAAGTTGGGCAAGAACGCGCCCGAATGCCACCACGGCACACTCGTGCTCGGGGGCAACGTCGTCGCCAGCGTACGGAGTGCCGACCAGCCTCATCTGGTAAACGGGACACCCGAGAAGCCCGGTTCCCACGAACACGGCGACATCCCCTCCGTCACCCGGATCATACCCACCAACATCACGTCCGGCGTCTGGTTCCTCTGCTGGAACGAGACGGCTACCACCCACAGCTCTACGGTCCGAGCAGTCACGATCGTCTGAGCACCTAGGCGAGCAAGCATGAACCCCGGGGGCGACGAGTTCGCCCCCGGGTTTTCTCATCTCTGGGAGCGACGATGAAATCTGCACGATCGCGGCGGAATCGTTGGATCTTCACTGTCGTCCCGGCGGCCGCGCTAGCCGCCATTCTGGGCTCTGCCCCACCTGCCGCGGGCCAGGAGTTCTTCGTGGAGACATGGGGTGACGTGAGAATCAGCGTGACCAGCCTCGAACCGGGCGACGCCTTCGTGGTCTCGGGCACGAGCGTGCCTACGAGGGGCGGCACGTTCCGCCTCAAGATCTCCAAGGATCCAAACTATTGCCGCTTCGCCGCGCTCGTCCTCGGTGGCAGCGTCGTCGCCAGCACACGCAGCGCCGACCAGCCCCACCTGGTAGGGGGGCCGCCCCAGAAGCCCGAACCTCACGAACACGGCGACATCGCCCCCGTGACCCGGCTCATCCCCACCAACCTCACGTCCGGCGTCTGGTACCTGTGCTGGAACGAGACGGCCACACAGCACGGCTCAGTCGCCAGAGCCGTCACCATCGTCTGAGAACTGACCGAGAATCGGAGGACGACGAACCCATGAGATCCTCGCGATGGCGGCGTCGTCGTCGGATCTTCACTGTTGTCCCCGCGGCGGCTATGGGCTGCGGTTCTGGGCTTCACCGCAGTTGCCTTCGCTGACGCCGAGGTCTGGGGCACCGTGAGCGTCAGCGTGACCAGTCTCGAGCCCGGCGACGCCTTCGTGGTTTCTGGGATGAGCCTGTCCTGAACGGCACTTACCGCCTCAAGCTGGGCAGGAACGCCGATGAGTGCCACCACGGCACGCTCGTTCTCGGGGGCAACGCCGTCGCCAGCGTACGGAGTGCCGACCAGCCCCATCTCACCGGCGGTACGCCCGGCGCGAAGCCCGAACCCCACGAACACGGCGAAATCCCCGCCGTCACCCGGATCATTCCCACCAACATCGCGTCCGGCGTCTGGTACCTCTGCTGGAACGAGACGGCTACGACGATGCCGTCGAACCCGAGAGCGGTCACCATCGTATGAGGCACGCGACTAGCAACCGAACGAACGCGGCACCGGGGAGCGACCATGAAATCTGCGCGATCGCGGCGGAATCGCCGGATCTTCACCGTTATACCCGCGACCGTGCTAGCCGCGGTTCTGGGCTCCGGTGCGATTGCGTTCGCAGACGGTGAGGTGTGGGGCACGGTGAACGTCAGCGTGACCAGCCTCGAGCCGGGCGACGCCTTCGTGGTTTCGGCCACCAGCGTGCCCACGCTGGGCGGTACGTTCCGGCTCAAGTTGGGCAAGAACGCGACCGAATGCCACCACGGCACACTCTTTCTCGGGGGCAACGCCGTCGCCAGCGTACGGAGTGCCGACCAGCCTCATCTCACCGCCGGTACGCCCGGCCAGAAGCCCGAACCCCACGAACACGGCGACATCCCCGCCGTCACCCGGATCATACCCACCAACATCACCTCGGGGGTCTGGTACCTCTGCTGGAACCAGACGGCGACGGACTACAGCTCGGTCCCCAAGAGCATCACCATTGTCTGAGGGCCTTTCAGGGTCATCAAGGGGCACAGGGCGTAGACTGCGGTCGGCGGTTTGCTGCACTTGAGCGGCGGGAGGTTTTGTGGAGCGGGCAATACGGGATGAGGGGGGCGCGCGATCGCTGATGCGGGCGCGTCTGGCGATCGTGGGCGCCCTGGTAGCGGCGGTGGTCACGGTGGTGGCCAACCCGCCGGCTACGGCCGCGGTCGGCGACATCACCGTCTTCGCCGGCACCGGCGCCGGCGGCTTCACCGGCGACGGCGGGCCCGCTACGGCAGCCCAGATCAACGGGGCCAATGACACCGCGGTCGACGCCGCCGGCAACGTCTACATCGCCGACACCCAGAACCACAGCATCCGCCGGGTGACGCCCGAGGGGATCATCACCACGGTGGTGGGTACGGGCAGCCCCGGCTTCGGCGGCGACGGCGGCCCGGCGGCGTCGGCCCAGCTCGACGGGCCCAGCTCCGTGGCGATCGACCAGCTCGGGAACCTGTTGATCTCGGAGTCCAACAACATGCGCGTCCGCTACGTCAACTTCACGGCTTCCCCTGTCACCGTCTACGGGGTGACGGTGGAGCCCGGGGAGATCGCCACCGTGGCCGGGACCGGGTTGCCCGGCTTCAACGGCGACAACCAACCCGCCACGTCGGCCCAGCTCAACACCCCCGGCGGCATCGACGTCGATTCCGCCGGCAACCTGTTCATCGCTGACCAGGCCAACTTCCGCATCCGCCGGGTCGACCGGGCCACCGGTGCCATCACCACTGTCGCCGGAAACGGCACCTCCGGTGCCACCGGCGACGGAGGGCCCGCCACCGCGGCCACCATGACCCCCATCGACTTGGCCATGGACAGCTTGGGAAACCTCCTGATCGCGGAGCCCGACAACCAGGTGGTCCGCTACGTCAACCTCACGGGAAGCTCCGTCACCGCCTACGGGGTGACCGTGGCTGCGGGGAACATCGCCACCGTGGCCGGACCCGGTACCGCCGGCGTCGTGGGCGATGGTGGACCCGCCACCTCGGCCCGGCTCAGCTATCCCATCGGCGTCGACGTCGATTCCGGGGACAACCTCTACATAGCTGCCCTGGTCGGCCACCGGGTCCGCCAGGTGGAGCGAGCCAGCGGAACCATCAGTACGGTGGCTGGCACCGACACCAGTGGCGAGGGGCCCTACGGCGGCCCTGCCCTCTCAGCCGCCTTCCAGGGTCCCGTCGCCGTCACCATTGACAACGTGGGCAACCTGCTGATCGTCGACGCCCCTCCCAACAACCGCATCCTCAAGGTGGAGCTGGGCGTCACGACGCCCACGTCGGTCACGCCCACGTCGGTCACCCCCACGTCGGTCACCCCCACGTCGGTCACCCCAACGTCGGTCACCCCCACGTCGGTCACCCCCACGACGCGCCGGCCGTCCAGCACGACCGTACCCTCCAGCACCTCGACTTCCGGCCCAGGTGATCCCGGCGGTGGCGGAGAGGGCGCCGGTGGTTCCCGCCCCAAGCCCCTGAACGTGCTGGCCCGGACCGGAACCTCACCTCTCGGGCTCGGGATGCTGGCGACCATCGGGCTGGTGGTGGGGTTCGCCGGCCGGCGTGCCGGCCGCCAAGCCGACCACGCCGCTACTGCCAGCGCCGGCCCCTCAGGGTCTGCTCCCCGGAAGGCTCCGCTTTCCGGCTTAGGCCTCTCGGCCGGGGTCCCGAGGCGCGATAGCCGTTCCCGTCCGAAGAACTGGTGGTAGCTACCCTGGCGCAAGGAGGGCAGACCATGGCCGCACCGTTCCGCCGCCGCCGGATCCTTGTTGTCGCTCCGGCAGCCGCTCTAGCAGGAGTCCTGGGCTTCATCGGCCTGGCCGAGGCGTGCGTCGTGCAAAGGGGCAGAACCGACGCGAGCGCCACCACGGCTGAGCCGGGCCAGACGATCATGATCGGGGCTACGGCCGTGGGCACCCCCAACAGCGCCTACCGCCTGCGCTTGGCCAACAAGCGCACCGACTGCCACCACGGAGGCGTCGCCTTGGGGGGCGTGGTCAACTCGGACGCCAGCGGCGCGATCGCTCCCGTGGCCCGGGCCATTCCCACCAACACCACGTCGGGCGTCCGGTACCTCTGCTGGCTCAGGCCGACGACAGAGGATTTCACTTCAGCGTTTGCACTGACCATCGTCTGAACGTCACAGCGAGGTCGCGCCCTGCAGATGCGCATGAGCACCTAGAGTGCAAGACTGACAGTGTTTCGGGTGTCGATGCATGCGCGCACTGAGAGGTCGCGCTGAATTGGAGCGGGCATGAGGCTGGGACGATGACGGGGGTTCGATCGCTGGTTCGGACGCGCGCGGCCATGGCGGCCGTCCTGGTGGCGGCTGTGGTCACAATCGTGGCCAACCCTCCGGCCACGGCCGCGGTGGGCGACATCACTGTTTTCGCCGGCACCGGCCCCGGGGGCTTCAGCGGCGACGGGGGCCCGGCCACCGCGGCCCAGATCAACGGGCCGGGCGACGCCGTGTCCGACGCCGCCGGCAACGTCTACATCGCCGACACCCAGAACCACCGCATCCGGCGGGTGGCGCCCGACGGGACCATCACCACCGTCGTCGGCACCGGCACCCCCGGCTTCACCGGCGACGGCGGGCCCCCCACCGCCGCGCAGCTCGACGGGCCCAGTTCGGTGGCCGTCGACCAGCTCGGCAACCTGCTGATCTCCGACACCAACAACATGCGCATCCGCTACGTCAACTTCACGGCTAACCCCGTCACCGTCTACGGGGTGACAGTGCAGCCCGGAACCATCCGCACTGTGGCCGGAACCGGCGCGCCTGGCTTCAACGGCGACAACCAACCCGCCACGTCGGCCCAGCTCAACACCCCTGGCGGCATCGACGTCGACCCAGCCGGCAACCTGTTCATCGCCGACCAGGCCAACTTCCGAATCCGTCGGGTCGACCGGGCCACCGGCACCATCACCACCGTGGCCGGCAACGGCGCCTCCGGTGCCACCGGCGACGGAGGGCCCGCCACCGCAGCCGCCCTCATCCCCATCGACGTGGCCGTGGACAGCCTCGGCAACGTCATCATCGCCGAGCCCGACAACCGCAAGGTCCGTTACGTCAACCTCACGGGAAGCTCCGTCACCGCCTACGGGGTGACGGTGGCGCCGGGGACGATCGTCACCATCGCCGGCACCGGCACCCCCGGGTTCACCGGCGACGGCGGCCCTGCGACCGCGGCCCGCCTCAACTACCCCATTGGGGTGGATACGGACTCCGCCGGCAACCTTTACATCGCTGATCTGGTCGACCACCGGGTCCGCCGGGTGGACCGTGCCAGCGGCATCATCAGCACCGTGGCCGGCAACGGCACTGCTGGCGAGGGCCCGTACGGCGGTCCCGCCCTAAACGCCGCCTTCCGAGGCCCGGTCGCCGTCACCATCGACAACGTCGGCAACCTCCTCATCGTCGATGCCTCCCCTAGCAACCGCGTCCTCAAGGTGGAACTCGTCAGCACGACTACCACGACCACCACCACGGCACCGCCTCCGACGACCACCACCACCACGGCTCCGCCTCCGACGACCACCACCACCACGGCTCCGCCTCCGTCGACCACCACGACGACGAGACCGCCGACGACGACCAGCACGACGGCTCCGCCGCCGAGCACCACTTCGACCACTACGGGCGCTCCCGGCACCTGTGGGGGCCGTACGGTCACCATCAGGGGCACGGCCGTCGGTGAGCGGATCTTCGGAACACCCGGTCCCGACGTGATCGACGGCGGCGGCGGCAACGACGAGATCCACGGCCTGGGCGGGGACGACATCATCTGC
>JBHENM010000193.1:0-26358 GCA_046262035.1 Acidimicrobiales bacterium | reverse complement strand
GGTCGTTCACATTTGTCACGCTCGCCATGGCGACCACCCCCGCGAGGACAGCCTCGGACCCACGTCCGGCGCGCGAAAGCTACGTCACTCGACGACGAGTCGCTCTCGGCGGTCCGAGGCTGGCCTCACTGGAAGGCCGTTTGTAAAGACGGCCATAACAGAGGAGCCCTAGCTCCGGGGTGCCTCCAGGCACTCGACCCCGGCACTGCCCACGGTGGCCGAATGGTCGGTGCCGGGTTGGATGTCCAGCCTGTCGCCCGGGCTCAGCTCGATGTCGCCGTCGGTGCGGGTGTGGAACACGATCCCGCCGGAGACGCAGTACAGCACCTTGTGGTAGCCGTGGGCGTGCCAGCCGTACCGGTCGCCAGGCCCGTTGCCCCACCCGTGAGGGTCGAGGCCCTCGGCCCGCATGGTCCCTTCGAGGTCGGCGCGAGAGGGCACCGGTCCCTCGCAACGCTCGACCGACGCCGCCACAGGTCCAAGCCTGACACGATGGGCCCGTGATCGTCACCCCCGAGATCGACCGGTACGCCGAGGAGCACACCAGCCCCGAGCCCGACATGCTCGCCGCCCTGGCCGCCGAGACCAGGGCCTTCTCCGAGAGTCACGGGATGCTCGTGGGGTCGGCCGAGGGTCGGTTCCTGGAGCTGCTGGTCTGGCTGAGCGGGGCTCGGAACGTTCTGGAGATCGGTACCTTCACCGGCTATTCGGCTCTCGCCATGGCCGCCGCCCTCCCTCCCGACGGCCGGATCGTCACCTGCGAGATCAACGAGGAGCACGCGGCCATGGCCCGGCGCCACATCGAGGCCAGTCCCTACGCCGGACAGGTCGAGGTCCGGTTGGGGCCCGCGCTCGAGACGGTGGCGACCCTTGACGGCCCCTTCGACCTCGTCTTCATCGACGCCGACAAGGTCAACTACTCGAACTACTACGAGGCTGTCCTGCCCAAGCTGGCGGATCGGGGGCTGATCGTGGCCGACAACGTGCTCTGGAGCGGAGCCGTCCTCGACCCAGGGAACCAGACCGACGACACCGTGGGCATCCGCGCCTTCAACGAGCGGGTCAGACACGACCCTCGGGTCGTGTCGGTGATGCTCACGATACGCGACGGAGTCACCGTCATTCGCCGCGCCTGAGCCCCCTTCCGCCCGGGCGACTGCGACCATGGGGCGTGTCGCGACGTTGGGCGCTGGTCATGGCTGCCGTTCTGGCCGCCTGTAGCTCGGGGGACCGGGCGGAGCTGGGCAAGGGCGGACCCGCCGCCCCGTCCCAAGCCACGACGACCGCGGGCGCGGAACCGGCGCCCGCCTCCACGTCGTTGCCGGCCGCCACGCGCCCCTCGTGCCCGAGCGTGCCGGAACGGCGGCCGTCCGATCCCGCCCGGCCCCGGTACGTCCTGAACATGGACGTCCAGCCGCCGACCGGCTTGGTGCAGGGCACGGTCGACGTGCGCTTCACCCCCGACCTGGACACGGACCGGCTCGTCTTCCGCCTGTGGCCCAACGGTCCCCGCCAGCAGGGGTTCGGGGCCCGCATGGAAGCGGGTCCGGCCGAGGTCGACGGGCGGCCCGCCGAGTCATCGCTCGAGGAGCCGACGGTGTTCGTCGTGCGCCCTGCGGCGGCGCTGCGGGCCGGCCAGACGGTCCAGGTCAGGCTGCCCTGGCGACTGCAGCTGCCATTCAACGCCCGGGACCGGCTCTCGTCCGAACGTGAGTCCATCCGCATGGGCTCGTTCGTCCCGCTCCTCGAGTGGGAGCCGGGAACCGGTTGGGTCACGGAGCCTCCAACCACCCGCTTCGCCGAGGCCTCCACCGCTCCAACCGCCGACTTCGACATCACCGTGAGCAGCCCGCCCGGTTTCGGCGTGATCGCCACCGGCACCCCCGACGGGCCGGGTCACTGGACGGCCACCGCCATGCGCGACGTCTCGGTGGCCGTCGGTCGGTTCACTACCGTGACCGGTACCGCCAACGCTCCCGACCCCGTCCAGGTCACGGTGGGAGTGGATGCCGCCGTTGGGGAGTCACCGCAGCCCTATCTCGACCGCGCTATCGCCGTCCTCGAGGCCAGCAGCCGGCGGTTCGGTCCCTATCCGTGGCCGGCCTTCGCCGTGTCCGTCACTCCCGGGATCAGTACGGGCGTCGAGTACCCCGGCCACATCCTCCACGGCCCGGGAACGGCCACCGACATCCTCACCCACGAGGTCGGCCATCAGTGGTTCTACAGCCTGGTGGGCAACAACCAGGCCCGCGACCCGTGGCTGGACGAGGCCCTCACCACCTGGGTGGAGGCCCGCTACGAAGGGACGGTGGAGGACTACCGCGCCCGACCCATCCCCGCCGGGGCCCGGGGCCGCACGACGGCTCCCATGACGTTCTGGGACCAGCGCGACGACTTCTACGTGGGCGCCTACGTTCAGGGCGCGCAGGCCCTGGCTGCTCTGGGAGAGCCGGACCTGGTCGACTGCGCCCTCCGCATCTTCGCCGCCCAGAACGCCTACCGCATCGCTCGGGCCGCCGACTTCGTGACTGCGGCGTCGGCCGTCTTCCCCGACGCCGCCTCCGTGCTGGCCGGGTACGGGATCCGGCCGTGAGACGGCCCGGAGTGGGGAGAACGGTTGTCACCTTTCTGGTCAGCCTGGTCCTGGCGTCGGCCTGCGGCACCGGTGCTGGGAGCGGAGACGCAGCCTTGAGCCGGGGTTCCGGTCGAGGACCGACGTCCACGGCGGGGCCAACGCCGGCGACGGCACCGAGACCGCCCCTCACGCCCGTTCCCCAGGGTCCCGGTGCCCTGATCACGCCATCGGGGGTGGTGGTTCCCGTCGTCTCCCGGGAGAGCGGCAACTGGACGGTGACCACCCCCTGCGGCCGTACTGCGGTCGTCGCCGGGGGGACCTTCGTTCCGTCGTCCGCCATCGTGATCGACCCGGGGCACGGCGGCACCGATCCCGGGGCCATGTCGCCGTCCGGCCTCGTCGAGAAGGGCGTCAACCAGGCTGTGGCGACGTACGCCAAGGCCGCGCTCGAGGCCGCCGGGGTCTCGGTGCTGCTCACCCGCACGGCCGACTACGACGTCGAGCTCTCCCTGCGGGCCGACATCGCCAAGGCCGTCACCGCCCGGGCCTTCGTGTCCGTGCATCACAACGCCGAGCCCGACGAAGCGTGGCCGCGACCGGGCTCGGAGACCTACTACCAGATCGGGTCAGCCGACTCCAAGCGGCTCGCCGGCCTGATCTACGAGGAGGTGGTGAAGGCACTGAGCGGGTTCCAAGTCGCATGGGTGGCAGACCGCGATGCAGGGGTCAAATACCGCCCCGGGCGCCGCGGCGACTACTACGCCGTCCTCCGACAGCCGGCGCCCGTTGTCAGCGCCCTGGTCGAGTTCGCCTTCATCTCGAACCCTACTGAGGCCGAGCTCGTGGCCCGGGCCGACGTGCAGCGGCTGGAGGGCGAAGCCATGGCCCGGGGGATCGTGCGCTACCTGACCACCAACGACCCGGGATCCGGGTTCGTGGAGCCCTATCCCCGGCCCGACCCACCACCCGGACCGGGCGGGCCGCCTCCGCCCACCTGTCCCGACCCCGCCCTCTGAGCCGGGCCGTATCCTGGTGATCGCTGTGGGGTACCGCCTGGCTGCCGCCTTCGCCGTCGCCCTCCATCTGGCCTACATCGTGTTCGTGCTGGCCGGAGGATTCGCCGCGTGGAAGTGGCCGAGGCTGCTGCGCCTGCACCTGCCCTCGCTGGCGGTGAGCGCGGCCCTGGCCATCACGGGGATGGAATGCCCGCTGACGGGAGTGGAAAAGGGCCTACGCCGGCTGGCCGGCGACGCCCCCTACGACGGCGGCTTCGTCTCCCACTACATCGTGGAACCGATCCACGCCGCGGGGACGACGCCACCCATCCGGACGGGCCTGCGCATCGCCGTCATCTCCCTCACCGTCCTCGCCTACGCCGGCTTCGTCACGCGGCGCCGCTCGTCCGCAGGCGGAGCTACCGCGACCTGCCGGTGAGGTTCCTCCTTCTCTTCTCCCTCACGGCCCTGCTGCCGGCGCCGGTGGCGTCGGCCCAGGAACCGCAGGAGGAGGTCGTCATCCAGGGCCGCGGCTGGGGCCACGGCGTGGGTCTGGCCCAGGACGGCGCCTACGCCATGGGCGTGGCCGGGGCCGACGTCTTCGAGATCCTCGGCACGTTCTACCCGGGCACATCCTTGGGACGCCAGGGTGGAACGGTCCGGGTGAGCCTCGAGGCCGCGCCGTCCTCCATCGTCGTCAGCTTTCCCTCGGGCGGGGAAGTGCACGGCTCGGGCGACGCCCCCGGATTTCCCGTGACCGTCAGCCCCGGGGGCAGCGTCGGGGTCTCCTACCGCGAGGGCGGCTACCGGGCCGCACCCCTCGACGGCGCGTCCGCCGCCCCTACCCCCGAACCCGAACCGGCACCGCCTTCCGAAGCGCCGGCCCCCTCGCCGCCATCCACGGTTCCCTCGCTGCTCGGCCTCATACCCCTGCCCAGCCCGACGACCGTGCCGCCCACGCCGCCGGTCACCGCCGCGCCCCCGGCACCGGAAGAGCCGTCGGAGCCCACCTCGGAGGGACCGCTCCTGGCCGTACCACGCGAAGGGTCCTCAGTCGCCATTCCCGCCCAGGGCCGCCGGTACCGGGGGACGATCGAGGTCACGGCCGCAGGAGGCGGCCTCCAGCTCATCAATCAGCTGGACGTCGAGCAGTACCTGCGCGGCATGGGAGAGGTGCTCGACCCGGGCTGGCCTGCGGCTTCCCTCCAGGCCCAGGCCGTGGTAGCCCGCACCTACGCCCTGCGGGCCATGGCCGGGGAGGGTGGGATCTGCAACACCCAGCAGTGCCAGGTGTACCTCGGAGAGACGGTCGAGTACTCGGCCATGAACCGGGCGGTGGCCGACACGCGGGGGCAGGTCCTCCTGTACGACGGAGCGCTGGCCGAAGCGGTGTACTCGGCCAACGGCGGTGGGGTCTCGGCCACGCCCGAGGAGGGCTTCGGCATGGGACAGGCCGACGTCCCCTACCTGCCGGCCGCTCCCTATCCCACAACCGACGCCATGCCGTGGGACGTGCGGCTCAGCCTGGCCGACCTCGCCCGCCGGGTGGGTTACGGAGGCACGCCGTCGGGGGTCCGTGTGTCCCGAGCCGGGCCGTCGGGTCGGGCGATGGAGGTCACCGTGGACGGCGACGCGGGACCGCACGTGGTCGACGGTCACCGCTTCGCGTCCGCCCTGGACCTCCGATCCACGCTGTTCACCCTCCAGACCGGGCCCGAGGCCGCGCCGGCCGGCGCCAGCGGCGCACCGAGAGCCTCCCGCCGCCTCTCCTCCAGCCGGGTCCTGAGCTACGGCGGTAGCGACGCTCTCGGCCGGGAGCCGTGGCTCGCCCTGGCCGTGCTCCTTCTGGCCGCCTGGGGAACGGCCGCCCGCCGGACCGGCAAGCTCTGACTATGCCCCGCTCGGCGCCTGACCCCGTCCGATCATCGGCGCAGCCCTACGAGGGAGGGGTCAAGGGCGGCGGCCGTGTACTGGACGCCCGCGTTCCATAGCAGCCAGTCCCGCACACCCAGAGACGCCGCGGCGTCGATCTGGGCCCGTACCTCGGCGGGCCCATAGGTGACCCCCAGGCTGAAGTCCTGGAGCCAGGGAACCAGGTGGGCCCCCGTTCCCGCCACCTTGGCCTGGAAGTCGGCCAGGGTCGCCTTGATGATGTCGTAGGGCTGCTGGTTGGGGTTCTTCACCCGGTACTCCCCCGGAACCCAGTGCGACGGGTAGAGCATGGGCGCGATGTAGTCGACGTTGCGGGCGATGCGGGGCACGTCCTGGCCCACGGCATCGGGACGATCGGCGGCGATGCCGAACACCGAGACGCCCTGGAAGGCGCAGCGCTCGTTGAGGGCGGCCCGCGACGTCGCCAGGAACTGCACGGTCGCATCGGACACCGAGCCCTGGATACCGGGGAACACCATGGTCTCGGGATCGCCTTCGGGCCGGCGCACGTAGTCCCACAGGATGTCGTCGACGCCCGCCGCCGTTGCCTCGAGGGCGATTTCCAGGTTGTACCTGTGCACCTCGGGATGGGCTGGGTTCGAGAATCCGCCGTAGGTGCCGAGCATCGCCCCGTCGGCGCTCTGCACGACCCAGTCGCGCTTCCCGTTCTTCCACGCCCACTCGACCAGGGGCTGGTCGCGGAAGGCGACGATCCGCCCGATGACCCTCACCCCCCGCCGCTTCAGGTCCGACACCGTCTGCTTGATCGAGTACTCGGGCTGGACGGCGCCGATCTGCAACGCAAGGGGAACCTTGGAGTCGTACCCGACGACCCCGGACTCGTCCTTGAGGTCGAGCTCGACGGCGGACACGAGACCGGCGTCAATGAGGGCGAGGACATCCCTGCGGAGGGGTTCGTAAGCCCAGGACACGGCCGTCATGTGGACGCCCTGCCCCCCGGGATACCGCACGGGCGAGATCACCTCCATCTGCGACCTGTTTCCAGCGCGGTCGGTAGCGGCCAGGCGCAGGGGGACGGTCGGGGCCCGGTCGTAGCGGAGGGTGAAGGCGCCGTTCTTGTGGGCGAGGGGCTTGTCGTCGAGCGTGAGCGTGGCTCCCCGCTCGACCTTCCCCTGGATGGTGACCGGCTTGCACAGGTCCGACGGAGGGAGGAGGCCGGGAACGTCCATCCGGGGCGGCGTGTCGTCCACGCGGAAACCCCAGCTGAACGTCGAGCGCCCCAGCATGGGCCGGGGGACGGACAGCTCCACCTCGTGCTTGCCCTCCGGCAGCTTCCCCGGCTTCCAGACGACCTCGGTCCCCTCGATGTCATAGGTCTTGGTGGAGGCGGGCTTGCCATCGAGGAGGAGCTCGGCCCGGTCCACCCGTTCGCCGGGATCGACGCTGAACCGGACCGTTCGCTCGGCCAGTGCCCCCGAAGTGAGGGCGGCGTCGTCCTCGATGGCGTCTGCTCTCACGTGCACCCTGGTCGCCGACCAGAACGCGTTGACCACGAACAGCCCGAGGGCGATGTAGCCGACGGTCAGGGCGGCGACGGTCCAGGGGAAAGGTCCTCGGGGGGCGACGACCTTCCGCCGAGGCCGGAGGGCAGCCAGCAGCTCCCAGACGAACGGCGAGCGCGGCGAGCGCGGCGGACGAGGCGGGCCCGGCTGCCAGGGAGCGATGACCTCCCGCTGCCGGGGACGCGATGGGCGCCGCCGCTTGTCAACAACACCTGGAATTCTCCGCAGGTCAGCGGGCATGGTTCACCAAAGGGAGAGCCGGCCGAGGATGTCCCCAGCCAGAGTTCTTCTCCGAGTCTTGCCGACGGGAGCCACGGGCGCACGTGCGGCCCGCGTCCGCCGGTGGGCGCGGCGGCAACCAGCCATCGCCGGTTCCAGTTCAACCGCGCCTCCGGGCCTGGACGCTGGAGTGTCGGCCACGGGCGGACTGTAGGCCGAGCGTCAGTCGGCTTCCGCGGTCGACAAGTGACCGACCACCCTGTCGGTGATGTCGGAGAGGACCCCGATCTCGGCCGGCGAGAGCAGGTCGAAGAGATGACGGCGGACGGCGGCCACGTGATCGGGGGCGGCCCTCTCGATCGCCTGGGCGCCGGCCGGCGTGAGCGCTACGAACGAGCCCCGGCCGTCGGAGGCGCAGTCCTCCCGAACCACCAGGCCCCGCTGCTGCATGCGGGTGACGTGGTGGGAGAGGCGACTCTTCTCCCAGAGCAGGCGGGCGACCAGCTCGTGCATGCGGAGACGGTGGTCGGGTGCCTCAGACAGATGGACGAGCACCCCGTAGTCAGTGTCGGACAGGCCGGCGTCGCGATCCAGCTCCCGGGCCAGCCGGGCGCGGAGCAGGTCGTGCATCCGCAGGTAGCTGCGCCAGACCCGGGATTCGTCCTCCGAGAGCCATTGCGGGTTGGAAGCCACGGACCGAGCTTACCCGGAATAGTTGATGTATCAACTACGTTCTTGGAGGCGTAAGATCTTTCCGCTCGAGCCCCAGGAGGCCGGGATGCCCGCGATCACCGCCGACACACTCACTCTCCCCCGACTTCCTTCCCTGGTGCCCGGTTCTTCTATCGACCGCCCGGTGAGGTCCATCACGACCGCTCCGGCGGCCTACGAGGGCGAGGGCTTCCCTGTTCGTCGAGCGTTCGCGGGTCTCGATCTGCGTGACCTCGACCCCTTCATCCACATGGACCAGATGGGTGAGGTCGAGTACGGGCCGGGCGAAGCCAAGGGCGCTCCCTGGCATCCCCACCGGGGGTTCGAAACCGTCACCTACATCATCGACGGCACCTTCGACCACCTGGACTCCAACGGCGGTGGCGGCCGGATCACCAACGGAGACACTCAGTGGATGACGGCGGGCGCCGGCATCCTCCACAACGAGATGCCTCCCGAGGAGCTCGTCGTTTCGGGCGGCCTGTTCCACGGCGTCCAGCTGTGGGTCAACCTCCCGGCGGCCAAGAAGTGGAGCCCGGCCCGCTACCAGGACATCCGGGCCGACCAGGCTTCGCTCCTGTCGTCACCCGACGGTGGAGCCCTCCTGCGGGTCATCGCCGGCTCGGTCGACGGGCACGTGGCCCCAGGGGTGACGCACACACCGGTCACCCTCCTCCACGCCACCGTCAGCCCGGGGGCATCGCTGACCCTGCCCTGGCCCCGCCGGTTCAACGCCATGGTCTACGCCTTGGCGGGCCGGGGGACGGTCGGCGCCGAACGTCACGGGTTCCGGTCCGGTCAGCTCGCCCTGTTCGGCGCCGGGGACACCCTGACCGTCGCCGCCGACGCCTCTCAGGACAGCAACACCCCGAACCTCGAGCTCTACGTTCTCGGCGGGGAGTCCATCGGCGAGCCCGTCGCCCACTACGGCCCGTTCGTCATGAACACCCGGGCCGAGCTCATCCAGGCCTTCGAGGACTACCAGGCCGGCCGCCTCGGCGTGATCCCGGCCGAGCACCTGGCCCACACGGACGCCTCGTCCCACCGGCTGTAAGGCATCCCTCTCTCGGCGGGATTCGGCCCCCATTTCGTCGCCGGCGCCTCTACGATGGGGGCCGTGGCCCTTCGACCAGACACCATCACCGATGAAGCCCGTCCCCATTCGGGTGGCATCGAGGACGAGCTCGAGACCCATCGCCGGGAACTGACGGGGTTCTGCTACCGGATGCTCGGCTCGGGCTTCGAGGCCGAGGACGCCGTGCAGGAGACGATGGTCCGGGCCTGGCGGAGCATCGACGCCTTCGAGGGCCGTTCGACGCTGCGGTCGTGGCTGTACCGCATCGCCACCAACGTCTGCCTCGACATGCTGCAAGGCCCTCAGCGCCGAGCCCGACCGATGGACCTCAGCCCGTCGTCAACGGCCGACTCCTTCCTGAGCCCCGGCCTGCCGGAGAACACGTGGGTCCAGCCCGTGCGCGACTCCGACGTGCTCCCGGCCGACGGCGACCCGGCTGAGCTGGCTGCCGCCCGCGACACGATCCGCTTGGCCTTCGTGGCCGCCCTGCAGCATCTGCCGCCGCGCCAGCGGGCCGTCCTCATCCTGCGAGAGGTACTTCGCTGGCAAGCCAGCGAGGTGGCGGAGCTGCTCGACACGACCGTCGTGTCCGTCAACAGCGCCCTCCAGCGGGCCCGCGCCACGCTCCGCGCCACCGACGTCGAGGGCTTCTCAGCTCAGATCGACGCCGATCAGCAGGAGCTCCTGGCCCGCTACGTGGACGCCTTCGAGCGGTACGACATCACGGCGCTGGTGGCGCTCATCCACGAGGACGCCACCTTCTCGATGCCGCCCTACCCCCTGTGGCTACGCGGACCCCACGAGGTCAGCCGGTGGCTGCTGGGCCAGGGCGCCGGGTGCCGCGGCTCCCGCCTCCTGGCGACCGCCGCCAACGGATGTGCGGCGTTCGGGAGCTATCGGGTGGCCGGCCCCGGTGTCCATGAGCCCTTTGCCCTCCAGGTGATCGAGGTCTCACGCGGGCGCATCTCGGGGTGGCACAACTTCCTGTACCCCGAGCTCTTCACTGCCTTCGGTCTCCCCGCCCGCCTCGAGGCTTAGGCCGGGCGCGCCCGGGATCACATCGGCCAGTCCGACCAGCTCGAGCAGCCCGCACAGCTCCTCGCTGGCATCTCGTAACCGGATGGAGCAGCCGCAGCGCACGGCCGCCAGCTGAAGCCGGGCCAGGGCGTCGACGACGCAGAGGTCGGGACGAGCCAGCCCGGCGATCGGGAACGTCGCCACCACGACGTCGCCGTCGAAGACCTGGACGACTGCCTCCGACCTCTCGCCAGCTGACACCTCCGGACTCCCTCCGCATCTGTCCGTAGAGGAGGACGGTGGAGTAGCCCGGAAGTCACCGGTGAACGGGTGAGCTCAGTGGTAGGGGTTGTCGGGCAGGGCGAGAGACAGGTACTTGTCGTCGAGGAAGATCATCAACTGACGGTCCACGAACTCGCTCAGAGCCTGCTCCGCCCAGCCCGGCTCGGTGTCGAAGTGGGGAAGGATCTCCTCCATCCCCTTGGCGTCCGCGCACAGCTCGTAGAGAGCGGCCCGATCGTCGTCGAACCGGTAGCGCCTGGGTGCTCCGTTGCGCTGATCGTGAATCGTGACCGAGTCCCAGGTCTTCACGTAGCGCAGGGACGGTCGAGGTGAGCGCTTCCACTGCCGCTTCCAGTCCGCCACCAGCTTGAGGCACTCGAGGTACCCGTCCTCCGGGAGCGCTTCCGTGATCTCGTGCTCGAAGAAGTACGAGACCCGCTCGAGGTCGTACTCGGGGGGAAAGATGTTCCGGTAACAGGCTGCCGGCCGGAGAGTGGCGATCGAGTGCTCGTCCGGCCGCTCGAACATGGGTGACCCCCGGTCGGGACGGGCCTGACACATGGCGTAGGGCGGCTGCAGGTGGGTGATCAGTCGGATGACCTCGGCCTGCTGGCGGTAGTCGTCGGCCGTTTCGCCCGGGAAGCCGTAGAGGATGTTGTACAGGTTGTCGATGCCGTAGTAGCTGGTCCACTTGAGGAGTTCCACGTTCTTGATCCCGGTCGTGAACTTCTTCATGAGGGTCAGCACGTTGGTGCTGAAGCTCTCGACCCCCGGCTGAACCGACACCAGTCCGCCTTGGCGCAGCGCTCCAAGCTGGGTGCGGCCCAGCGTCGGCCGGATCTCGTAATGGATGCGGAGGTCGCTGTGGGCCTCAGCCAGGCGTCCGAACAGCCTGGTGATGTAGGCCGGCGCCAGGATGTTGTCGATGGCGTTGAACCAGCGGGTTCCGTACCTCCTGGACAGCACCTTCAACATGTCCAGTACCTGATCGGGGTGCTTGCGCCGGTAGTCCATGCCCGCCCGGTTCAGCCCGCAGAACGTGCAGTGGTGCTTCATGCCGTACCAGCACCCGCGCGCCGTCTCGATCGGCAGCATGACCGGGTCCCTGTGGTCGTCGTCATACCCGGTCTCTACGCGGGTGTGGAAGTACTCGTCGAAGTCGGGAACGGGAGTCTGGTTGAGATCCTCCAGGTTGGGAGCCCGGCCTGCGTAGGCGATGCTTCCGCCATCCCGCCACATCACGCCCGGGAGGCCTCGCATGGACTGGCCGCCACGCACCCGCCGGACGACCTCAGGCAGGGTCGCGTCGGCGTCGCCACAGTGCACGTAGTCGACCTCGGGGTTGCGCCGCAGGATCTCCGAGGCGATGTCGTCCTCGAACGTGGCCCCACCGAAGATGATCGGAAGCTGGGGGTGGGCGCGCTTGATGGCCTTGGCCAGGGCCAGGGAGGCCACCATCTGCTGGAACACGACCGTAAACCCGACCAGCCCGTACGCGGCCCAGTCGATCTCCCGGACCGCCCAATCGACAAAGGCGGGGGCGTGATGGTCTCGGACCCGTCGAATGTCTTCCAGCGTGCAGCCCGCGGCCCGGCAGATCTGCTCGAAACTCGACGCGTAGCGATCGAGGTAGGGCGCGTCGTCGGCGAAGTCGCCGAAGGCCGCTTTCACCCAGATCCACTCTCCGGCCATGCAGGGGAAGACGGTGGCCAGCACGTCGTTGATCTCCCAGCCGGTCTGCCGGCCGAAGTGGACGAACAGCGAGAGAGGGTCCACCTCGATCCCGGCCCGCTCCAAGGTCGGTTGGAGGAGGGCGAGCTGGAACGAGGGCACGTAGGCCGCCATCGTCGGCATGCTGACCAAGGCGACCGGCTTGTCCGCCATGCTTTCAGCCCTCCTTGATCGCGGCGCGCATTGAGAGCACGGCCGACAGCCCGTGATGGACGTGGTCGATGCGCACCTGACTGGTGGTGCGCGAAGTGCGGAGGCCCCCGATCGCCCACGACGGGTTGGGCAGGACCACGGTGTCGCGCCGCTGGTACACGAGCTCGTCGAGGAACAGCACGGCTCGCTCACAGGCCGACCGGTAGCGCTGCTGGCGTCGGCGGTCGCCCTCCCGCTGGGCCGCGGCCCAGACCTCGGCCAGCCCTTCGAGGTACACGGCGGTGGTCGCGCCGGGCGCGTCGGGCTGGTGGTCGTTGAGAATTCCCCCGGTCTTCTGTGACTGGAAGGGCAGGGCCCAGTCGGCCACTTCGTAGGCGAAGGAGGTGAGAGCTGGGTCTTCGCCCACCCGCCCCCAAGCGGTGAAAGCCAGCATGAGCCAGGTAGCCGCACCCCACTGGTGGCCCTGGCGGAAACGCCTGCGGTAGTAGCGGAGGGCTCGGGCCAGCACCTCGGGGCGGACTTCGCAGACCCCACGCTCTGCCGCCCAGGCCAGGGCGAGCAGCACGTGGCCCGGCGCGTAGTCCTGGTAGGCGGGGTCGGCCGCAGCGGGGTCGCGGTGCGTGGCGAGGCGACCGTGGTGGTCGACCTGCCCCCACAGCTGGGAGGCGATCTGGGCGCTCGTCGCGTCACGCTTACCGAGCTCGAGCCGGGCCAGCAGCAGGAAGGCCAGCTCGGAGACGGTCGGGGGGTGGTCGTCGAGCCGGATCCAACCGTCCCTCTGGCGGGCCCGGTCGAGGCGACGCACGTCGTCGCCGGCCTCCCTCCGAAGCCCGGCCCTGGCCTTCACCCATGCCCCGTAGGCCAGGCGGGCGGGAACCAGGCCGGTACGCAGGCGGTCGGCGAACACCTCGTAGCGCGCCACCGGATCGCCGCGGACCACGTGGTGGCGCCGCGTGTAGCCGACGAACAGCCGCCGCAACCGCTCCAGCTCGGCCTCGACCGCGGGCGCCGCCGCCCCCTCGGGAAGGGCATTCCTCAGCCGGCGGACGCCCTGCCCGGAGGCGAGCCAGGTCGTGCAGTCGTAGCGGGTCCAGTAGTAAGGCGGGCGGGTAATGCCCGCCTTGTCGATCACCTCGTAGGCGTACTCGAGGGGCGTGAGGTTGTTCATGACCGCCACGAAGGGCAGCAGCAACCCCTTCCGGTCCCCCTGACTGACCTCCAGCACCTGCTCGGCGGCGCGGGTGGGACCGATCGCCCAGTCGGGCGGCGCCGCCCCCATCTCGTGGCGGTTGGAGAGCAGGGAGACGCTCACCGCGATCTCGTCTCCCTCCTGCGCCGGCGTGAAGCGGGTGTCGCGCGCGGCGGCGACGGCGTAGGAGCGCAGCGCCCCGTCCACGCCGCCCGCTGGTCCACCCACGCAGCCGCACAGGCGCCCATTGGCGTACACGGTGACAAAGGCCAGGTCCAGCGGGTGAGGCGGGCCGGCGGCCAGAGCCTGCTCGCGCCGGGCGCGACCGGGGGTCCCGCGCAGCTCGGCGAGCACCCACCTGCGGGCCTGGCTCGCCAGGGGGGCCACGTGGGCGGGGTCCGCCGTCCATGGCGGGCCGGACGAGAGGGGCGTGCCCGTGGGCTGCCAGGTCGCCCCTGGCTCGACCACCTTCTCGACGTCATGCCGGAACAGCGTGTACGGCTCGAGGGGGTGGAGGCGGGCGTTGCGGCGCCACGCGTGGAAGAACTGCTCCCACTCGTTGGCGATGCCGGGCATCCTCGGCAGAGCCCCGCCCATCCACGGAGGGCGCTCGCGGCTGCGGACGACGATTCCGTACCGGTCGTTGTCGAGCTCCCCCACCGTGCAATCCTCGAGTGCCGAGAAGAAGGTCACGGCCACCGCGCATTCCCCGAGGGTGCGCGCCGGGTCGGTCTGAGTGCGGGCCAGCTCCCCCGCCGCTCGCACGGAGGCCAGCACGACGTCCTCCGCCACCGTGGAGCGCTCCTCGTCGGGGAAGTGCCAGAAACCGCTGCGGGCCGGACGATCGTGCACGTCCGTCCGTCGCCGCAGGCTCACCCAGCACCCGCCGGCACCGTCGTAAGGGCGGTCGAGGGCGGCGGGGGCCCGCAGCACCTGGGTGGTGGCCAGGTACTCGGTGATGACGTCCCGGGCGAGCTCGGCCGGATGCAACCCCTCCCGCGCTCGCCGAGAAGACGGCGTCCGTTCGCCGAAGTCCTTCGTGGGATTTGCGGGGTATGGAGGCTCACCCTCCATGTGGCGCAGGAAGTCCTCGTAGATGTCGAAGACGGCCTCCATCCGGTAGCCGCGCTGGATCATCTTCGTCGTTCCCCGCCCGTAGTCGAAGCGCACGAGGCACACGCCCCCCTCGACGTGGAAACCCGCCTGCTCCAGACGGGCGGTGCACTCCTCCATCGTCTGGCCGGAGCTGACCGAGTCGTCAACCACCACCACCGGCTCCGACGGGTCGAGGACGCCTTCGATGAGCTTCAGTGATCCGTGGACCTTGCGCTCCTTTCGCACCAGGACACCCATGTACCGGCCCCCGCCGCGCAGGATGCAGCCCTGCAGTAGGGGGACGCCGGTCAGCCCGAGGGTGGCGAGCTGCGTGCCCTCGAACCTTTCGAGGAGCCGGAGGAGGCACCGCGACGCCAGCTCCGCGCCGCGAGGCGTGAGCGAGACGCAGAGGGAATCGAGCATCCACCGGGCCGAGGAGCCGTCACGCGAGAGGACGGGCTGCGTGCTCGTCCGACGCAGGATGCCTTGCTGTTTCAGGAGATCGAGCAGTTCGGCGCGCTCGTGCTCCGGCGTAATCGTGCGGACCGCGGTGCCGGCGGTCACGGAACCGTGCTCAGTCCTCCGGTCGGCTCATAAAGGCGACCGCGTCAGCCCGCCGGGCGCTCGGGAGCCAACTCACCCAATACCTCATCCGGGTCCGGCCTGCTGGGCTTGCCCGGCACCAGCTCGGCGGGGTCGGGACGCGACGGATAGTCGGGCGCGATCTCGGGGATGATCTCGGCGGGGTCGGGTCGCTTGCGCTCGGGCGAGACCTCGGGCGCGATCTCCGTGATGGGAGCCCTACGCTCCGGCGAGACCTCGGGAGCCACCTCGGTGATGACCTCGGGGTCGGGGCGCTTGCGCTCGGGCGAGACCTCGGGAGCCACCTCGGTGATGACCTCGGGGTCGTACCTGCGCTCCGGTGAGACCTCGGGCGCCACTTCGGTGATGACCTCGGGCTCGGGGCGCTTGCGCTCGGGCGAGACCTCGGGAGCCACCTCGGTGATGACCTCGGGGTCGTACCTGCGCTCCGGTGAGACCTCGGGAGCCACCTCGGTGATGACCTCGGGGTCCTCGCGGCGTTGGGGGTCAACCGTTTCGGCCCGCCCCCGATCCTGCGCCCCCTCTGGCAGCGTCTTCGGCCGGCGCCCGGCCCGCCACGCGCTGCGCCGCTCCCCAGCCGCTCGATCGGTCGATGCCTTGGCCATCGGGCCCCCTCCCTAGGACGAGCCGGTCGCCTCTGCAGCCGCCATCAGACGCGCCCGGGCTGTTGCGCCGAGCCTCTCCAACGGACCACCTGCATTTCGGAACGACGCTCAGGACGCGACCACCGATCTCCACCCACGTCCGCACCGTGGGGTTGGGGAGAAGAGGCTGCCGATCGATCCATCCGCCGCGCCGGCTCCTTCGGTTGACTTCAGCCTGCTTAGCGCATCAGATCGTGCTTTTCAACAGTCACTTGGTACCAGCCCGCCGACAGCCGGGGTCACCGCTGGCGTAGCCCCAACAGGCACACGTCGTCGTCCCGTCTGAGCCTCCGGGAGCAGACCCGCAGGATGTGCTCGCACAGGTCATCGAGCATGGGCGGACCGCTCGCCGCTGCTTGGCGCAAGACCTCTAGCCCCTCAGCCATGGGCTGCGCCGCGCTCCTCACGAGCCCGTCGGTGAACAGGAACAGCGCTGATCCGGCCCCCAGTCGCGTCGTCACCTCCCGTCGGCCGGCGCCGTTCTGCATCTCCAGGGGCTCCGACCTCGGGCCCTCTTCGATGACGAAATCACTCCCGCCACCAGCGTTCACGACCAATGGTGGGCAGTGACCGGCGTTGCTGAGGCGAACTTCACCGGAATCGGGGCTCAGGACGAGATAGAGAACGGTCGCGCCCTTGCCACGGCCGTGGCGCGAGACGAGCCGGTCGAGACAGCCGACCAGGGATGCGGGAGAAGCGCCGTGGAGTACCGCATACGCCCCTACCGCGGCGCGCAGGTCGCTCTTGAGGGCGACGGAGCCGACGCCGCGTCCCGGGACATCACCGATGACGACGGCCAGGTCTCCCGAGTCGAGCGGGATGACGTCGTACCAGTCCCCTCCGCTTTCGAGGCCGATGCCCCAGGGCCGGGCTCGCCCCACGACCTCGATGCTCGGGTGCTCGGCCAGCTGGTCGAACCGAGCGTCGCCCCGTTGCCGTTCGAGGAGCCGGGCCTCTTCGTGCCGCTGGGCGTAGTCCACGAGCTCGCTGACCTTTGGGCCGCCGGCGCCTCTCTTCGACCCGTGCCCATCAACCAGGACCGAGCGGCTCGGCCTCCTCCGGCTGTCGGACGCGGCGGCGTACGTCGGCTCGGCGGTCGTGGCCTCGGCCGCCGCCATTTCGTCGTCGAGGTGGCTGCTCGCCTGGCCCGGGTCGTGGCCGACCTCGTCGCGCACGAGGGCTAGGATGTTGTCGAACGCAGTGCGCAGGACTTCGCTGAAGCCCAGGCCGAACGAGCAGTCGGCCGGCTCGACTTCGATGACGACCGTGTCGACCGGCAGTTCTCCCCAGTGGCGGGCGACATCGAGGGTGTGGTCGAGGTCGACGATGCCGCTCAACGACGCCTCGATCCGCTGGTGAACGACTTCGGGAGCCGGAGGTGCGAGGTCCACGGCGTATCGGCGGACGACCCCCGGACGGTCGATGCCCCGGGGGACCGCTCCGATCAGGACCACCTTCGCCGGGCGCAGCTCCTGCAGGCGGTGGAGAACGAGCGGCGCGGCGTAGGACAGGTCCTCCACCACCACCCCATCGGGCCAGTGCAGCTCCTCGAGGTAGCGAACCAGCTGTCGACCGAAGTCGAGGTCCCGCATGCCCGGCTTGCCGAAGCCGGCGACGAGAGTGCGGCAGGGCGCGGCCGCTGACTGCCCGATGTCAGTCATTCGAGCGAGCACCCGCAGGAGTTCACGTCCCGCACGATGACGCCTCTGCCGGTGTCCATGTGCGTCGTGCACGGCATGCAGGGGTCGAAGCTGCGGATGGATCGGAGCACATCGATCCCCTTGACCTGGTCGTCACCCACCGACTCGAGCAGAGGCGTGTCGATGATCGCCTCCTCGTACGGGCCGGGCGTGCCGAACGGGTCCGTGGGTGCGGCGTTCCACGTCGAAGGCGTGTTGATCTGGTAGTTGATCAGCTTGCCCTTGTCCATGTGCAGGTGGTGCGTGAGGTAGCCCCGGCTCGCCTCCCAGAACCCGGCTGCCACTCGCTCGTCGCGAGGGATCTTGAACGGGGTGTGAACCTTGGTCTCGCCCCGCCGCCAGTACTCGAACGCCTTGAGCAGGCAGTTCATCCCGATGACGGCGGTGAAGGCCACCCCGTAAGCCCGGCCCCGGTTGCGCTCCAAGGCGTTGAGGCTCCGCGGGATCGACCAGAAGAGCTCGGTCTCGGGAAGGGTATGACGGGGAAGGGTGATGAGCAGCCCGTCGCCGGTCGATTGGAGGAACGGGTTGTCGGGAGTGTCGGCGGCCAGTGCAGTCGTCCACATCCGGCCGTAGACGCCCGTCTCCATGCTCTGTCGATCCCAGCGCGGAGCGGTGTCCCAGCTGTAGCGCTCTCGCAGGTTGGTGGCCGTGGGCTTGGGGATCGTGACCTTGTTCCACATGTGGTACGGCGACAGAGGGTTGCCCAGGGGGTCGGTGCGGAACCGCGGCTGTCCCGTCTTGGTCCAGTCCTCGTAGAACGAGTGCTCGACGAACTCCTCGATGCCCATGTTGATGTCGGTCAGGTGCGTGGTGAGGAGCTTCCCCCCCACGATGACCCCGGGTTTGGCCCAGCGCGCCTTGCCCCAGACGTTGACGTTGGCGTACGTGGCGTCGTAGGTCTCCGAGTCGTCCCAGATCCCGGTCTGGATGAGGTTGGTCGGGCGGATGCCCACCTGCTCGTACGCCGGGTTCGCCTCGAGGAAGAAGTCGACGATGTCGTCCCAGATGCGCGGCACCACCTTGGCGAAGTCCACGATCTTGCCCAGCTGCGTGTAGTACTCGTTGAAGGTGGAGGTGGTGATCGTGGTCGATACACCTCCCGGCACCAGCGTCGAGGGGTGGGGAAACTTCCCGTACATCAAGCTGCACATGATCCGACCGACCCGCGTCCACTCCAGGGCCTCCAGGTAGATCTTCCCCGTGAGGGGGTTCATGGCGTCCATGATGTCTTTGATGGTGGTGTAGCCGTGGATGTCCGAGTTGGGCGCGAGGGTCTTCTCCGCTCTCGTCACGAGCTCGGGGTTCGTCACCGACACGATGGCGGTGGAGAAGTCGGGCCCGGCGAGGATGCCCAGGTGCAGCGGGTGGTCGTAGAACATCTCGGCCACCTCGCCGAGGTTGCGGACCTCGACCCCCATCGGCGGCGGCACCACGCCGAATGCCTGCTCGAGGGCCAGCGCCGACACCGTGGCGTGCGTTCCGCCGCACACGCCGCAGGCCCGCGACGAGATGTCGATCGCGTCGCGAGGGTCCCGGCCCTGGAGGATGATCTCGTACCCCCGGAAGAGCATGGCCCGCGAGTGGGCCTCCACCACCTTCCGGTTCTCCAAGTCGAGCACAGTGTGGACGGCGAGGGCGCCCGCCACGCGGGTGACGGGGTCGATGGACCACTCCCTCAGCCGCGGTGGTGCCGCGATCTGGGCGCCAGGGCCTTCCCGGCGGCGCACGTAGGCCCGGCGTGGGCCCCCAGTCGTCACCGAATACGGGTTGGTGACCCCTTCACGCAGGTGGGCCCTCCCCGACGAGTCGAACTCGATGGGCAGGTTCTTGAAGCACATCCGGACGCTCCTCGGGTTGTCACGGCTGGGATGAGGTCTCGCAATTCGTTCTGGCCACCCTCCCATATTGCTACCAACAATGGCTACACTTGTAAGCACTGCTGAACTAGCGGGCCGAAGGGGGCGACCGCGTGATCGGAGGGAAAGACCGGGTCAGGAGTGGGATCGCCGACCTCGACGAGCTGCTGGGTGGCCTGTTCCTGGGGGACAACGTCGTCTGGGTGAGCGATGAGCCCGACGTCGTCCGCCAGCTCGAGGACGCCCTTCTCAAGGAAGCAGCCGAGCGCGGTGAGCCCTGCTTCTACGTGAGCGCCAGCTCCGACCAGGCCGCTCTCCGGGCTCGCCTGGCACCGGGCGTCACGCTCCTCGACGCCCGCGCCCGGGGTCCCTACGGCAACGCCGCCGTGCTGGAGACCACGCTGATGGAGAGCGCTCGGGGACCGGTCCCTTCGTGCGTGGTGGTCGAGTCGATCGCCGATCTCGCCCGCCGGTGGGGTCCGGCCAAGGCCGTGGCCTTCTTCAGCCGGGTCTGCCCGCGCCTGTTCGATCTGGGCGCCCTGGCCTACTGGCGAGCTTCCCGCAAGGACCTGGGCCGCTCGCTGATCGACCAGATCACCAGCGTGACCCAGTGCGTGCTCGAGGTCGGTGCCCGTCACGTCCGCGTGATCAAAGCCGAGGGCCGGCCTGCTTCTGTCCAGGGCCGGCTCCTGCGCCTGGTGGTTTCCGACGGCGCCATCAAGCTCGAAGACGAGCGGGCCCTGGGCCGCCTGGGCCGGGGCTTGGAGCGGGTGCGGAAGCAACGCAACCTGAACCAGAGCGACGTGGCCCGCATGGCCCGGCTCACTCCGAGCGCCATCTCGCAGGCCGAAGCCGGGCGCCGCGGGCTCTCGCTGGACACCCTGCTCCTGCTGTCCGATCGCCTGGGGGTAAGTCTCGACGAGCTCCTGTCCAGCGCTCCGGCCAGCGCGTACGTCCTCGCCCGCCACCAGCGGGGTTCGGACGCGACCAAGTCGGCCCTGCTCGACGACCCCGCCGCTGGTCTGCGCGCTTACGTTGTGCGGCTGGGGCCGGGAGGGTCGGCCGCTCCCGACATCTCCCACAAGGGGGTGGAACTGGTGCTGGTCGCCTCCGGGCTCGTCCAGGTCACAATCGGATCCGACACCCCCGTCATGCGGGCGGGAGATGCGGTGCTCGCCACCTCGGCAGCCGTCTCCGGCTGGCGCAACCTGATGAACACACCCGCCCTGCTGTTCTGGGTCCTCCGGGACTGAGAGTCCATCCCCGTTACTCGTTCCGGCGCGAGCGCTCCTCGTGGTCCTGCCTCTTGCTGCGCTCCCCGAGCCTTCAGTCGCGCTCCGGGATGTTGTCGGCTAGGACCACCCCTTCCCGCTCGCCCTCCTCGATGGGCTCGTACTCGTTGATGTTGTCGATGGACTTGCCCATGGCGGCGTCGACCTCCCGCTCCACGATGATCTCCACAAGGGCGGGCACTCGCGCCTCGTCACTGGCCTGGATCGCCCACTCGATGGCCGGCCTGATCTCGTCGGGCCTGGTGATCCGGCGCCCCAAAGCGCCCATCGCCTCCATGACGCCTACATGGTCCATTCCCAGCGCACCGTTGGGGCCTTCGTAGCCGATGTCGACGCCGAAGTTCATGTCGTACTGGTACTTCTCCGGCTGACGGATCAGGCTCATGTACCCGTTGTTCAGCATCACGAGGACATAGGGCACGTGGTGCTGGACGGCGACCGCGATCTCCTCCATGAGGAACTCGAAGGAGTAGTCGCCGACCACCCCGACGACGAGGTTGTCGGGACGGCCGAGCTTGGCTCCGATGCAGGCCGGAACCTCCCAGCCGAGGGGCCCCGCCTGACCGCAGCAGAGGTAGTGGCGCGGCCGGTAGGTCGTCTGGAACTGGCCGCTCCAGATCTGGTAGAGGCCGATGGCGGTGACGATGATCTCGTTGCCGTCAAAGAGCTCGTTCATCTCCTTGAAGACTCGCTGAGGCTTGATCGGCTCGTCATCGAAATCCATCTTTCGCAGCAAGGTCGACCGCAGCTCGTAGAGCCGTTCCACCCATGGTCCGGGATCACGGGCCGGGGTCATGTCCCGAGCCGCTTCCAGGAGTGCCTCAAAAGCGAGCTTGGCATCGGAGACGATGCCCAGGTGCGGACGGAAGACGCGACCGATCTGGCCGGGCTCGATGTCGATTTGGACGAATGTGCGCTCTCCCCGATACACGTCGAGGTCGCCCGTGTGCCGTTCGGCGAAGCGCGCCCCGACGGCGAGCACGAAGTCGCTCTCGAGGAAGAGCTGGTTGGCGAAACGCTGGCTCGTCTGGATCCCGACGATTCCCGCATACAGCGGGTGGTCCTCGGGGATCGAGCCCTTGGCCATGTATGTGGGAGTTACGGGCACCTGCAGGTATTCGGCCAGCTCGAGAAGAGCGTCCGACGCTTCGGAGATGATGACTCCGCCGCCCGGCATGATCATCGGACGCTCGGCAGCGAGGAGCATCTCCATCGCCTTGCCGATGGCACTGCGGTTGGGCGCGGGAGGCTCCACCGGCAGGCGCTGATCGAGGGCGGCCTCGTACTCGATCTCCTGGTCCTTGGTCACGTCGAGCGGGAGGTCGATGAGCACGGGCCCAGGCCGACCGGAGCGAGCGATCCGAAAGGCCTCGCGGAAGACCCACGGGATCTGGGCCGTCTCCTTGACCTGGACCGACCACTTGGTGACCGGCTTGGCGATCTCCACGATGTCGACGGCCTGGAAGGCCTCCTTGTGGAGCAGGTGGGTTGGGGCCTGCCCGGTGATGCAGATGATGGGCACGGAGTCGGCCCAGGCCGTGTAGAGGCCCGTGATCATGTTCGTGCCCGCCGGGCCCGAGGTGCCGATGGCCACACCTACGCCTCCGGTCACCCGGGCGAGCGCATCCGCCGCGTGAGTTCCGCCTTCTTCGTGACGCACGATGATGTGGCGGATCTTCTCGGACTTGCTGAGCGCCTGGTACAGGGGGAGGATCGCCGCCCCCGGGATGCCGAACACGAATTCGACGCCCTCGTCCTCCATGATCTGGACGGCCGCCTCCATGACCTTGATCCGGTTGAGGCGGTTCGAGTTGGCTGCTTCGTCGCTCACGCCCTTAGGAGAGTCCCTCGGTCTCGGAGCCGATCTCGTGCCCTGCTGCGTCTTCGATCACGCTTAGCACGGCCGAGTGGTCGAGCTCCCCCCGGCCCTTGACCTGGAGCTCCTGCAGCATCTGGTCGACAAGGGCGGTGACCGGCAACGGCACGCCGACCTCTCTCGCCGTGGCCAACGCGATACCGAGGTCCTTGTGGTGCAGCTCGACGCGGAAGCCGGGCTCGAAGTCGTGCTCCAGGAACTTGTCGCGCTTCTGGTCCATGACCTTGGTGCCGGCTAGACCGCCCGACACGGCCTCGATGATCTTGGCCGGGTCGACGCCTGCCTTCGAGCCCAGCACCAGCGCCTCGCTCACGCCCTCCAGGACGATGCCGACGATGATCTGGTTGCAAGCCTTCACGATCTGCCCGGAACCTGCCTCGCCGACGTGCACGGGAGTGCCCATCGCCTCGAAAAGCGGCTTTGCCCGCTCGAAGTCCTCCTCGTCGCCACCGACCATGATCGACAGCTCCCCGGCGATGGCGCCCGGCTCACCCCCGCTGATCGGAGCGTCCAGCGTCCTGACCCCAGCCTCGCTCGCTTCTCGGGCGAGCTCCTTGGTCACAAGGGGGGAGATCGTGCTCATATCGATGAGCAGGTCGCCCTCACTGGCACCGGCGAGGAGTCCCTCGTCCCCTCGGTAAACCTCTTCGACCTCCGCTGACGCCGGGAGACACGTAATGACGATGTCGCACTCCTCGGCCACGGCCTTGTGGCTGTCCGCTCCCTCAGCACCCTCGCCCTTCAGCTCATCGGCGGCGCCGCTGTCGTTGTGAACGACGAGCTGGTGTCCCGCCTTGATGAGGTTCTTGGCCATGGGTTTGCCCATGATCCCGAGACCAACGAAACCGATCTTCTCCCCGGCCACTTGGTCCTCCCGTCGCTAGAGATTCAGGTCCTCCACTCGCACGTCTCCCCCGCGCTTGTCCTGCGGTAGCCAGGCCAGGCTCTCTTCGGTGGTTTCCGTCGCCGGCTTGTACTCGAGCCCCACCCAGCCGTCGTACGGAAGCTTCTCGAGGGCTTCGAAGATGTAGCGGTAGTTGAGCTCGCCGGAGCCCGGCTCTCCCCGGTCGGGGGAGTCCGCGACCTGGATGTGTCCAATGCTGCCGATACGCTCGCGCAGGGTGGCGACGACGTTCCCCTCCATCCGCTGCATGTGGTAGGCGTCGTACTGGAGCTTGACGTTGTCGCGTCCCACTCCTTCGACGAACTCAGCGGCTGCATTGGTGGTGGCCAGCAGGTAGGGCCCGTTCTCGAACGTGTTGACCGCCTCGATCATCACGTCGATGTCGTGTTCGGCGGCCTGATCGGCGGCCCACCCGACGTTGTCGCGCGCCAGCTCCAGCTGCTCGGCGGTGTCGACGCCGTCGAGCTCGAGTCCCACTAGCGCGTTGAGGCGAGGGCATCCCAGGCTACGAGCCAACTCCAGCGCAACGGGCACGTTGTCACGGAACTCCTGCTGGCGCTGGGGATCACTCAGCAGACCTCTGTCGCCGCCCGGCATGTCCCCCGCGTCGAAGTTGAACAGTGCCACTCGGAGGTCCGCCTCCTTGATGACGGCCTCAACCCGATCCAAGTCCTCCCCCGACGGCCACCAGAACTCGACAGCGGTGAAACCGGCCTCAGCGGCCCGTCCGACGCGGTCCACGAAGTCGAGTTCCTTGAACAGCATCGAAAGATTGGGGCAGAACCGCACGTCGCGTCACCACCAAACAAGGACCCCGTCTGAGCAGATCGAGCCTAGGTTCGCGCCCAGCGCGGGGTCAACGCTCGACGGGCTGGCAATCAGCCTGGTGCGCCCAGCTTCGCTTCCGGGCGAAGTTCGCTTTCCAACCCTTCACCGAGGGCCGCCTTGGCCAGGGCCCGGCCCAGGGCCGGCGCTTGCTTGAAGAGGTTGTGGCCGGCGACGAAGAACAGCCCCTCCGCCTCCCACACGGCGAACCCGTCGGGGCTCCATGGCAGCTCGGTGACCCAGCAGTGGCGGTAGTCGACGGGGTCGGGATCCAGGCCAGGAAGGGCACGCCCGACGTAGCCACTAGCACGCTCGCTCAGATCGGCGAGACCGCCGGGCTCGAGGAGGCTGCCGTCATCCAGCACCTCGGTCGTCTCACTGAGCCCCAGCGCGTAGTGGTGGTTACCGGGCAACGGGGCGGCGTAGATCCCGGTTTCTCCGAAGTCCCCGCTTCCGTCCTGCAGGCAGGCGAGCCGGGCCGGAGCGTCGCCTCGCACGGCAAAGGTGAGGCGGACGTGCGCCGCTTGCTTGACTGGGAGCGCGAGCCCCACGCCCCTCGCCAGCCGTGCCGTGCCCCGGCCCGCGCAGACTACGACCCTCGTGTACTCGGCGCAGCGGCCCCCCGTCCTCACCTCGACCGCCCCATTGGGGCTCGGGCGAACGGTGATGACCTCGTCGACGACGAGGGAGGCGCCGACCTGGCCGGCCAGTGCGTGAATGGCAGTGCCGGTGCGTATGGATCCTCCGGCTTCGTCGATCATGGCTGGGCCGGCGTAGCCACCAAGGACCGGTAGTCGCTCGGCCAGCTCGGCGGGGTCGATGACCCGGCCTGCCGTGCCGCTGACCTTGCCCATCACACGCACCCTGGCCTCGACTGAGGGGCCCAGCGCGACTACCCCGTCGGCCGAGACGAGCTCGACACCCAGGGCGGCTTCCCACTCGCGCCAGATGGCTCGACTCCGGCATGCGAAGGCCACGAGACGGGGGTCGTCGTGGGCGTGACGGAAGATGCGCGACTCCCCGCCCGATTGACCGTTCCCCGGCGCGCCCTGCTCGTAGACCGTGACCGCGACTCCCCGCTCCATCAAGCTGTAGGCCGTCGAGAGACCGACGATCCCCGCGCCGATCACCGCTACTTCCGGTCGTTCCGTCACACTCGTGCGGGCGAGAGTACCGTAGGCGGAAGTGATCGACGCGGGGCTGGTCGAGCGCCTCCGGGACGTGTGCGGACATGAGCACGTCCTGACCGACACGCACCAGCTCCGGACCTATGAGTCCGACGGCCTCCGGCACTACCGGACACCGGCGGCGATCGCCGTGCTCCCCGGATCGGGCGACGAGGTCCGGGACATCGTGCGGGCGTGCCACGCAGCCAAGGCGCCGTGGGTGGCGCGGGGTGCCGGTACGGGACTTTCGGGCGGCGCCATTCCCGTGAAAGACGGCGTCCTCATCGTGCTCACGCGCCTCAACCGCATTCTCGAGGTCGATCTCGACAACCAACGGGTGGTCGTGGAGCCCTCCGCCACCAACGCTTCGATCTCAAAGGCCGTCGGGCCGAGCCACTTCTATCCCCCGGACCCCTCGAGTCAGATCGTCTCCACCATCGGTGGGAACGTGGCCGAGAACTCCGGGGGGCTGCACTGCTTCAAGTACGGCTTCACCGCTAACTACGTGACCGGGCTGGAGATCGTGCTCTCCGACGGCGAAGTAGTGAGGCTCGGAGGAAAGGAGCTGGACCGGCCGGGCTACGACCTCTTGGGTGCCTTCATCGGCTCGGAGGGAACGCTCGGGATCGCCACCGAGATCACCCTAAGAGTGACCCCGGAGGCCCAGGCGCACAAGACCATGGTCGGATACTTCGACAGCATCGAGCAGGCGGGCCAGGCGGTCCCCGACATCGTCGCCGCGGGGATGGTTCCCGCCGCCATCGAGATCATGGACAAGCTCACAATCGAGGCCACCGAGAACTGGACCCACGCCGGCTACCCCGTCGACGTGGGTGCTGCCCTGATCGTGGAGCTCGACGGGTCGCAGGCGGAATGCGATGCCCGGTTCGACGACGTCATGGGGATCTACGAGCGCAACGGCGCCACCGGCACCCGGATCGCCCAGGACGAGGACGAGCGGGCCCTGATCTGGAAGGCGCGCAAGGCTGCCT
>JBHENM010000192.1:0-6501 GCA_046262035.1 Acidimicrobiales bacterium | reverse complement strand
GTCCACTCGGCGGGCAGTGAGACCAGCTCACCACCGGCATCGACGAGGTACACACGATCGGCGCGCCAGTTCTTGCGGCGCTTGACGAACTCGAACTCCTGGCCGGTCCACGGGTGGAACGGGTGCGTGATCCGGACCCGTACCCGATCAGTCAGATCCTGGGCACCGGGTGCAGTCGACGATGCGGTCGAACGGCCCGACCGAGGGGCTGAACCTGTGCGTCAAGCGAGTCAAGCGCTGATCGGTTAACCGGCCCTCATGGCTGGCTCTCCGGATCGCGTGCTGAGGGTCCACCCGGTGACCGGAGCACAAGCGCACACTGGTCGTGCGGAGTTCCCCGGGAGGCGCTCTCGTGGTGATGGCGGTGGTTCGAACCGAAGCGGGGCATCGCCTCAAGGGTGACGGTGATGACGTCCAGGTCGCCAACCGGTTCCTCGAACACCTGGGGGCTCGCAACTTCTCGCCGGCCACGCTGCGGGCCTACGCGTTCGACGTGCTCAGCTTCCTGCGCTTCTGCGCCGAGGCCCAGCTGCGACTGGTCGACGTGGTGCCCACCGACATCTTCGACTACCTCGATTGGCTCGGCCGGCCCGTGTCGTCGGTCGGCCGGCGGGTGGTGCCGATCGGCACGGCCCGGGGGGCTGCACCGGCCACGTCCAACCGTCGCATCGCCACGCTGCGCGGGTTGTTCGAGTTCGCCGTCCTGGCCGGGCTGCGAGCGGACAGCCCTGTGCCGACGGCGCGGCGCGCCGTCGGGCTGCGGCCCAAGCGCCGTGGACTGCTCGGCCACGTGTCGGGCAGCCGGCCTCGCACCGGTGGACGCCTGGTGCGAGAGCCTCGCCGGCTGCCCGAGAGCCTCGGGTCCGAGGAGGTGGCGGCCTTCGTCGCCGACCTGGACACCCATCGCGACCGGGCCATGGCGCTGGCCATGGTGCTGGGCGGCCTGCGGGCAGGCGAGGTCCGGGGCCTGCTCCTGGCCGACGTCGACGTCGGTGCCCGGCGGCTGCGGGTGGTGGGCAAGGGGAACAAGGAGCGGGTGGTGCCGGTGGAGCGGGCCTTCTTCCGGGAGGTCACCGCTTACCTGCGCACGGAGCGACCTGGCCGATGCTCCACGCCTGAGTGCTTCGTCGTCCTGCGGGGCCCGACCCGGGGGGCGGCCCTCACCGAGGCCGGGATGAGACGCATCTTCCGCACCCACCGGGCCCGGTCCGGGGCGACCCGGGTGCGTCCGCACCGGCTGCGTCACACCTATGGCACCGAGCTGGCCGCGGCCGGGATCGATCTGCTGGTGCTGCGCGAGCTCATGGGCCACGCCAGTCCCGAGACCACCGCCGGCTACGTCCATCTCTCGGCCGAGACCCTGGCCGCCGAGTACGCCCGGGCCAGGACTCGATGAGGTCAGCACCGGCGGCCGATGCCTGGGAGTGCCTGGGCGGAGATCTGCTCGCCGACTACGACGCCTTCGTCACCCAGCTGCGCTGCGGCAGCCAGGGCAAGTACCTGCGGCGGATGGCGGCTCGGCGTTTCCTCACCCGTTGGCCGGATCCCCAGGCGTGGATGGCTCGGCCGACCGCCGGCCGCTTGGTCGACATCGAGCGCACCGGCGCCTGGCCATTCCTCACCTGGGCGTTCGTCAGCGGGGCGGTGGTGGCCGACCTGGACCTGCTCGGCGCCCGGGCCAACGGCGGCCACTTCTCGGCCTGGGCCTCCCGCCACGGTGACGACGTCGCCCGCACCTTGGCGGTGGCCACCGAGTTGGGCTGGGCGGCGGCCTGGGCCCGCCAGGTGTGCGTGAACGTCCTGGCCCTGGTGTGCATGACGACGCAGCGGAGCCTCGACGACCTCGACGCCGCGGTCCTCGACCGCTTCGCCGACGAGCTGGCCGCCGCTCCCAGCATCACGGCCAACCACCGCAGGGTGCTGGCCGGACGCCTGGGCGGCCTGCGCCAGGTGTGCTTCCAGCTCGGGCTGGTGGAGGAGCCACCACCCCATCACAACTGCCGGCCTCGGACCCTGGCCGGGCACGTGGCCGCCATCCCTCAGCCCGAGATCCGCCGGGTCGCGGAGCGTTATCTCGCGGTCATCGCCACCACCCTGCGGCCCGCCACCGTCGAGGACCGCAGCGACAGCCTGGAGTCCTTTGGCCTGTGGCTGGGCGAGCATCACCCCGACATCGTTCGCCTCAGCCAGCTGGACCGGTCGGTCATCGAGGAGTTCCTGGTCTGGAACCGCACCCGGCCGTCACGGGGACGACGCGGTTGGGGCCGGCCGGTGTCGACGGTGCGGGTGCACCAGGGCGTGGCCACTCTCAAGACCTTCTTCGAGGACCTCGCCCTGTGGGGATGGGCCGAGCGGCCGTCGCGGCTGATCGTGCACCGCAGCGACCTGCCCCGACTTCCCGAGGCCGTCCCCCGGGCCTTGGCGCCCGATGCCGACCGTGACCTGATGGCCGCCGTCGACCGTCTCGATGACGTGGCCGGCCGTTGTGCCATCCGCATCCTGCGGGGCACGGGCATGCGCCTGGGCGAGCTACTGGAGCTGGAGCTCGACTGCCTGCTCGACTTCGGCGGCCGGGGCAGTTGGGTCCGGGTGCCGTTGGGCAAGCTGGCCACCGAGCGCACTGTCCCCGTCGACGACGAGACGCTGGCCGCCTTCGACGAATGGACCGCCCGGCGAGGTCGCCAACGGGCTCTTCCACATCCTCGAACCGGGCACCAGGCCGACTTCCTGTTCGTCATCGGCGGCCGGCGAATGGGCCCCTCCCGGGTGCGTCGAGGCCTCGACCAGGCGGCCCGGCTGGCCGGTCTGAGCGACGCTGCCGGTCGTCCCCGCCACATCACCCCCCACCAGCTGCGCCACACCTACGGCACCACTCTCGTCAACGGCGGAATGAGCCTGCAGGCGCTCATGGCCCTGCTCGGACACGTCACCCCGGAGATGACCCTGCGCTACGCCAGCCTCGCCTCCGACACCGTCCGCGGCGCCTACGACGCGGCGATGGCCAAGACCCGCACCAAGAGGCACCTGTTGGTCGCCGGTGTGGGCGGGACCTTCGTTCCGGAGCGAGTCGAGTGGCTGCACGCCGAGATGCTCAAGACCCGGGTGGCCCACGGCTACTGCTCCCGCCATCCCGCCGCCGGCGCCTGTCCCTACGCCAACATCTGCGAGCAGTGCGACAACTTCGCCACGGCGCCTGAGTTCGCCGCTGCGCTCGACGAGCAGCTGGCCGACGTCCGCGTCCTCCGAGATGACGCTGCGGCCAGGGAATGGGGCTCCGAGGTCGCCCGCCACGAGGGCGTCATCACCAGCCTCGAGGGCCACACCCGACGGCTGCGCGGAACGACCGCCTCAGTGGAGTCCTCTTGACTCCGGCCCCGAGGGCCGGTTATGCGGCCACGGCTTCAAGCGGTTCGAGCACTACCGCCTGCGCGTACTCCTCCACGCCGGCGGCGTCACGTGGCCGAGCCGGCCCCGACCACCACGCATCCGATCCCGCTCTCCCCACTCAAACGCGTAGGGCCGGTAATTGCCGCACCCGGACCGGACGCGGGCCGAGTGGCGCGGCAGGTTTTCAAATACTGGATATAGCGGTCATTGGCTTTTCCGGTGAACCTTGGGTTCGGCTGCCTAACGGAAGACGCCTACGAGGAGGCTCCTTGTAGACGCGGTTCCCCCGCTCCGCCCCGGTCCTCGGACGGCCACTGACCGATCGACCACATTCCGAGGTGCACGTGGCCGAGCCGGCGCAGGGCGGGCCAGAGATCAACCGCCTCGATGTTCGCGAGTGGTGCGTTGATGTCAAGCTCGTCGAAGTCGTCCCTGATTAGTCGTAGGGTCTTGCGGGCGTGGACCGGGAGCGTTGACAGTCCAACATCGGTTGACCGCCTCTCAAGGGCCACAAGCTCCCGAGCGACGTTCAGCATCGCCGTCCAGTCAGGGAGGACTGCAGGCATCTCGCCGACGAATGCCTTTAGCTCGACTCGACGGGCTAGGGAGTAATAGAAGCGATTGCCCTGTGCCCGCACGGAGAGAACGCCGGCGCGCTGGAGGGTCTCGCATTCCTCAGCGACGTTTCGCTTGGTGTAGCCGGTCGCTACCGCAAGCGCTGCGACGCTCACGGCGCCTCCGCCATGGGCGAGGAAACAGCGGAGGATCTCGGCACGCGCGCCAACACCGAACATCGCCCGGAGGCGGAGCCACACCATCGAGGGCCGATCTAGATGCGGGAGCCTCGAACGGCCGGTGACTGTGTATTGCCGGGGATGAGTTGCTCGAGGCCAGCTGACCCCGGCATTAGCCCCCACCGTGCCGGCGAACTCGCCGAAGGCCACTGCAACGTCGTCGGGCTGCTCGCGGAGGAGGTTCTTGAGCCGGGCCTTCGAGATGTGACGCCAGTTCTGCACGCACCAGTCGGTGGCTTCATCCCGGAGCCGAGGGTCGGAGTCTCCGAGCCAGGCCGTGAACAGGATCAGCGGCTCGGGGTCGATTGCCCAGTCGGCGTGTGTCGAGGTCCAGCCAGACACACCGAGCTCGGTCCATGCACCCCAGGCGAGCGCGACCGCCTGGTCGGCGAAGGTTGTCGCCGGCCGGCGTCGCCTAGAGGTCGCCATGGAGCACGTCCGTGCCGAGAAGGCTGAGGATGCGTTGAAGCTCGCCGAGAAAGGCGGGCGACGGGTCATGGGTGCGGGTCCACCTGGCGGCGTTGAGCAACTGCCGAGGCGTCGGCGAGAGGCTGCGGAGATCGGCGAAGTGCTTGCTGCGCTCACCTTGGTCGACGGCGGCATACAGCTTGAAGCTGACGAGGTCCTCTCTCGCCGGGAGGTGAACCTCGAGCCCTCCGTAGGAGCGGACCATCACGCGTTCCTCCAGACCGGGCGGCAACCCGAACTTGGTCAGGCTGGCAGGTCCGGTGTTGAACCATGAGTCGCCGAGCCCAAGGGCGTCGCCAACCTCGCGGACGGCAATCGCCAGGAACTCTGGAAGGACATCAGCTCCGGAGTACCCGGCTCCGGACGAGAAGCCCACGACGTCTACGTCGGCGGTGGGTCGTTCGACCACACCGAGCAGGAGCAGGCTCCCACCTCCGACGATGAGCACGCCGATCGCCTCAGCGCGCTCCTGCAAGAGTGCGCCGAGTGTGGTCAACGCCTCGTCGAGCCGATCACGCTCCAGCATGACGTGAGTGTAGCCCTCTCGATTCAGGTAAGTTAGATGCGCGGTCACCAGCGGCCGAGCAGTGCAACGTCCACTTTCTCGACCGTCGGTGACGATGCTGCGATGCCGGCCGATGGCTTCGCGGCCGCGCTCTGACTTCTACCGAAACTTCTACCGGACTTCTACCGGACGGGTAGAAATCCGGTAGAAGGGGTCAGCACGGTTCAGCACCTAAATCTGCAAAAGCCCAGGTCAGAGGCCCTTTTCAACATTGATCAGCATCGATCAATACCCCGAAAATGAGAGTTCAAGTCCCCCCTCGCCCACCAACGTCGAAGTACTGATCAGAGGTGGTGTGGCCGCTCCGCTGGGCCCGCCGGGGATCATCGCGCCGGATCGACGAGGACTTTGGCATGGGTCGTCTTCCCCGATCCCAGGTCGGTTAGCACGCCGGCCAGGTCGCCGAGGCCGACAGTTCCCGTGATCAGCGGGGCCACGTCGACCGCTCCCGACGCGAGGGACCGCATGGCGCCGTGGAAGTCCTCGTGGTTGTAGGCAAGCGAGCCCACCACCCGCAGCTCACGGCTCTGCCAGTCACCGTAGGAGACGGAGGACTCGGTGATGGGATAGCCGAGAAGCGAGAGAGTCCCGCCCCGTCGTACGAGGGCGGCCGACGGCTGCAGAAGGCTCGCCACGCCCGTGCATTCGAACAGGACGTCGGCCCCGAGCCCGTTCGTCGCCGCTAGTACCGCCTCCGTGAAGCCGCCTCCGGGCTCGAACACTTCGGTGAACCCGACGGCTCGGGCTGTTTCCCGGCGGGCCTCCACCGGTTCGGAGATCAGCGTCCGGCCCGCGCCTGCGGCACGCGCATGCTGGGCGGTGAGGAGCCCGATCGGTCCTGCGCCCTGGACCACCACGGTGGATCCGAGCCGGAAGGCGGTGCGCTTGACGGCATGGAAACAGACGGCGGTGGGTTCCACGAGGGCGGCCTGCTCGTCGGACAGATCGTCGAGGAGAGGCACCACGCGTCGCTCCGACACGGCAAGGTGGGTGGCAAAGCCTCCATGGGGAGGCGCGTCGGGCGTGACGCCGTTGGCCTCGGCGAACACCGTGTCGCAGTGCTCGGCGCAGCCGGCGCGGCACATGGCGCACATCCCGCAGGGGGGCCCTACGGCGGCGGACACCCGTTGTCCCACGTCCACGCTTCGGACGTCGGGGCCGGCGGCGGCAATCGTGCCCGTCCACTCGTGCCCGAAGACGGCCGGCGGCAGCATCTCGGGGGTCTGGAACCCGTGCACGTCGGTCCCGCACACGCCGCAGTAGCGGATCTTCACCACCACCTGGCCT
>JBHENM010000191.1:0-3380 GCA_046262035.1 Acidimicrobiales bacterium | reverse complement strand
CTCGGGATCGCCACCCTCGCCCTCGGCCTCCGGCGGGGAGACCCTCGGCTGCTGCGGGGTGGGCAGCGCTACGTGTGGCTGGTCCTGGCCGGAGCGGTGCTGGCTGCGGTGGCAATGGAAGTGGCCCTGCTGACCCACGACTTCTCCCTCCGCTATGTGGCCGCTCACGGAAGCCGCTCGACGCCTCTTCTGTTCACCATCACCGGGCTGTGGTCGGCGCTCGAGGGCTCGATCATTCTGTGGTCCCTCGTGCTCGCCGGGTACCTGGCCTTCATGGCCCACCGGTTCCGCGAGCGGGCCGCCGATCCCCTGGTGGCCTGGGCCACCCTGATCGGCCTGGCCGTGGCCGTCTTCTTCTTCCTGCTCATGGCCGGCCCGGCCAACCCCTTCCGCCTCGTGAGCGGGCCCACGCCCCTCGACGGTCCCGGCCCCAACCCTCTCCTCCAGAACCACCCGCTGGTGGCCTTCCACCCGCCCATGCTCTACCTGGGCTACGTGGGCTTCACCATCCCTTTCGCCTTCGGCCTTGCCGCCCTCGTGACCGGCAGGCTGGGGGAGAGCTGGCTGGCGGAGACGCGACGCTGGACCCTCTTCGCATGGGGGTTCCTCACCGCCGGGGTCGTCCTGGGCGCGTGGTGGTCGTACGAGGTGCTGGGCTGGGGCGGGTACTGGGCGTGGGACCCGGTGGAGAACGCCTCCCTGCTCCCGTGGATCACGGGCACGGCCTACCTGCACTCGGTGATGGTGCAGGAGCGGCGGGGCATGCTCCGCGTGTGGAACCTGTCCCTCCTGGTGGCGACGTTCTCGCTGACCATCCTGGGCACCTTCCTCACCCGCTCGGGGGTGCTCGACTCGGTCCACGCCTTCAGCGAGTCCGCCATCGGGCCCATGATCCTCGCCTTCTTCGGCGTGATCGTGGCCGTCTCGATTGGGCTCATCGCCTGGCGGGGAGATCGCATCCGGTCTCCGGGGACCATCGACTCCCCCGTGTCGCGCGAGGGCGCCTTCCTGACCAACAACGTGGCCTTCGCCGCCTTCGCCTTCGTCGTCCTGCTGGGCACGGTGTTCCCGCTGATCGTCGAAGCGGTGAACGGTGACCGGCTGTCGGTCGGGTCGCCCTACTTCAACCGCATGACCGCTCCCATCGGCCTGACCCTGCTGTTCCTGATGGCCGTCGCCCCCGTCTTGCCCTGGCGGAAGGCCTCGGGAGAGCTGCTGCACCGTCGCCTCATCTGGCCGGCGTGGACGGGAGTGGCGGTCATCGTCGCCTGCGTGGTGGGCCGCGTCCGCGGCCTGGGGCCCCTCCTCGTCTTCGGGCTCGGGGCGTTCGCCGCCTCGACCGCCCTGCGCCAGCTGTTCCTCGCCGTGCGGGCCGCCCGCCGCCAGGGCAGCTCCATCCCCCGGGCCCTCATGGGGTCGAGCAGCGGGGGCATGGTCGTGCACCTGGGCGTGGTGATCATCGCCGTGGCCTTCGCGGCCAGCTCTTCGTTCGCCGAGAGCGCCCAGTTCCGGCTGTCTCCCGGCGAGTCGGCCCGGCTGTCGGGGCACGAGGTGACCTACCTCGGCACCCGCACGCTGAAGCGCAGCAACAAGACCACGTTCCAGGCCCGCGTCCGGGTGGACGGTGGCCGTGTCTACGCCCCCGCCCTCCAGCAGTTCCCGTTCGCCACGCAGGCCATCGGCTCGCCGTCGGTGCGAACCGGGCCCCTGGAGGACGTGTACCTCACCCTGGTCGCCGCTCCCGAGGCGGGCTCGGACGCGGCCGTCATCGGCGTGCGTGTGCAGCCCCTCATCTCCTGGTTGTGGATCGGAGGCGGGATCATGGCCTTCGGCACCTTCCTGGCCGCCTGGCCGGCTCGCCGGCGGCGGCGCCCCGACCGCTCGCCCCCGGTTTCCGCCCCCGAGGGGCAGCCCGCTCCCCAGCCGGTGGAGGTGGCGCCGTGAGCGGCACCGGCCGTCGCAGCCGAGGGACGACTGTGGATCGGGCCCACCTGGCGTCGTGGGCCCTGCTGGTGCTGGTGCTGTGCGGCGCACTGGCGGCGGGCGCCCGGGAGACATCGCCCGCCACCGCCGCCGATCGCGCCGAAGGGATCACGGAGCGCTTCCGGTGCCCGACGTGCCGCAGCCAGTCGGTGGCCGATTCCGACGCTCCCGCCGCCCGCTTCATCAAGGAAGAGGTGCTCAGGCGGGTCGAGGGGGGCGAGAGCGACGAGCAGATCGAGTCCTACCTGGTGGGCCGCTACGGCGAGCAGATCCGTCTCGACCCGTCCCGGCGAGGTTTCACGGGGTTGGTCTGGCTCCTGCCGCTGGCAGCCGCGACGGCCGCGATCGCGGGACTGGTAGTCGCCTTCCGGCGATGGAGCCCGAGAGGGCGACGGGTCTCCGACGCCGACCGTGCCCTGGTGGAAGAGGCGCTGAGAGAGCGATCCGATGAGCAGTGAGCGAGCCCGCGGAGCGAACCAATGAGCACCGCTAGCCGGGCCGAGCTGGAGGACGAGCGGCGCTTCCTGTTGGACTCCCTTCGCGATCTGGAGCGGGAACGGGAATCGGGCGACATCGACGAGGGCGACTACGAGTCCCTCCGCGAGGACTACACAGCCCGGGCCGCCGAGGTGCTCCGCGCCCTGGAGGCCCACGACGAGGCCGTGGCGTCGGAGCGTCCGCGTCGAGCTCAGCGGGCGGGGTCGGCGGGTGGGTCGCGCAAGCTGGTGGCCGGCGTGCTCCTCGTGGGGATGGTGGCCCTGGCCGGAGGGAGCGTGTTCGTGCTGGCGGGAGATCGCCAGGCGGGTGAGCCCATCACCGGGTCGCTCCCCGACTCCGCTTCCCCCGCCGACCGCCTCGCCCTCGCCCACCAGCTGGAGGGTCAGGGCGAGGTCCTCGAGGCGCTCAAGCTGTACGACGCCGTCCTCAAGGACGAACCCGACAACGTGGAGGCCATCACCTACCGGGGTTGGCTGTTGAAGCTGGCCGGCCTCGTCGATCCCGCCCAGGCCGCTCTGAACCGGGCCGTCACCATCGATCCCGCCTATCCCGACGCCCGCTTCTTCCGGGGCATGCTCCTGTACCAGGACCGCAAGGACCCGGTCGCCGCCGTTCCCGAGTTCGAAGCCTTCCTGGCGTCGAACCCGCCCGAGAGCACCAGGCAAGCGGTCCAGGACGTGCTCGATCGGGCCCGAGCGGACGCGGCCCCTCCGACCACGCCCGCTCCCCCTTCGCCACCTTCCGAGTAGCCCGGGGGATCCGCCATCCCGCTCAGAGGGCCGCTCGGGCCCAAGCATCCCGCTCAGAGGGCCGCTCGGGCCCAAGCATCCCGCTCAGAGGGCCGCTCGGGCCCAAGCATCCCGCTCAGAGGGCCGCTCGGGCCCAAGCATCCCGCTCAG
>JBHENM010000190.1:0-1507 GCA_046262035.1 Acidimicrobiales bacterium | reverse complement strand
TCGGACACCGTGGTGCCCCACTGCGCTCCGGGCCGGGCCCGCAGCCACACGAGGTAGTCCTCGACGTGGCGCCGCCCGATGGCCGCCACCGACGCGCAGCACCGGTCCACCTCCGTCACCCGCCCGGCGAAGTGGCGCAGCACGACCTCGGCGGCCCGCACGCTGGCCGGCTTGAGCACCCCGCCGAGATCGTCGAGGTAGCGACGCATGGTGGCCACCATCTGCGGGGCGGTTGCTTCGATCTCCTCCCACGTCGGCTCGGGGCGCGCCCAGCGGAGCGGAGCGAGGTCGAGGGCCTTCGCCGCCTGGGCGCTCATCGTCCCGCTCCCATCGACGCCTGGGCTTCGATGGCCTGGGCCGCCCGGTGGTACTCCTTGGCCAGCCAGTCCGCGCCCAGGTGGAGGTAGATGCGGGTCGAGGCGATCGAGCGGTGTCCGGCCTGGGCCTGGAGGGCCTCGATGGCCATGCCCGCCTCCCGCAGCCGGGTGAGGCAGCTGTGGCGGAGCTCGTGGCAGGTGCCGTGGGCCAGCCCGGCCCGGCGGCGGGCGCCGGTGAGGACCTCGTCGAGTCCCTCAGCCGACAACGGCTGGCCCCGCCGGGGACCCTTCAATACGACGAAGACGCGATCGGTGCCGGCGTCGTGCGGCCGCTCGTCGTTGAGGTAGGCGGCGACGGTGGCGAAGAACGTGCGCGACACCGGGATGAGCCGTTGGTGGCCACCCTTGCCCTCGGCCACCAGCACCCGCCACTCGCCCAGGCGCAGGTCGCCGAGGCGCAGGCCGAGCACCTCGCAGCGCCGCAGCCCGCCCAGCAGCATGGCTTCGACCATGGCCCGGTCTCGCCGGGTGCGCAGCGCGGCCATGAGCGCCTCCACCTCGGCGGGGTCGAGGATGCGAGGAAGCCGGCGCGTCCCCCGCACGAGCGGCACGCCCCGCAGCTCCCGGCGGGAGCGCCGGGTGGGCAGGCCACGAGGCACCGGGTTCGCCTCGACGACACCGCCGATGGTGATCAGGTAGCCATACAGGCTCGACACCGCAGCGAGCCGGCGCTTGATGGTCGCCTCCGACAGCCCGCCGGATCGGTCGGAGATCCGCACCACGTTCTCGGCGCCGGGGCGCGGCCGGCGCTGCGCCGCCACGAAGGCCAGCACGTCGGCGGGCGACACGTCGGCCGGCTCCTTGTTGACGACGTCGAAGAAGACCTTCAGGTCGTGCGCGTAGGCCCGCACCGTGTTGGGCCGGGCCCGTGCCGCCACGAACTCGAGAAACTCGTCGACGAGGCCGTGGCCGACCTCATAGGCGGGCTCGTCACGGCCGGGCCGGACGACGCATCGGAACGACGGGGACCACACCACTGGCTCCTCCTCGGGTTGATGAGCCCAAAGACGGTCCCTGGGCTGTCAGCCCAGGTGGTGGATCACCCGTATAAGTGCCGGACTCGGGCGGCTCAGCTCGACGGCTGAGTGATGTCCCACTGACCCGGCGGTAGGTGACGCAGAGCGACGACC
>JBHENM010000189.1:0-29937 GCA_046262035.1 Acidimicrobiales bacterium | reverse complement strand
CTCCACATCCACCATCTCCGGCATTGGGAGGACGGAGGCACCACCGACACCGAGAATCTGCTCGCCCTGTGCGCCCATCACCACCGATTGCATCACCGGGGAGGGTTGGGCATGGCCGGAAATGCCGACGACCCCGACGGGATCGTCTTCACCGACGAACGGGACGACCCCTCGCCCCCTGTGAACGACCCGCGCCTGCGCAGAGCTCGCTGGAGGCCGCCGTCTCCGAGCTCGACCTGTCCCTGGGCGCGTGGTCCCATCCCACGGGCGAGCGCCTCGACCCCCGGTCGGTGGGGTTCGACGAGCGGGCGGTGGCAGGGTGAGCGGCTTGACCCGGCCGCACCCCGTTCAGCCCAGACCTAGTACCCCGCCGCGGATCAGCCCCGGGCGTCGTGCAGCATGCCGATCAGCTCGCGGCGGACACCGTCGGCTGTCGTCTGTTCGGTCCGGAAGCCGATGCGGAGGGCTTCCCGCCGGTCGCCGCCCAGCTCGGCCACCACCTCGAAGCCGTACCTGTCGACCGCCGTCATCGACGCCGCGACCACGTCGGTACGGCCGGCGTCGTGGTGGCAGAGGGTGACGAGGGCGTCGGCGTGGTCGGTGTTCATGTGGCCGATAATCCCGGCCGCGGCGGCGGTGAGCGGATCCGGTCGGGCGGCGGCGTAGGCGTCGGACTCGACCCAGCTCATCCGGCCGAACCCACCGACGTAGCGGACCGCGGTCACCGTCAGCCGTAGGCAGCGGAAGTCGCCGTAGTCGACGTAGAAGGCGGCGGGGTTGGCTTCCAGGTAACCGGCCCGGGCCTCCGCCCGCTCGGCCGCATCGGTGACCTCGGCGACGGTGCCCAGGAGAGTCACCCGCCCCGACGCCAGCGGGTCGGCCCCGTCGGGCGTGTCCTCGACCACAAGGAGGCTGGCCCGCGGGTCGGCGTCCAGGTTGCGGGTGTGCTCGGCCATGGTGCTGACGAAGAAGCTGGGGTTCCCGGCGGCGTCGAGGCCATAAGCGACCACCGAACCGAAGGGCGTCCCCGCGGGCTCGATGGCGATGGTCGAGAGGGCGCCCCGGCCCTGAGAGGCCACCAGCGTCCGCGCCCGCTCGGCGTGGCTGGGCTCGGGAGGCGCGGGCCGTGCTCCGCCAACCTCGGCCTCGGCCGGCGGATCCCATCCCGGGATGATGTGGCCGGCGCTCATCGAGCCGGCACCGCGACCCACACCACGTAGTGCGTCATCCACGGAATCAGAGCGTCCAGGCGCTGGTCCCACGCCCCTATCCGGGCCATGGTTCGCGGGTTGTTGAACGAGAACAGGCGGCGGAAGACCGCGGGTCGGATGTGAAAAGCGATCTCATAGGGGAGGACGCCGAAGCGCTCCTCGCTCACCAGCTCGAGCCCGGCGGCGTCGAAGGCGGCCAGGTTCCGCTGGCGGCCCTTGAAGAAGTACCGCTCCCTGCGCCGGTCGAGGAGGCTGATGGCGAAACACTGAGGACAAGCCAGACGAGCCTCGATGATCACCACGCGACCGTCCGGCCCCACCACGCGGGAAGCGGCCCGCAGGAAGCTCTCGGGATCGTCGATGTGATGTAGGAGGTTCTTGGCCACGACCACGTCCTGGCTGGCCGCGGGCATGCCCACAACGCTCTCGGTCGCGTCGCCGACCAGCAGCGTGCCGCGGACGGCGGAGCGGGCGATCTCGGTGGCGGTAGTGCTCAGGTCGGAGCCGGTGTAGCGGAGGTCGAGCTGGCGACGCTCCGCCATCCGCTCGAGGGCCGCGCCCAGGAACCCTTCACCGCACGCGGGCTCGACGATGCGCAGGACGTCGTTTCCGCCGGCGGCGCGCGAAGGAAGCGCAAGATCGAGGACCTTGTCGGCCAAGCGATCCCAGAACGAAGAGAACAGCGGATGAGCCAGTTGGTCACGTACCACCGTGGCCTGCTTGACGTAGTGCTCGTCGTAGTACGAACGCTGAAAGTCCTGATGGGATGTACTGACGGCTTCCTCCACAACGTCGTTCACGCCTACGCCAGGTGCCCCGACGCTACCGGAAGGGCGTGGTACCGTGCCGCGCCGGCGATAGCTCGCTCACTCAGGCTTGTCAGCACTCATCGTGGCTCTTTCCACCGCCACCCCACCGCTCGAGGACGACGCGGCTTCGTCGACACCGGTGCGGTCCGGGGCCGCTAGACCGGTTCCCTTTCGGTACCGCCCCTGGCCGCAACGGCGGGGACTTCGTTGGGGTGCGGTCGCCGGAGCCGTAGCCGTCCTCATCGTCGCCGTCGTGGGTTTCGCCGACGCGTGGGCCCACGGCGGTCTGCCCCTCGACGGTCAGGGCGAGTCGCTCTACATCCGGCTGAGCCTCGAGCAGTGGCGCGAGCTGGGGCGGCTCGCACCGTGGCTGCCCGACCAGTGGGCGGGCACGCCGATATGGACTCTCGTGCCCTCCTTCCCCGTCGTCGTCATGCTGCCCTTCGCCGCCGTGTGGGGATCGGACGCGGCGGTCAAGATCGGTTGCCTGGGCGCCCAGGTGGTCGGGGCGCTCGGAACCTATGTCCTGGCCCGAAGCCTCTGGGGTCGCACCCCGGCGGCCACCCTCGCCGGCCTCTGTTACGGACTGGCGCCGGTGTTCATCTCCCAAGCGTTCTTCGGCGTCGACCGCGCCGCGTGGGTCATAGGGCTCACACCCTGGGTGGCGTGGTCCCTGAGGCGGTCGCTGCGGGGCGAGGGCGGCAAGCGCGGTCTACGGCCCATGGTGACGGCGGGCGTGCTGGCCGGGCTGTGCGTCCTCCAACAAGCCGAACAGGCCTACTCGCTGGTCCTGCTCTGCGGTTGCCTGCTGGCCGTCGAGCTGGGCCGGGCTGGTCAGGGGGACTGGCGGAACGGTACCGGGCTCAGCCGCGGCGCGGTGATGCTGCGGGCGGCGGGAGCGGGAGGTATCGGGCTCGGCCTGGTGGCTCACTGGCTGCTTCCCTTCATGTCCCTGCAACGGTCTTTCTACCTGACGCCGCCCGGACTGGTTGACCAGACCCTGCTCGAGGGGGTGGGTGGTGACCTCGCCCGAAATCCGGGCGCGTTCTTGACCCGATCGCCGGGTGTCGATTCGTCGATCAGCTTCTCGATCGACCTCTTGGGGGTGGGCTCCTTCTACCTCGGCTGGACACTTCTGGCCGCGGCGATCGTGGGCCTTGCTCTCGTCCCACGTCACGACAAGACCGGGGAGCTCACGGCCATCCTTCTCTCCTCGGCGCTGGGCGTCTGGCTCTCGACCGGCGCCATCCCGCTGGCATCGAGCGGGCTTGCCTCGCGCGGGCGCGTGGTGCCCTTCGTGGCGATCGGAGTTCTGTCGGGACTGCTTCTGGGTTCGTTCGTCCGGCGGCTGAGGCTCGGCCGCACAGCCGCGTTGGGAGCGCTGGCGGCCGGCGTGCTGCTCGTGGCCCTCCCATACCTCACGCCGTTCCTGGCCCTCCGCTCGCTGTTCCCGTTTCTGAGCTACGTCCGGTTCCCCCGCTTCTACACGCTGGCCATCATGGGCCTTTCCCTCAGTGCCGCCTTTCCGATCGTCGTCCTGGAGCGCAAGCTTCGGCACCGTGAACCACGGCTGACTCCGCTTCTGTCGGCCGCCGTCGCCCTCGCCATCGCCGGGGTGTTCCTCGTGGACATCGACCCGTACCGCAGCTTCTACCGCTCTGGCCCTCCGGAATCGGCGGAGGCGTACGCCCGCTTTCGCGAGGACATCGCCGATCGACCGGGAGGATCCCGGGTAGGCAGTACCCAGTTCGGCGCGGCGGCCGTCGTGGACGCTTTGACCCGCGACGGAGTCGAGGTCTCCATGGGCTGGCCCCATCCGGTTGCGTCAAAGGACGTCTGGAAGCTGACCGCTGAAGTGGTCCTGACCCCCGTCGATTACCGCAACCGCGCTCTGGCCCTGTCGGCCACGTCGCACCTGGCCACGGAGAAGCTGTCCGAAGGGAAGGACGGGCAGCTCTTCGTCAGCGACGTGGAGGCCGAGCGAAATCCCGAGGTCCTGGACCGGGTGCGGGCCTACGAGAAGGTCGTAGTCACCCAGGACGAGCCACTGGGGGTCGAACTGGCCATCGCCCTGAGCCAGCGGGGCGTCGGCGTGGTCTCGGGAAGCTCGTCAACGGTCAGGACCCTGGGCGAGGGACGCACGGTCCTCGACCAACGCCTGCGCTGTGAGGGACCGACCATTCCTGCGGCCGCGGCCGGCGTTCCCATGGCCGCGGAGGCGGCGATGGGCTGTGCCCTCCACGACCGGGTGCGCCTCGACGAAACCGGGGCGCTGGACGTCATCGACATCAGCCCCGAAGGCACCGGGGCGATCTTCGATGCACCCCTGAAGGATCTACGAGGCATCGCCATCTGGGTGGGCGGAGGCGCCGCCAGCGCCGAGCTCACCCTCTACGAGCTGGCTCCCGACGGGCGCTCACGCGGTCAAGAGGTGCGGAGGTCCATCTCGAGCGGCACCGACGCCAACGGCCTGGAGACGTTCAACTTCGATCCCGTCGCCGACTCCGGCGGCAAGCGCTACCTCTTCCTCGTGCGCTGCGACCGCTGCTCCGCGGGTGAGGAGCAGCCGAAGATGTTCATCGCCCGCGGCCGGGAACGCCCGGCGGATGTCGTCGACCGGGGTCGGATCCTTCCCGACACGACGGCGGCGTTCAGCCCCATGTACGAACGGATACCGGAGGCGGACCCACCGTCCACGACCGTGCGCGCCGCGCAGACCATCCCCGGGCGCTGGCGGATCGAGACGTCTGGAAGCCGGCCGGCACTGATCGTGGTCGCCGACGCCAAGTTCCCGGGCTGGGTGGCACGGGTCGACGACGAGCGGGTGGAGGTCGTGAAGGCGGACGGCGCCTTCCTCGGCGTCCCCGTGGGACCGGGCGAGCACACCATCGACCTTGAGTTCCACAAGCCGCCGTCGGCCTTCGTGGGCCGGGCCATCACCGGCCTCACCATCCTGTTCGGCGCCTTCCTCCTCCTGCCCGCGCGCCAGAACGCACAGCTCAAGCGCGGCCTCGCCCGATCGCGAGCACGCGTTCGGAGGACGGCTGATGCTGACTGAGGAGCGAAGGCCGGCGCCACCTCCGGCCGTTCCGGTCGAGGAGCCGCTGGGGCCCGTCACGCCTACTTCCCGGCGCCTGGATTCGGCTCTGCAGTGGGTCCTCAGTCCTGCCCACCGCCGCCGGGAGGTCCTGGCCGGCGCCTTCCTCGCTCTCGCCGTCCTCGCCTTCTCCGGCGTATGGGCCTATGGCCGGCCCGCGTTCGACGGGCCCGGTGAGACCCTCTACCTCCGCTTGGTGCTGGATCACTTCCTCAGCACGGGGAGGGTGCCGTACTGGGAGCCGTCCATGTGGGCCGGCGGCCCCGTCTGGGCGCTGGCCCCCTCCCTCCCAGTACTGATCCTGCTGCCAGTGGCGGCGGCCATCGGGCCGGAGGCGACTCTGAAGTTCGTGGTGCTGGCCTCCCAGATCGTCGGCGCTTGGGGAGTGGCCGTCCTGATCCGGAGCCTGTGGAACCACTGGGGTGCGGCCATCGTCGGGGGGCTGGTCTTCGGGCTGCACCCGCTGTTCATCAGCCAGGCCCTGTTCGGAGTCGAGCGATCGGCGGTGGTGATCGCCGTCACCCCCTGGCTGGCGTGGGCCCTGTTGAAAGCGCTCCCCGGCCGAGGCAGCACCCGGCACATCGTGATCGCCGGCCTTCTCGGCGGGTTCGCGGTCCTGGAGCAGGCCGAGCAGGCGTACTCCCTCGCCCTCATGGCTACCTTTCTCGTGGTCATCGAGGTGGCGCGGGCCCGAACACGGGGCCGGGCGGCTGTCCTGGCCGTCCTCCGCCGTGCCGGCGGCGTCGTGGCCATCGGCTTCGGCGTGATCGCCCACTGGCTCCTCCCGTTCCTGGCCCTGTCCAAGGAGTTCCTCCTCTCCCCGCCGGCTCTCGTCCGCGACACCCTGACCGAGGGAATCACCGCCGTCCTGGCCCGCAACCAGGGCGCCTTCGTAACCCGGGCGCCGGGCCTGGAGGGCCCGCAGACCTATCCCATCGACTTCCTGGAAGCGGGTTGCTTCTACCTGGGATGGTCGTGCCTGGCGGTGACCGTCGTGACCGTCGTCGCCTGCGCCCGCCGGGAACGCGACGGCCAAGGGCACCTGACCGCCATCCTTCTCGCCTCAGCCCTGGGTGTGTGGCTGTCGACGGGCGCGATCCCGCTGGCGGCCAGCGACCTGGCGACGGGTGGGCGCCTCATTCCCTTCGTCGCCATCGGAGCGGTTTCGGGTCTCCTCGTCGGCAACTTCGTGAGGCGGCTGCAGCTAGGCAAATGGGCCCGAACCGGCTTGGTCGTGGGAGCGGTGCTGCTCGTATCCCTCCCCTACCTGACGCCCTTCCTGGCCCTGCAGAGACTGGTCCCGTTCCTGGGGTCGGTCCGGTTCCCCCGCTTCTTCGGCCTGGCCCCGTTGGGACTGGCCCTCGGCACCGCCTACTCGGTCTTCCTCGTGGACAAGTGGGCCTCCGGGCGGCAGCGGAGCATCGCCCCTTTGTTCACCGCCGCCGTTGCCCTGGCCGTGGCCGGCGTGTTTCTCGCCGACATCCATCCCTACCGGAGCTACTACCGGGTCGGCCCTCCTCCCTCGGCTCCCGCCTACGCCCAGGCGGCCCGGTCCCTGGCTGAGGTGAGCGGGGACTTCCGGGTGGCGACGGCGGCCTACAGGGACTCGGCGGCCGTGGCCGCCCTGGCCCAGAGTGGCCACGATCTGTCGGTCGGATGGCCCCACCCGGCCGTCAGCAAGGACATGTTCCGCATGAGCGGCGAGGCCGTCTTCGCCCCGCCCGGTTATCGGGATGCCGCCTTGGGGCTGTCGGGAACCGCCTACCTGGCGACGGAGCGGGGCAAGGACGGGTTCGGGAACTCGCGCGAGGTCGACAGTGTGTTCCTGCAGCGGAATCCTCGATCTCTGCCCCTCGTACGGGTCTATGAGGAAGCCCTCGTCGCCGCGCCGGACAGCGTCGGCCCGGAACTGGCCGTCGCCCTCTCGCAGCGCCACATAGGGGTCCTGACCGGGGACGAGGACCTCGTCCGGCTGGTTCGGGCGAACAGCCTGCTCGGGCCGGCCACCGCCCGGGCACCCGCATCTTGTCATCAGAGGGACATCATCGCCATGGGCGGCGGCTACTCCGGTGCAGTGGCTACCGCATGCTCCATCGACCGCTGGGTCGGGAGCATCACCCAGATAAAGCTGGTGGCCGCCGGACGGGGGTCAGGCGGTCGTTTCGAATCGCCGCTGCCAGGGCTGCGGGGTGTCAGTATTTGGATCGACCGGCCACCCGGTCTCGTCGAGCTGACCCTGTGGGAACTTGCGCCCGACGGACAGTCGCTCGGGCGGGAGGTCGCCCGCGCCTACTCGTCGAGCATCGACGAGAACGAGCTGCCCTTCTTCTCCTTCCTCCCGGTTGCCGAATCCGCGGGTCGTACGTACGTGTTCACCCTGGCGTGCCCCCGGTGCCTGCCGGGCAGCGAGCCCCGGCTCTTGGGCGTAGAGGCGGCCAGCGGGACGGCCAACATGGTCGACAGCGGAGGGCGGCTCGACCGCACCCGGTCGGCCGCCTTCACCGTCGCCTACGACGGCCTACCCGTCCGCGAGAAGCCACGGGCAAAAGCGTCGGGGGAGCGCGTCGGGCCCGGACGCTGGCAGGTGAACAGCTCGGGGTCGACGGCGAGCGTGGTAGTGGTGTCCGATGCCTGGTTCCCGGGCTGGACGGCCCTGGTCGACGGCCGGAAGACGAAGGTGCACAAGGCCGACGGCGCCTTCCTGGGGGTGCTGGTACCGCCCGGCGACCACGTGATCGAGCTGGAGTTCACCCGGCCGGCGGTGGCCATCCCGGGACGGGTAGTGACCGGCCTCACCCTCGCCACCTGCCTGTGGCTGTTGGTGCGGGGCGGTGGAGGCCGGCCCTCAGGCGTCCCGCTGAGACGGCGACGTGAGCCAGATGTCGTAGTGGGCGAGCCAGGGGAGCAGAACGGCCAGGCGGTCGTCCAGACGCGAGAACCGGTCAATCGTCGCCGGGCTCTCCGTCGAAAGAAGGCGCCGGAAGACGTCGGCCCGGATGGCTAGGGCGTACTCGTAGGGAAGGGCGCTGAACCGCTCCTCGTGATCGATGCGGAGGCCGGCGGCGGAGATGGCCCGGAGGTTCCGGCGGCGGCCCTTGAAGAAGTAGCGCTCCCGCTCGTAGGCGAAGATCAGCGTGGCCAGGAAGAACGGGACGCACGCTAGACGAGCCTCGACGATGACGACCCGTCCCCCGGGGCCCACGGCGCGGGCCGCGGCAGCCAGGAAGTCGGCCGGGTCGTCGATGTGGTGGAGGAGGTTCTTGGCCACGACCAGATCCTGGCTCCCGACGGGCAGTTCGGCCGTCACCGCCGTGGCATCGCCGACGAGGAAGTTCCCGTCCACCGCGCCCTCGGCCACTTCCAGGGCCGCCTCGCTGAGGTCCGAGCCGGTGTAGGCCACGGGCAGGCCGCGCTCGGCTGCCACCCGGGTCAGGGCCGAGCCGATGAGCCCCTCGCCGCAGCCCGCCTCGTACACGCGCAGCGGCTCTTCCGAGCGCCGCCGACCGGCGCCCAGCTCCAGCACCCGGCGGGCGAGGCGGTCGTTCCAGGACCGGAACAGCGGGTGAGCGAGCTGCTCGCGCACGGCCGCCGCGTGCCTCGGGTAGTGCTCGTCGTAGAAGGAGCGCTGGTAGTCGAGGTGATCGGAGCCGATCCCCCTCACCTCGCGGTGGTGCTCGGCGCCGGCCTGGGCTCACCGTCGTGGACGTTCTCGGGGGTGACGGTCCACACTACGTAGGCGGCGGTCCACGGAATCCTGGAGGTCAGCCAGTCGTCGAACCGGCCGATCCGCCCGATCGTCCGCTCGTTGGTGGTCGAGAGGAGACGCCGGAACACCGACGGCCGGATGTAAAGCATCAGCTCCCAGGGCAGCCAGCTGAACCGCTGACCGTTCTCCACGGCCAGGCCCGCCTCCCGGAAGGCCGACAGGTTGCGCTTCTGACCCCGGAAGTAGTGACGCTCCCGGCGGAAGGCGAGCGCGTTGAAGACCCAGATGTGCGGGCAGCCCAGCAGCGGCTCGATCACCACCACCTTCCCCCCAGGGCCCACGGCTCGAGCCGCCTCGGTCAGGAAGGCAGTGGGGTCGTCGAGGTGGTGCAGGAGGTTCTTGGCGATGACGACGTCCTGGCTCCCGGCGAGAAGCTGGGCCGTGGTCTCGGTGGCGTCGCCCAGCATCAGGTCGGTGGTCACCCCCGACTGGCGGGCCAGGTCGAGGGCCCCGTTGCTCAGGTCGGCGCCGATGTACTCGACGCTCACCCCCCGCTGGGCCGCCACCCGGGCCAGCGCGGCGGCGAGGAAGCCCTCACCGCAGCCGGCCTCGAAGACCCGGATCGACGTGCCCGCCGGCGTGTCGGCCTGGTCGAGCACGCGTTGGGCGAGCCGGTCGTAGAAGGACCGGAAGAGCGGGTGGGCGAGCTGGTCGAGGGTGGCCGCCATCCGTCGTGGATAGTGACGGTCGTAGAACGACCGTTGAAACTCCAGCTGTGCCTGACTCACGCGCCCCCCACGTCCGACCCGGGGCTCACCTTACGCGTCAGCCGACGGAGCCCTCCATGTTGAGCTCGATCAGCCGCGACCACTCCACTGCGTACTCCATGGGGAGGGTGCGGGTGACGGGCTCGATGAAGCCGTTGACGATCATGCTCATGGCCTGCTGCTCGGAGAGGCCCCGGCTCATCAGGTAGAAGAGCTGGTCGTCGCCCACCTTGGAGACGGTGGCCTCGTGGCCGATGCGGGCGTCCTGCTCGCCGATCTCCATGTAGGGGTAGGTGTCGGAGCGGCTGTCCTCGTCGAGGATGAGGGCGTCGCACCGCACGTGGCTCTTGCAGCCCTTGGCCCCGTCCTCGACCCTGACCAGGCCCCGGTACGACGTGCGACCGCCGTCCTTGGAGATGGACTTGGAGACGATGGTGGACGTGGTCTCGGGGGCGGCGTGGACCATCTTGGCCCCGGCGTCCTGGTGCATCCCCGCTCCGGCGTAGGCCACCGACAGCACCTCGCCCTGGGCCTTGGGGCCCACGAGGTAGACGGCCGGGTACTTCATGGTCAGCCGGCTGCCGATGTTGCCGTCGATCCACTCCACCCGGGCCTCGGTCTCCGCCCGGGCCCGCTTGGTGACCAGGTTGTAGACGTTGGTCGACCAGTTCTGGATGGTGGTGTAGGTGATGTGGGCGCTGGGCTTGGCGATCAGCTCGACCACGGCCGAGTGGAGGGAGTCGGTGCTGTACACAGGGGCCGAGCAGCCCTCGATGTAGTGAACCGTGGAGCCCTCGTCGGCGATGATCAGGGTCCGCTCGAACTGGCCCATGTTCTCGGCGTTGATCCGGAAGTAGGCCTGCAGCGGCATCTCCACGTCGACGCCCGGCGGCACGTAGATGAAAGACCCTCCCGACCACACGGCCGAGTTGAGGGCGGCGAACTTGTTGTCTCCGGGGGGGACGACGGTGCCGAAGTACTGCTTGAGGATCTCCGGGTGCTCGCGGAGGGCACTGTCCATGTCCATGAACAGGACACCCTGGGCCTCCAGGTCGTCGCGGTTCTTGTGGTAGACGACCTCGGACTCGTACTGGGCGGTGACGCCGGCCAGGTACTTGCGCTCGGCCTCGGGGATGCCCAGCTTCTCGTAGGTCTGCTTGACCGAGTCGGGCAGCTGGTCCCACGCGTCGACCTGGTGGTCGGTGGGCTTGATGTAGTAGTAGATGTCCTGAAAGTCCAGGTCAGGCATGTTGACCGCGAACCACGGAGCCATGGGCTTCTTGTTGAAGATGCGGAAGGACCGGAGCCGGAACTGGCGCATCCAGTCGGGCTCACCCTTCATCCACGACATCTCCGAGATGATGTCCTCGTTCAGGCCTTTCTTGGGCTTGAAGATGTAGTCCTCGGTGGGGTCGATCCACCCAAGCTGGTAACGCCCCAGATCGAGTTCAGTGGTGGCCATCAGGGCATCAGCTCCATCACGCGATCAAGCGTCGAGAGGGATTTCTCCTACGTAGATAGTAACAAATCCCCTGGACCCGATCATCCCGGTCACCCGCCCCGACCAGCGGCGGCGGCCTCGGCCGCCCGCTCCACCAACTGGCGGAAGAGGCCCTGTTGCTCGGGGGCGTCCTCCAGCAGCTCGGGGTGCCACTGCACGGCCACCACGTGCGGACTTCCCGGGAGCTCGATGGCCTCGATGGTGTCGTCCTCGGCCCACGCCACCGGGCGGGTGCCGGGGGCGGCCTCGAACACGGCCTGGTGGTGGAGGGAGTTCACGTGGACCTCGGTGCACCCGAGAGCCTCGGCCAGGTGGCTGTCGGGCTCCACCTTGACCACGTGGACGCCCTCGTGCCAGTGGTCGATGCGGTCGTGGTTCTGGCCCGTGACCGCGGGGACGTGCTGGACCAGCGACCCCCCGAGGACGACGTTGAGCACCTGCATCCCCCGGCACGTGGCCAGCACGGGCACGTTGGTGGCCATGGCTGCCTCGAGCAGCCGGAAGTCGAAGGCGTCGCGCAGGGGGTCGACGCTGCGGGTCTCGGCCACGGGCTTGGCGTGGTAGCGGGACGGCTGGACGTCTCCCCCGCCGGTGACCAGGAGGCCGTGGACGGCGGCCAGGGCCTCGGGGGCGTCGTCGGGCTCGATGATGGGCAGGATGACGGGCACCCCGCCGGCCCGGACCACGCTCTCGACGTAGTGCCGGGAGCTGGTGTGGAGCAGGGTCGGCCCCGTGGCCGTCTGCACGACCCGGGGGAAGGCGGAGATGCCGATGACCGGGCGCATGATGCCCTCCAGGCTACGGCCCTCGGCCTGGCTACCTGAAGAGCTCTGCGAGCAGCTCGACGAGGGCGTCGAGGTCGCCCGGCTCCTCGCCGGTGAGGGTGAAGACGGCGGCCCGGGCGCCGGGGATGGCCTGCAGTTCGGCGGCCAGGCGTCCGGCGGCGGGGTCGTCGCCGCCGGCCACGAGGACCACGCTGGCCCCCTCGGCCGCCAGCCGCCGGGCGACGGCCTCGGCTGTCGTGGTGGCGCCCGCGCCGCCCGCGCCTGCGCCCAGGGGTACCACCGCCACCTTCCCCGCCAGCGCATCTGCGGTCACGGGAGGAGGATACGGGCGCCGGGAATGTCGACCTGCTCAGTCGGGTTTACAATCGGTGCGATGGCCCCGAACCCGACCCCCCACCCGATCGACCCCCGAGGGCCCCGCTTCAACCAGGCCGTCCTCGCCGCCGGCCTCATCGCCGCCTTCCTCGTCGACTGGCGTCCGGCCGTCCCCTTCTTCGCCGCCGTCCTCCTGTTGGGCGCCGCCTTCGGCCCCCGCTACGGGCCCTTCCTCCGGCTCTACGCCGACGTCATCCGGCCCCGGCTGACCCCGCCCTCCGCGCTCGAGGACCCTCGACCGCCGCGCTTCGCCGCTGCGGTCGGGGTGGCCTTCCTGACTGCGGCCTCGCTGGCTTTCCTGGCCGGCGCACCCGGCCTGGCGTGGGGCCTGGCCCTGGTGGTCGCCGCGCTGGCCGGTCTGAGCGCCGCCACCGGCCTGTGCGTGGGCTGCGAGATCTGGCTGATGCTGGCCCGCCGGCGCGGCATCCAGACGGCGGCCTGAGCGTGGTCCCGCGCCTGGCCGTCGTCGTGGGCCTGCTGACACTGTTCGCCGTCGCTCGGGCCCTTTACGGCCGCAGGCAGGTCCGGCTGCAGCGTGGCCCCGAGTCGCATCCTGCCGTCCCGGCTTCGCTTCGGGCGGGAGCGGCCCGCACGTGGGTCGTGTTCACCACCCCGTGGTGCGCGGCCTGCGGGCCGGTGGAGGAACAGCTGAGGACCTCGGATCCCGAGGCCCGGGTGGTACGGGTCGACGCCACGCAAGAGCCGGCCCTGGCCGGAGCGTTCTCGGTGCAGAGCGCCCCGACGGCCCTGCTGGCCGACGGCGAGGGGCGGGTCCAGGCCCGTCTGGTGGGGGTGGAGGCGGTCGACCGCTACCTCCTGGCCGCCGGCCGGGACGCGTAGAGCCCCGCCGCTCAGAGCACGTCCTCGGCCACCGCCGGGGGTGGGGCGGGCCCGAGAAGAGGGCGGAACCCGGGGGGGATGTGGTCCCGGGTGGGGTTCTTCTGGTCCCGGGTCGAGAGGACGGGGTCGGTGACGCCCCAGTCGGCCGCGATCGTGGGGTCGTCCCAGGCCACGCCCAGCTCGTCGTCCGGGCTGTAGTAATGGTCGACCAGGTAGGTGATGGTCAGGTCGGTGAGGGCGGCGAAGCCGTGGGCCACGCCCGGGGGGATGTAGACGCCGACGTCGGCCGCGCCCCCCATGTCGAAGCAGACGGTCACTCCGTCGGTGGGCGAGCCCTCGCGGAGATCGTGGAGCACGACCCGGGCCGTGCCGCTGGTGGCGAACCAGTAGTCCGCCTGCTCGAGGTGGTAGTGGAGGCCGACGACGCTGCCCGCTACCTTCTCCGACCGGTTGGCCTGCACCATCTCCCGGCCGTCGGGGAACCACGAGCGCCGGTAGGTCTCCGCGAAGCGCCCCCGGTCGTCCTCGTGGGTGAGGGGATATATGACGACCACGCCGGCGATGGCGTCGGACGACACGATGTCAGGGCTCGAAGCGGCCATATCCCCCTCGGTAGAAGATCAGCGGGCCGCCCTCGGTGCTCAGTTCGAGCTCCTGGACCCGCCCCACGACCAAGACGTGGTCGCCCCCGTCATACTCCGCTTCCAGCGAGCAGTCGACCCAGGCCAGGACGCCGGCCAGGATCGGCGCTCCTGAAGGGGCCGGGCGCCAGCCGATTCCCTGGAACTTGTCCGGTCCCCGGGTGGCGAAGACCCGGCTCACGTCCTCCTGGTTCTCAGCCAGGACGTTGACGCAGAACCGGCCCGCCTCCCGGATGCGTGGCCACGTGCCCGAGCTGCGGGCCACGCAGAAGGCCACCAGCGGAGGGTCGAGTGAGACGGAGGTGAAGGAGTTGACCGACAGCCCCACTGGCGTGCCTCCGTCGAGGGCCGTCACCACCGTCACGCCGGTGGCGAAGTGGCCGAGGATCTGCCGGAACCGGGCCTGGTTGATGGAGGCAGCGTCCGTGCCCTCGGGCCCGCCACCCCGCTCAGAGGGCCGCTCGGGCCCGCCACCCCGCTCAGAGGGCCGCTCGGGCCCGCCACCCCGCTCAGAGGGCCGCTCGGGCCCTGGCGGGTCCTCGGCCGTGCCGCTCACGACCGCTGACGCTACTGCCGGGCCGTTGGCGGGACGCCCCGCGATCCGTACCTAGCGAGCCCGGCACCACCACACGTCGGTGTGGTACGGGACCGGGAAGCGGGGCGGCATCCCGTCGAACAGCCGGCCCACCCGCTCGAGCACGTCTGTCCGCTCGGGCTCCGGCAGCACCGAGATCCAGCTGATCGAGCGGATCCGGTCGACCATGGTGGCGGCATCGACCTCGTGCTCGAAGGGGTACTGCCTGCTCTCCAGGGCCGAGAACCGGTCTGTCCCGGCGAAGGCCTCCTTCCACGCCCCCGTCCGGTAGCGGGGCACCTTCCCGGCCTGGGCGTGAGGCTCGGTGATCTCGGCCAGGCGCTCGACCCAGTCGACGGTCCGGTCCCGGACGTTCCAGAGCATGGCCAGGAGTGCACCGGGCCGCAGGACCCGGGCGATCTCGGGGAGGGCCCGCTCGCCGTCGAACCAGTGGAAGGCCTGGCCCACGACCACGGCGTCGGCCGAGCGATCGGGCAGGGGGATGGCCTCGGCCGTTCCTTCGAGGATCTCGAGCCCGGGGAGGGCCCGATCCAGCTCGGCGCGCATTCCCGCCAGCGGCTCCACGGCCACAATCCGGGCTCCGGTGGGGACGAGCAGGCGGGTCAGCTTGCCCGTGCCCGCGGCCAGGTCGACGACCGACATCCCGGGTCCGATCCCCAAGTCAGCGACCGCCGCCGGCGGATAGCCGGGGCGGGCCCGCTCGTAGGCGGGGGCGGTGGTGTCGAAGCCGAGGGCGGCGCGATGGAGCGCCATTGCGCACAGCGTAGAAGGCGGCGAGGGCCGCCCGGAGCCCTAGTGGAGCAGGAGCTGGAGGCCGTTACCGGCGACCACGGCCACGTAGAACCCGGCCACCATGGCCAGCCTGGTGGACAGGCGGCGGCGGCTGGAGGCGGCGGCTGCAGCCACGGCGATGAACGCGACCAGGGCGATCTTGGTCGGAGCGAGGATCCCCTGGGCGATCAGCCAGCCGGAGACAGGGTTGATCTCGACGCCGCCGCGGGCCATCGACATCTCGGTGGTGATGATGTCGCCCAGGTTCAGCACGAGGATGGCGACGACCAGGAGAGAACGCCGCCACTGCTCCCTCGACTCCTCCCACAACTGCAGTTCAGCCACTCGCACGCTCGCCCAGCTCCCTCGTGTGTGTCAATAGGCCATTCGAACCATTAAAGGCTTCGGCCCACGGTACCGATAATCCTTCCCCCCGTGTGTTCGTTCCCTCTCGTAGGGTGTTCGTGCCCGTGATCGAGCTGGGATTGCGCAACGACGTCTACCGGCGGCCGCTCTCGACCGCCCTCGACCGTCTGGGGCTACGGGAAGGGTGGCGGTGCGCCGACGTCGGGGCGGGCGGAGGCGACGTGAGCGTGGCCCTGGCCGAGGTGGTGGGGCAGGACGGGCGGGTCTACGCCGTCGACCGGGATCCCGGCGCCCGGGACGCGGTGGCGGAGGCGGCCTCCGCTCACAGCCAGGTGGTGGCCCTGACCCAGGTGGCCGAGGAGCTGTTGCTCCCCGAGCCGGTGGACCTGGCCTTCTGCCGCTTCCTCCTCATGCACGTGGTGGATCCGCTGGCCGTGCTGCGCCGCATGGGCCAGGCCGTCAGGGAGGGAGGCTGGGTCGTGGCCCAGGAACCGGTGACGACGGCGGGAAGGGTGGGCGGGCGGCCCCTGTCCATGCCCGACGCCCTCCACCCCGACGTGGGCGCCGAGCTTCCGGCCCTGGTCCTGGCGGCGGGGCTGCAGATCGTGGACGCGTGGGCCGAGTCCCAGGCCGGGGCCGGGGCCGGCCCCGTACGGGACTACCTGGCCCAGCTCACGGGCGTGGACCCGGGCGACGACCCGGTGGTCCTGCCCCCCCTGGTGACAGTGGTGGCTCGCCGCCGGGGCTGACACAGGGGCCCGCCGCCGGGGCTAGCGCTCGATGGTCAGGTCCCGCCAGTAGAACCAGTAGGTGCGCCAGCGGACCACGCCCCGGAAGGGCAGGCCCACCAGGTGCCAGAACATGCGCCACGTCTCCCGCACGCCCCGGCGGCGGCCGAACTTGTCCCGCTTGGTCCGGTGGGTAACCCCCTTCATGATCCGGACCGTGGTGGGCAGGCGGGCCTCGCAGACGACCTCGTTGATCATGATCTCGATGTCGTAGCCGAGGCGCTTCCGGGGCGGCACGGAGTCCCACACCCACCGCGGGATCACCCGCTCCCCCGACGTCGGGGCGAAGGTCAGCACCAGCGGGTTCCAGAGGCCGTAGTCGAACCATCCGAGGGACATGGTCGCCCTGCCCTCCGCGAACGGACGGCAGATGTCGTCCAGGTGGACAGCGGTCAGCCCGATGCAGTCGGCGTCGCACAGCAGGAGGGCATCGGCGGCGCTCGTTTCGATCCCGGCCTCCAAGGCCCCGGCCTTGGAGCCGCCTGATCGGGCGTCCCGGCGCACGACCTTCGCCCCCGCGGCCAGCGCCAGCTCGGCCGTGCCGTCCGTCGAACCGTCGTCGACGACGATGACCTCCGACGTGTAGGAGCACGCCCGGCACGCCTCCACCACGGCGGCGATGGTCGGGGCCTCGTTGCGGGCAGGAATGACGGCGTCGATGGTCAGCGGGCGCGGTTCGGACGGCGCTCTCAACCGAGTTTGGCCCGCAGGAACTCGAGGGTCCGTACCCAGGCCTGGCGGGAGGCGTCCTCGTCGTAGGCCTCAGGCCGGGTCTCGTCGAAGAAGGCGTGCCCGGCGGTGGGATAGAAGAACAGGCGGACGTCCCGGCCGCGGCTGTCGAGCTTCTCCTCGATGTCGCGCGCCATCGCCGGGGTGGCCCAGTCGTCCCGTTCGCCGTAGTGGCCCTCCACCGACGCGGCGATGCGGTCCCAGTCGGGTTGGGCGTCGGGCCACGGGAGGGCTCCGTAGAACGGAACCACCACCTGCACCTGGTCGGGGCGGAGGCCGGCCAGCCACAGGGCCAGGCCACCCCCCAGTCCGAACCCGATGGCGCCCACGCCGTGGCCGCGCACGGCCGGGTGATCGACCAGGAAGTCGACGGCCCCGGACAGGTCCCGGCCGACCTCGGCCACGTTGACGGCCTTTCCTTCCTGGAGGTCCGGGGCCAGGGCGGTAAAGCCCTCGGCCGCCAGGCGGTCGCACACCGACCGGATGTGCGGTCCTCCGCCCCCCTCGCGGATGACGACCAGGCCCAGTCCCGCCCCTTCACCGGATGCCAGGTAGCCGCCCGCCGTCGTGCCGTTGCTGGGGAACTCGATCTGCTCGCCCATGACGCCGGGAAGGTTACCGGCGCACTTCCCGCAGCAACTCCGGGACGGGCGGGCAGGTGGGCCGGGTCAACCCTTCGGCCACCGCCTCGCGCCCCTCGGGGCCCACGATCTGATCGACCCAGTCCAGCGGAACGATCTCCTCGACCTCGTTCCACGCCCGGCCCCGGCTGGTGAGACGCCCGGCCAGGGCCGTCCAGAGCTCCCCCGGGAGGACCCGCCCTTCACCGGCGACGGCCCAGACCGGGACCCCGGACTGCCGGCCGCACGCCGCCGCCGCCCCCGAACCGCTGGCCGCCACCAGTCCGCTCGGGCCCGGCGGTCGGCCTACCACTCCGCTCAGAGGGCCGCTCGGGCCCGGCGTTCCGCCTACGGCCGCCGCCTCCAGGACCACGTACTGGCTGGCCCGCACGGCGGCCGCCAGCCCCGACTCCGGAACCAACTCGGCGTCCGCGTCGGCCCGGCGGAGCCAGCCCACCAGGGCTGACCCTTCGTCCAGGGTGTCCACCACCAGGGCCCGGACGTCGCCTCGGCTCACGAGCGCTTCCGCCACCTGGGGGGGGCACCCCAGCACGACGACGGTGACGCCTTCGGGCCATGCGGCAGCCAGCGCCGCCGGCGTCTCGTCCCGGACGAGGTCGTTGGCCGCCCGCCACGCTTCGGCGGCAGGATCGGCGGCGGACAGCACCCTGGCGGCCAGCCACCACATGGGCCCACACGTCGGTTGGCGGTCCACCAGGCGGCGACAGGCCGTCACCAGCGCCGCGGGGTCGTCCCCGATGGCGGCCAGGGCGGACGCTGCTTCCCTGACGAGGACGGTGGCGTCCTCCCGCCCGGCCCGTGCCACCATCCGCAGGCGCTCCATGGGATGCATCACGGCGGGTTGGTCCCTCCTACGCCCCCGGCTTCCACACCATCAGCACGACGATGACGACCAGGATGAGGTTGAGCACGCCGCCGACCATGGCCGCCCGCTTGCCCCGCTCCTCGAGCTCGGCGACCTGGGGCGGAGGCCCGCCGCCTGCGGGAGGCCCGGAGGCGTGGAGCTCGGCCATCACCGCGTTCATCCGCCTCAGGTTCGGGAGGTGGAGGGCGTGCACGATCCCCAGGCCCACGATGTAGAGGAGGAACGACATCGAGATCCACGTCTGGCTGAACTTCCAGGCGTCGTCGCTGGTGAGGATCAGCAGGATGCCGAGGATGGGGACGGAGTAGATGAGCCACTCGGCCCACGTGCTGATCACCTCGTAGGTGACCTCGCTCACGGCCTGGCCCTCGCGACCGCCCCGAGCCTTGGCCTTGGCCCCGAATACCCCGGCGAGCACGGTCGGACCGAAGCCGGCGATGACGGCCATGAGATGGAGCACGAGGAGCAGCTTGTAGACCCCGCCTGTGACGCCCATATCCCTCCCTTGGTGTCGGCCGCCGGCGCAACCGAACCTAGCGGCCGGCGGCCCGTCCCGCGGGCCACACGAAGCGACTGTTAGGTTTCGCCGCCGTGGCGACCAACCCGCCGCCGGACCTCATACTCACGCCCATCAACGGTGCCGGCCGTCCCGTGACGGGGTGGCTCACGACCTTCCATCTGCTGTTCGTGGCCCTGGACCCCGGCAACCAGCGCAGCACGTGGATCGTCCCCACCGCGGCCCGCATCCTGACCGACTACGAGCAGGCCGACTGCCGGGTGGCGTGGCTGGTGGCGGGCGCGCCGGAGGACGCCCGGCGCCTCCTCGGCCGGTGGGCACGCGAGATCCTCACCTTCGTCGATCCCGAACTCACCGCCATCCGCGCCTTCGGGCTCGAGTCCTTGCCGGCGGCGGTGCACCTAGGCATGGACGGGACCGTCGTCAACGCCGTCGAAGGCTGGGACCCCGCGGGCTGGCGCACCCTCACCGTCGAGCTCTCAAAGATCGTGGACTGGAGCCATCCCGTCATTCCCGGTCCCCAAGATCCGGCGCCCTTCGAAGGAGCACCGCTTCCCCAGGTGTGAGGGGCTCAGTTCCCGGTTCGGGCCGACGTCTCGTCGGCGGTGGTGAGGTTCAGGGCGGCCAGCACGAGAAGCGACGTCGGCGCAGCCCGGAGGTCGCCGGCGATCCACGTGGACCGCTGGACGACGCGGACGCTGTCGGCCATGGAGCGGGGGCGAACCCGCCGCCGACGCAACTCAGTCGCCAGCATCGAGCCGTCCACTACCACGGGTTGGCCTCCCCATGCCTCACCGCCTACAGCCTCGGCGCTGCGTCCTGTGGAGCACAAGAAGGGAAAACCTGGGTACAAAGGTGGCAAGCCTGTGGACACTCGCCGCTCGGGCCCAGCCAACTCCGCTCAGAGGGCCGCTCGGGCCCAGCCACTCCGCTCAGAGGGCCGCTCGGGCCCTCAGACCCGGCGACCGCCCCTGGTCATGGCCAGCAGGTCCAGAGCCCGGTCGAGCTCCTCCGGCGCCATCAGTTTCCGCTCCAGGACGACAGCCCGCAGGGTCTTCCCCTCGGCCAGGGCGGCGTGGACCACCTGGGCCGTCGCCTCATACCCCAGGTGCGGAGCCAGGGCGGTGGCGATGGCGGGGGACGACTCGGCGTACCGGCGGCAGCGCTCCACGTCGGCCTCGATCCCCCGCACGCAGCTGTCGGCCAGGGCTCGGCTGGCGGCGGCCAGCAGCCGGATCGACTCCAGGAGGTTGTGGGCCATGACGGGCATGGCCACGTTCAGCTCGAAGCTGCCCGAGGCGCCGGCGAAGGCCACGGTGGCGTCGTTGCCGACGACCTGGGCCGCGACCTGGATCACCACCTCGGGGATGACGGGGTTGACCTTGCCGGGCATGATCGAGCTCCCGGGCTGCAACTCGGGCAGGCGGATCTCGCTCAGGCCGGTGCTCGGCCCGCTGGCCATGAGCCTCAGGTCGTTGGCCGTCTTCACCAGCGAGACGGCGACGGTGCGCACCGCGCCCGAGGCCTCCACGAACGCATCCCGGCCGCCCTGGGCCTCGAAGTGGTTCCTGGCCTCCCTCAACGGCAAGCCCAGGTCGGCGGCCAGCCTGCTCACCACCCGGTCGGCGAACTCCGGAGGGGCGTTGATACCCGTCCCCACCGCAGTCCCGCCGAGGGCCAGCTCTCCGAGCCGGGGCAGACATGCCTCCAAGCGCTCGATCCCGTGTTCTACGGCGGCGGCGTAGCCCCCGAACTCCTGGCCCAGGGTGACGGGCGTGGCGTCCATCAGGTGGGTGCGACCGCTCTTGACTACGTCGCGCCACTCGTCGGCCTTTTCTCTTAGGGCTGCCGCCAGCCCGCCAAGGGCGGGGATGAGGTCGCCGACCACGGCCTCGACGGCGGCCACGTGGATGGCCGAGGGGAAGACGTCGTTGGACGACTGGGAGGCGTTGACCTCGTCGTTGGGATGCACGGCCCGGCCCAGGCGCTCGCCGGCCAGGTGGGCCAGGACCTCGTTCATGTTCATGTTGGTGGACGTCCCCGACCCGGTCTGGAAGACGTCGATGGGGAACTCCCCATCCCAGCCGCCGCCGGCGACCTCGGCCGCCACTTCGGCCACGGCCCGGGCCGCACCGGCGTCGACCACCCCCAGCTCGGCGTTCACCACCGCTGCGGTGCCCTTGATCCGGGCGAGGGCGCGGATTATCTCGGCGTCGACGGGCACGCCCGAGATCGGGAAGTTGTCCACCGCCCGCTGGGTCTGCGCTCCCCACTTGGCGGTGGCGGGCACGGCCACGTCTCCCAACGAATCCCGCTCGATCCGCGTGGCGCCGGGGTTGGGGTCTGACACCCGGGGGACGCTACCGCCCCCCGTCCTTGCAGGTCATCGTGGCCAAGGTTAGGGTTCGCCCGAAACCGAGGACCCCTGAAGGCAGTGAGGTTACCGATGACCCCACGGCACCGACGGCGGCTCGGCGTACTCGTCGGGATCGCGCTTCTCACGCCCCTTGCCGCCCCGACGTGGGCGGGGGGCGACCCTGTCGACGACAAGAGGGCGGAAGCGGCCCGCATCCAGAACCAGCTCGACGAGCAGGGCGAGAAGGTCAGCATCGCCGCCGAGCGCTACAACCGGGCCCAGATCCGGTTGGCCGAGCTCCAGAGCAACCTCGAGAAGACGGAGCTCGACCTCAAGCGGTCGGACGAGAGGTTCAAGCAGGTGAGGAGCCGCCTCACCAAGGTCGCCGTCGTGGCCTACATGCACGGGGGCAGCAATGCCACCATCAGCAGCCTGGCCCGCAGCCAGGACCACGCCCAGATGGTCGTCCGCCGCCATTACCTGCAGGTGGCAGCAGGCGACCAGCGGGCCGTACTCGGCGAGCTGCGCTCGGCCCGCGAGGACCTCACCGAGATCCGGGTCAAGCTCACCGACGAGGAGAAGGACGCCAAGGAGGCCAACACCGAAGCGGCCGCTCTCCGGCGGGCGGCCGTCGCCGCCGAGGAGGGCCAGCGCGCCATCCTCGGACGGGTCGAGGGAGAGCTGGCGGGGCTGGTGGCCGAGGAGGCCGACCGCCGGGCGCGCGAGCAAGCGGCCCGCCAGCCTGCACCGGCGACGCCCTCGGAACTGGCCGCCGCACCCGCGCCCGGGCCCTCGAGCGCCGGTTCTCCCCGGGCGCCGGAGCCGCTGGCCGAGTCGCCCGGTGTGCAAACCGCGACCTTGGGCCCGGTGACGGCCGCACCGCCTCCTTCGTCGGGCGCCGCCGCGGCCGTGGCCGAGGCCGAGAGGCAGATAGGGAAGCCCTACGTCTACGGCGGGTCGGGCCCTGACTCGTTCGACTGCTCCGGCCTCACCGCCTGGGCCTGGGCCGCGGCCGGCGTGCACCTGTCGCACTCGGCCTACACCCAGTGGTTCGAGACCACCCGGGTTCCCATCGACGAGGTCCAGCCCGGCGACCTGCTGTTCTTCGGTAACGACGGGGCCGAGAGCATCCACCACAACGCCATCTACGTCGGCGGCGGCCAGATGATCGAGGCCTCCCAGACGGGAGTGCCGGTCCGGTACCGGGGCTGGCGGGCCGGCGACCTGGTAGGGGCCGGTCGCCCCGGCTAGCTGGGTGCGGCGGCCGCTGACCTGCCCCCGGCCTACTAGCGGTAGACGCCGTTGTGGCCGACGTTGAAACGGCCGGGTTGGGGGAAGAAGGACACGCCGTGGGCGCCGGCGCCGGTGGGGATGGTCTTGATGACGTGGCCGTCGGAACTGTCGATGACGGACACGCTCCCGTGGTAGCGGTTGGATGCCCACAGCTGGGTCCCGTCGGGGGTCACTTGGAGCATGTCCGGGCTGCCGCCCACCTTCCAGGTGGCGACCACCTCGCGGCTGGCCACGTCTATCACCGACACGCTCCCGGCGAGGCGGTTGCTCACGAACAGGCGGGTGGTGTCCCGGCTGTAGTTGAGGCCGTGGGCGCCCGTACCCGTGGGGAGGAAGGCGATCTCGCTCATCCTCTCGGGGTCGATCACCGACACCCCGTGACGGCCCTGGTTGGCCACGAAGAACACGCTGCCGTCGGGGGCCACCTTGACGTCGATGGGCAGGCTGCCCACGTTGGCCCGACCCACGACCTCCATGGTCTCGTTGTCGACCTTCACCACCTGGCCGGTGAACTCGCAGCTGGCCAGCAGGTACCGGCCGTCGGCCGAGAAGTCCAGGTGGTCGACTCCGGCCCACGGCACGGAGACGCTCTTGATCAGCTCCCACGTCTGCGGGTTGCGGTAGTCCAGCCGCTGGAGCCGCTCGGCCACGACGATGGCCTTCGTCCCGTCGGGCGTGAAGTAGAGGTTGTAGGGGTCCACCACGGGCAGGGTTTCCGTGACCCGGCCGCTCCGGGGGTCGATGACGCTGAAGCTGTTGCCCGACGTGTTGTTCACGTACAGCTTGGTGAGGTCCCACGAAGGGGTGACGTGATGGGGCACCCGTCCCACAGGGAAGCGGTCGATGACCTCGAGCGTGGCCGGATCGATGACGCTCACCGTGTGGGCGTCGCTGTTGGGGACGTACACCCGGGTCGGCACGTCGGCCACGGCGGGGCTGAGGGTGGGCAGGAGGGTGGCTTGGAAGACGTTGGGCTGGGCCGACGGCTCGTCGCCGGGCATGGCCGGGCCGGAAGGGGCGGGAAGTGGCGGGCTGGGCTGGAGGACGGGCCCCACCCTGCGCACGGAAGGCTCGACGCCCCCGAAACCCCCGAGACCCCCGAGCCTGCGCCGTGGGAGCGGCGTCTGAGAGCCCAGGGCGCCGGCATAGGGACCGGAGGAGAGAACCGAGGGTCGCGCCGGGCCGGACCCCGAGTCGGTGGCGACGTCCTGGCCACCGAGTTCCGTGGCTCCGCAAGCCGACGCAACCAGGCCGGCCGCGACCACCCAGACGCCGATGATCCGCCTCATAGAACTCTCCCAGCATACGGGAGGATGTGACTCGTGAACGCGACATACATCGCCGTGGTGGGCGGCTCGACGGCTGAGGCGGACGTGTGCCTGGCCGCCGAAGGAGTCGGGCGGGAGCTGGCCCGGTGCGGGGCGGTGCTCGTCTGCGGTGGGCTCGGCGGCGTGATGGAGGCCGCCTGCCGGGGGGCGAAGGCCGAGGGCGGTCAGACCGTGGGCATCCTGCCCGGTGAGAGTCGGAACGCGGCCAACCCCTGGGTGGACGTCGCCCTGCCCACGGGTCTGGGCGAGGGGCGCAACCTCCTCGTCGTCCGGGCCAGCGACGCCCTGGTGGCGGTGGGGGGCGAGTTCGGGACGCTGTCCGAGATTGCCCTGGCCCTGCGCATGGGCAAGCCCGTGGTGGGCGTGGGCACGTGGGAGCTGGCTCGGGCCGGAGAGCCGGTCGAGGCGATCGTTCGGGTCGACGACCCCTTCGCCGCCGCCCGCACCGCGATCGAACTGGCCCGGCGGTGAGGGCGCTCAGCCCACGGGCTCCAGCCGGGGGTTGGGACGGATCCGGCGGCCGGCCTTGGCCAATGGCCGCCCGTCGACGGCGACCACGTCGGCCGTGAAGTCCCGGCTGCCGCGGAGGAGGGCCGAGCCGACGGCGTAGGCGTCGACCGGAGCGCCCGCGTCCTCGAACTCGGCGATGCGGGCGGCGTCGAACCCGCCCGACACGACGATGCGCACGTGCTCGAAACCTTCGGCGTCCAGGGCGTCGCGGACCAACCGCACCAGCGGGACGTTCACCCCCGTGGGGACGAAGTCGCCCATCCGGTCGGGCGTGATCGAACGGTCGACCATGGTGCCCGACGTGTCCAGGCGAACCCCCCACAGCCGGTCGCCGAAGGCCCGGGCGCAGGCCAGGGAGTCGCCCACGTTGTCGTTGTTGAAGTCGGTGAGGGCCACCAGGTCGACGCCTTCGACGTGGCGATCGAAGGCCTGGACGGCGGCGACCGTGTCCCCCCCGAAGGCGGCGATGAGGCCGTGGGGCATGGTGCCCAGGCCGTGGTCGCCCCACCAGGCGGCCATGGCGTCGGTGCACACCCCGCGGGCGCCGGCGATGTGGGCGGCGTAGCCGTCACCCCCCTGGGTGGCGAAGTGGTCGAAGCGGTCGGCGAAGAAGAGCAGGGGCTTCCCTCCGGCGGCGGCCACCACGTCGGCCACGTTCGACGCCACCTTGGTCCGCCGGGCCAGGACGCCGAGGTAGACCGACTCCAGGTGGGCGAACAGGTGGAGCGGCCCGGTGATCTGCAGGACCGTCTCCCACGGCTCGATCCGGTCCCCGTCCCGCAGGGCGGCCACGTCGAGGCCTTCGAAGGCGGGTACCCAGAGCTCTTCCAGGCCGGCTTCCAGGTCCAGCTGCCGCAGGCGGGCCCGCAGGGCCGAGTCGGTGTCGTGCAGGCGAAGGGCCCGGGCGTCCAGCCTCGCCGCCAGGTAGGCCTCGAACACGCGGGTGGCCTCGTCGGGGTCGGACCACGAGCCGGCCCCCACCCTCAGGATGGCCAGGGCCTCGTCAATTCCGCAGAGGAGGGACCGACCCTTCTGGAACACCTGGATCGTGGCCACCGTGCCCGGACGCTCGGCCTCGAGGATGCGCTTGGCCCGAGAGAAGTAAACGGCCGAGCGGTAGCCGATGCGGATCTCGGAGACGGGCAGGTCGAACACCTCCGGCCCGAGGCGAGCCCTCACTCCGTCTTGCGCAGCACGACAACCGAGCGGGGTTCGAGGACCAGCTCCTCACCGGCCTTGAGGACGACCCCCTCGAAGCCGGCTAGGTCCGGCGCCGCGTAGCCGAACGAGGTGTCCAGGACCAGCTCGTAGGTCTTGGCCCACTTCCGGGCCGGGAGGTGGAACTGCACCGTGTCGATGCCGTTGATGAGGACGAGGAAGCTCTCGTCGACCAGGTGCTCGCCGCGAGGACCGGGCTCGGCCAGCTCGTCGCCGTTGCAGAACATGCCCAGGGCGTGCACCCGGCCCGAACTCCACTCCCGAGCGGTCATCTCGTGCCCGTCGGGGGCGAACCAGGCGATGTCGGCCAGGCCCGAGCCGTGGATGGGACGGCCGTGGAAGAAGCCCCGCCGGTGGAACACGGGGTGCTCGCGCCGCAGGGCCACCAGCCTGCGGGCGAACTCGAGGAGATCGTGCTCATCGTCGTCGAGGTCCCAGTCGTACCAGGAGATCTCGTTGTCCTGGCAGTAGGCGTTGTTGTTCCCGCCCTGGGTGCGGCCCATCTCGTCCCCGCCCAGGAGCATGGGGACCCCCTGGGAGAGCATGAGGGTGGACAGGAAGTTGCGCTGCTGGCGGCGGCGCAGAGCCAGGACCTCGGGGCTGTCGGTCGGACCTTCGACCCCGCAGTTCCAGGAGCGGTTGTCGTCGGTGCCGTCCCGGTTGTTCTCCCCGTTGGCCTCATTGTGCTTCCTCTCGTGGGACACCAGGTCGGCCAGCGGGAACCCGTCGTGGGCGGTGACGAAGTTGATCGAGGCGTAGGGCCGGCGACCGTCTCCCTGGTAGAGGTCGGACGAGCCCGTGAGCCGGTAGCCCATCTCCGCCAGTCCTGCGCCGTGGCCGCGCCAGAAGTCGCGCACCGCGTCCCGGTACTTACCGTTCCACTCCGTCCACAGCACCGGGAAGTTGCCGACCTGGTACCCGCCTTCGCCCACGTCCCAGGGCTCGGCGATGAGCTTGACCTGGGAGACGACAGGGTCCTGGTGGATGATGTCGAAGAAGGCGGACAGGCGGTCGACTTCGTGGAACCCCCGGGCCAGGGCCGAAGCGAGGTCGAAGCGGAACCCGTCGACGTGCATCTCGCTGACCCAGTACCGGAGGCTGTCCATGATCAGACGGAGCACTTCGGGATGGCGGGCGTTCAGGGTGTTGCCGGTGCCGGTGTAGTCCATGTACATCCGGCGGTTTCCCTCGACCAGGCGGTAGTAGCTGGCGTTGTCGATCCCGCGGAAGCTCAGGGTGGGGCCCATATGGTTGCCCTCGGCCGTGTGGTTGTAGACCACGTCGAGGATCACCTCGATCCCGGCGGCGTGCAGGCTCCGGACCATGGCCTTGAACTCCCGGACCTGGTTGCCGGCGCCTCCGGACGCCGAGTAGGCGGCGTGGGGAGCGAAGTACCCGAGGGTGTTGTAGCCCCAGTAGTCGACGAGGCCCCGCTTGACCAGGGAGTGCTCGGAGACGAAGTGGTGGACGGGCAGCAGCTCGACGGCCGTGATCCCCAACCGGAGCAGGTGCTCGATGGCGGCGGGGCTGGCCAGCCCGGCGTACGTGCCCCGGAGGGGCTCGGGCACGTCCGGATGACGGGCGGTGAAGCCCTTCACGTGGGTTTCGTAGATGATCGTGTCGTGCCAGGGCGTCCGCGGGCGCTGGTCGTCGCCCCACGGGAAGAGGGTGTCGGCCACGACCGACTTGGGCACGTGGAGCGCCGAGTCCCGCTCGTCGGCCACGGTGTCGTCGCCGCCGACGACGTAACCGAAGACGGAGTCGTCCCAGTCGAGGTGACCATCGATGGCCCGGGCGTAGGGGTCCACCAGCAGCTTGGCCGGGTTGAAGCGGTGGCCGTGGTGAGGGTCGTAGGGACCGTGCACCCGGTAGCCGTAGCGCTGGCCAGGGCCGATGCCGGGCACGTACCCGTGCCATACGAAGGCGCTGACCTCCTCGAGGGGCACACGGGTTTCGGCGCCGGAATCGTCGAACAGGCAGAGCTCGACCCGGTTGGCGAACTCGGAGAACAGGGCGAAGTTGGTACCCTCTCCATCCCAGGTGGCCCCCGGGGGATACGGAGATCCGGGCCACAATGCCTCGAAGGCGACGTCCATCGGGTTAGCTTCTCTTACCAGAGGCCGGATCCGCACAGTCGCTCGGCGAACTCCGAAGAACGAGGTCCATGTCGAGGAGCCCGCTAGACAACCCAGAGGACGAGCCCTCGGGCCTCGGGCGACTCCAATCCTGGTGGTTGGAGCTTCCCCTCTCGTACCGCGTCAACGCCCTCCTCTACCTCCTGGGCGGGCTGGCGTTCTTCTTCCTGGTGAGCACGCTCGTGGCCGGGGACGACGGCGGCGATCGCAAGGTCCAGGTGGGGGCGGGAGTGGTCACCACCAAGCCCAAGCCCCCGTCGACCACGGTTGCCCGCCCCGCCACCACGGTCACGACCACGGCCGCCGTCACCACCACGGTGGCACGAGCGGGGGTGGCCACGGCCGCCAATCCCGGGGGTGGCGGGACCACCACGGCCACCGACCCGCCGGACTACGGCTCGGAGACGCCGGATCCCCCCCAGACCGAGGAGACCCTGCCGCCTCTCGTCATCGTGTGCCGTGACAGCGTCGACGAACGCTGCGGGAACTTCTTCTGGGACCCGGCGCCACCGGCGAATCAGCCCATCGAGGTCATCGTCAACTCCTCGCCAGCCGTGGTCGGTCGGCCGGTGACATTCACGGTCACGGTTACCGAGCCCGACCGGGCCATGGATGCCGCCTGTGTCAGCGTCGACTACGGCGACGGTGGGAGGTCGGCTCCATGCCCCGAACCCCCGTGCCCTACCCGGTTCGGGCCCTGGACCCCGGCTGGACCCGGGCCCAGAACGTCGAAGCCGCCGATCACTTTCACGCACACTTACAACACCAACACCGCCAACCCCTACACCGTGACGGTGACGGTCGACACCCGGTCGGACTGCAAGGATCCCTTCGGGCAGAGGGTGCCCACCACCCGGTCCATCACCGTGGCCCCTCCGGCATAAGGCTGACGGGCACGGGGACGTAGCCCAAGGGCAGAGGCAAGGCGCTTAAACCGCCTCCAGTGAGGGTTCGAATCCCTCCGTCCCCACTCGCCTCAGAGGTCGAGGGCGTAGCCCAGGAGAACCAGCCCGTCGGGCAGTGTCTGGTCCCGTTCGGGGGCCCGTTGAAACCCCAGCCGCTCGTACAGGCGCCGGGCCGCGGCCATGGACGGGGTGGTGTGGAGGGTCAGGCGGCGCCGGCCGTCGGCCATGGCCTGGTCGACGCAGGCCCGCACCAGGGCTTCGCCGACCCCCCGGCCCTGCGCCGCCGGGTCCACCACCAGCATGCGGATCCCCGCCTCGTCGGCACCGTCGAACTCGGCGTAGTAGCCGGGGCCGGGCACGTAGGTGATGCTTCCGAGAAGAGTGTCCTGGGCGTCCACCGCGACGAGCACGACGGCTTCCCGGGCCCGGCGGGCGACGTCGGACAACTCGGCCCGGTACTCGTCGTCGAGGTACTCCCCCAGGACCTGGGCGTAGGTGGTCACCATGAGCTCGGCAACCTCCTGGTGCTCCGCCTCGCGTACCGCGCGAACGCGCACCGACAGCCGCGGATCAGCGCTGGTCACGCCGCCCGGGCGGCCAGGACCACCTCCAAGGCCGAGAGGAGTTGCCGGCGCACGACCGCCGCCCGGCCTGGGTCGAGGCGGTTGGCGGCCAGGACACCCTCGACCAGGTCGGCCACCACGGTGCTCATGGGACGACCACGCACCCGCACGGCCACCACCATGCCTCCGTCGGGCCGCCGGCGCAGGGTGCGGTCGGAACCGGTGAGCCCGGGTGGACTGCGGAAGGCGGGAGCCACCAGACCGCGCATCCGGCACTCGGCCGCCAGACGCCGAGCGGCGTCCGCGAAACGCACCGAAGTGGCGGGATCGGGCACCCCCCCAGCATGCCAGCGCGGTGTGACATTCGGGTGGGTTGTTGTAGCTGCGCGAGGCAGCGGCCAGGCTATGCCCATGAGCGAGTCCGAGGAACGTCCGCCGTCCGGTGATCCCGAGGCTCCCAAGCCGCCGCCAAGTCCTGCCGCCCCGCCTCCGAGCTCGCCGTCGCCTGCTGCTCCGCCTCCGAGCCCGCCGCCGCCTCCCGGACCACCCACGGCTCCTCCGAGCCCGCCCTCGCCTCCGCCTCCGAGCCCGAGCCCGGGTCCGCCGCCCAGGCCCGGCCCACCGC
>JBHENM010000188.1:0-2041 GCA_046262035.1 Acidimicrobiales bacterium | reverse complement strand
GTTCACCTCAGGGACGCCGGGCTCGGGGCTCCCGTCGGGCCAGCACCACCATCAGGCAACCCATGGCGATGGCCACCGCAGCAGCGAGGACCTCCGACAGCGCGCTCGAGCCGGTGAGAGCCAGCGTCCTGATCTCCTTGGCCTTCGGGACTGCGGCCGAGGGAGCAGAGAGGGCCTCTCCACCCGGACCTCCGGACGTCGTCCCTGTCACGCTGCCATCGCCGCGGGTGGTGGAGGTGGTGGTCGGCCCTGTGGTTGAGGTGGTCGGCGCCGCCGTGGTGGTGGTGACCGGCACCGCCGTCGTGGTGGAGGTGGTCGGCCCTGTGGTCGAGGTGGTCGGCCCTGTGGTCGAGGTGGTCGGCGCCGTGGTCGAGGTGGTCGGCGCCGTGGTGGAGGTGGTGGTCGGCGCCGTGGTGGAGGTGGTGGTCGGCGCCGTGGTGGAGGTGGTGGAGGTGGTGGAGGTGGTGGTGGTCGGTCCCGTTGCGCACGCGTTTGTAATCGTGTTGGAGTCCAGCGTGACCGCGCCATTGCGGGCCAGCACCCGACCCGTCACGCGTGCATTCGTGTTGGCTGTGATCGAGGTCAAGGCGAGGATGGTCCCGACGAACGTGGAGCCCACTCCGAGCGTGGCGGAGCTTCCCACCTGCCAGAAGACGTTGCAGGCCTGGGCGCCGTTGATGAGCGCCACCTGGCTGTTGGGTGACGTGATCAGGGTGGAGCCGGCCTGGAAGATGAAGACGGCGCTCGGGTCGCCCTGGGCGTCGAGGGTGAGCGTCCCGGTGATCGCAAACGACGACGGTGACTTGTAGACGCCGGGCATCAGCGTCAGCCCGCCCAGGTCTGTCGGCGCCGGGAACGTGGTAGTCGGTACTCGCCCAGCAGCGTCGTTGTAGGCGATGGTCAGGTCGGACTGGGCCTGAAGGCACACCGCGTCGCCCGCGTGGATCGCCCCGTTCACCACTCCGGGCGGGAATCCGGTGATGGCGGGGGTCGGGCACGTGCCCAAATCCCCATTGATGATGCTGGCTCCGGTGTTGGTCACTCCGGTGCCGGCCAGCACGGCGAAGCTATCGGCCGCTCCGAGGCCCACCGGCGCTTCAGCGGCGCCCGTAAGAGTGGCGGTCGAGAGCGCGCCCAACCCCAGAATGAAGCCCAGAACAAGGATCGGGCCCGTGCGTGTTGAGCGATGATCAGGCCTCATGCAGACTCCCCGCGTGTCCTCGCCTACCGGCCGTGACGAGCAACGACAACCTACCCGCGCCGGAACCGAACCGGTAATGGGATCTTCCGACCGAGCATGAGACGGGTGGCCGGATTGCTGGTGCTCGCCTCGCTCGTAGTGCTGACCGGCTGTGGGCGCGACGACACGCCCTCGGTGGGGGTGGGCCAGCGTCCGCCCACGGGACCGGACACGCCCGTGAGCAGCCCCGGGATGACGCAGGCCGACGACTACACGCCTCCGCTACCCGTCCCCAAGCGGGTGGAGGTGGTTCCAGGCGCGGCGAACCTGCGGCCTCAACCGTTCGAGTCCTCGGCGCCCGTGGGCGACCGCCAGGTCGCCCTGCGGTTCTGGGGAGGGGTGGCCCCCTGCTTCGTCGTGGGCCTGGTGGACGTGGCGGAGTCCGCCGAGCGGGTCACGGTGACCGTCTTCACGGCCATCGACCCGTCGGCAGGACCGGTGGCCTGCATCGAGATCGCCCAGTACCAGGAGGTGGTAGCGGACCTCCAGGCCCCGCTGGCGGGCAGGCCGGTGGTGGACGGCGCCGATTAGCTCGACCGCCGGCGCCGGCTGAGGTCCTAGGTTGGCGCCATGTCAGTCACCACACCCACACAGATCCGGGCCGCGGCCCGCGCCGTCGAACTGGTCAAGGTCTACGGTCACGGCGACGCCGCCGTCCGGGCCCTGGACGGAGTGACGGTTGAGTTTCCGGGCGGCCAGTTCGGCGCCATCATGGGACCGTCGGGCTCGGGCAAGTCCACCCTCATGCATTGCATGGCCGGCCTCGACACGGTCACCGGCGGCAAGGTCTTCGTGGGAGAC
>JBHENM010000187.1:0-11753 GCA_046262035.1 Acidimicrobiales bacterium | reverse complement strand
TCTTCGACGGCAGCGGCACGGTGTCGGCCGGGAGCAGCGGCCTGTTCACCGACGCGGCCGTGACGTGGGCGGCCCGCACCGAGGAGTCCGGCGGGAAGACGAGCCCCGAGGAGCTCATCGCCGCGGCCCATGCCGCTTGCTTCTGCATGGCCCTGTCGAACGAGTTGGACCAGCGGGACAACCCGCCGGGCACGCTCCAGGCCGAAGCCACCTGCGGGTTCGAGGGCGGCAAAGTGACGACCATGGTGCTGGACGTCACCGCCGACCTTCCGGGTGTCGACGAAGAGGCCTTTCGCACCGCGCTGGAGGCAGCCGAACAGTCCTGCCCCGTCTCCAACGCCCTCAGGGGCAACGTCGACATCCAGGTGAACGGCCGCCTGGCCTGAGGGGGGGTTTGCGCCGCGGCCCGCGGGGGGGAGAACCACCGCGTCGATATGGCGGGCGCCCTCATGCGGGCATAGCAGAGGTATCGGCCCGAATGACGCGTCCCGCCACCAGGCCGACCACCACGAAGGGAACACCCAAATTGAGAAAGCGCTACTTGCCGCTCGTTCTCGCTGTCGCTGTCGCCGTCCCGCTACTCGCGGGCGGCCCGGCCGCCGCACAATCCGCACCTGCGCATGGACAGGTCCGGATGACCGTCCACACCCACAGCGCGGGGACTCTCCTCTTCCCAGTCGATCGTCTTCCGTTCAACTTCACCCAGGGCGACACGTTCAGCTACTCGTCGCGCCTGTGCAGCGGCAATGCGCCGTTCAATGATCTCGGGCTGAACTTCTTGCCCGACTACCCGGGTGTCGACAGCGGCAATGGCTTCGCTCGCGTCCGGCACCGTGTCGAGGGTACGGTCACGCAGGCGCACGGCACCCGGGGCGTCATCCAGGGGAAGATTACGACGGTCCTCTGTGTGCCCGGCCCGAACAACACGTGGGTGGAGTCGTCCCATGTCCTCGTATGGAACTTCTGGGCCAGCTACACCCTGGTCAACAGCAACGACCTCCACATCAACGGTGTGTTCCAGTTCTCGCCGACAGAGAGCACGGGCACCTTCCGAGACCTGCAGGGTGGCGGACGGATCGAGGGAAGGTTCAGCTGTCTGGGGACCAGCAGTTGCGAACCGATCGGATTCTTCAACGACTTCGTCGCGTCGACCGGTAACCCCAACCTGCCCGCAGGGCAACTCCAGCCCGGCGCCACCGGGTCCTACTACGACCCGACGGTGTTGCCCGTCCCGTAAGTGTCCGCTTGCTGGTGGGCGGTCGCTTGCGACCGCCCACCGGCCGGTCACGCAGTGGAGGCTCCTAGTGACCGCGGGCGATCCACTCGTCCAGATGGGGAGCCTCGTCGGCGATGGTCGTCGAGTCGCCATGACCGGTGTGGACGACGGTGTCCGGAGGTAGCACGAGCAGCCGGTCGCGGATGCTGGCGATGATGGTGGGGAAGTCACTGAAGCTGCGGCCGGTCGCGCCCGGACCGCCCTGGAACAGGGTGTCGCCGGTGAACAGGGCCCCCAGATCGGGGTCGTAGAGGCAGCAGCCGCCGGGGGAGTGCCCGGGCGTGTGCAACACGCGCAACGCGGCCCCGCCGGCGCCAATGGAGGCCCCGTCCGCCAGCAACCGGTCCGGGTCCGCCGAGGGCAAGACCTGGTGCCACAGCATCAGGTCGTCGGGGTGAAGGTAGACGGGTGCGTCCACCGCCTCGGCCAGGGCCGGTGCCGCGTTGATGTGGTCGTTGTGGCCATGGGTCAGGACGATTCCCGCCACCCTCCGGCGCGCCACCGCCTCCACGATGGGCTCGTGGTCGTGGGCCGCGTCCACCACCACGACTTCCCGGTCGTCGCCGATGATCCAGATGTTGTTCTCGACCTCCCACTCGCCTCCGTCGAGGGCGAAGACGCCGGCCGTCACGACCCGTTCGATCCCGGTCATCCCTGTAGCTCGACCACCGAACGCAGCACCTCGCCTCGCTCCATGCGGAGGAACGCCTCCTCCACGCCGTCGAGAGGGATGACCTCGCTCACGAAGCGGTCGAGGGGCAAGCGGCCCTGGAGGTACAGCTCGATGAGCATGGGGAAGTCGCGGGACGGCAGGCAGTCGCCGTACCAGCTGGGCTTCAACCGCCCACCCCGCCCGAAGAACTCGATCATGGGCAGGTCGACGCGCATCGTCGGGTTGGGCACGCCCACCTGCACCAGGGTGCCGGCCAGGTCGCGGGCGTAGAAGGCCTGCTCCATCACCTTGGGATGACCGACGGCCTCGATGCACACGTCGGCCCCGAACCCGCCGGTGAGGGCCCGCACGGCCTCCACCGGATCCTCTTCGGAGGCGTTGACGGTGTGAGTCGCCCCGAACTCCCGGGCCCACTCGAGCTTGCGGGCATCGAGATCCACGCCGATGACGGTCGTCGCCCCCGCCAGCCGGGCCCCCACGATGGCGGCGTCGCCCACTCCACCGCAGCCGAAGACGGCCACGCTGTCGCCCCGACCGACTTCGCCCGTGTACATGGCCGCACCCAGGCCGGCCATGACCCCGCAGCCGAGCAGCCCGGCCACGGCCGGGCGCGCGGCCGGATTGACCGGCGTGCACTGGTCGGCGGCCACCAGCGTCCGGTCGGCGAACGCTCCGATTCCGAGGGCCGGGCTCAGCGGTGTTCCGTCGGTGAGGGTCATGGACTGGGTCGCGTTGTGGGTGGCGAAGCAGTACCAGGGGCGCCCTCGGGCACAGGCCCGGCACGTGCCGCACACGGCGCGCCAGTTGAGGATGACGAAGTCGCCCACGGCCGGCGAGTCCACATTCGGCCCGACGTTCTCGACGATCCCCGCCGCCTCGTGTCCCAGCAGGAAGGGGAAGTCGTCATTGATGGCGCCTTCCCGATAGTGCAGGTCGGTGTGGCAGACGCCGCACGCCTGCACCCGGACTAAGGCCTCACCCGGTCCCGGGTCGGGCACGAGGATCGTCTCGATCCCCACCGGCTCCCCCTTGGCCTTGGCCACCACGGCCCGGACCTCGTGCGCCATGTTGCCTCCTATGCTCCTGGCGGCTTCGCCCCGGCCTGGGCCTGAGCGGCCTCCTGAGCGGGGTGACGGGCCCCAACGCCGGCCTCCTCCGAAGCGGCGGGGGCCCCGGCCCCGCCGCCGGCCGTGGTGTGCGCCAGGAAGTGCTTTCCCAGCGTCTCCGCCTGCTGCTGGTAGGACGAGCCGATGCCCTGGCCGTAGAGGGTCGTGGGCTCGGCCAGCATGCGCTCGAAGGTGAGCTTGCACACCCTCTGGCCGTGCTCGATCATGAACGGCACGTCGTGGGCCCGCACCTCCAGCGCCGCCCGCGAGCCCCGGAAGGTGCCCGCCGCGTCGTAGCCGAACCCGGGGTCGAAGAAACCGGCGTAGTGCGTGCGCAGCTCGCCGCTGGTCGGGTCATAGGCCGTCATCTCCGCGGCCAGCGTCGGGGGAATGCTCACGGCCTCGTCCGACATGAGCAGGTAGAAGCGCTGGGGAGTGAGCACGATGCGCTCTCCCTCCTCGTTCTTCACGTGCTCCCAGTACGCGTCGGGGTCTAGGGGTGCGACACGGGTCATGTCCAAGAGCGGAGCGTTGTCGCGGGCCCGGTAGCCCACGCGCCCGAAGTCGTCCCCGGTCAGGTCGAGGCTGAGGAAGAGCCCGTCGGCCACGGCGAAGTCGGCGTCGGGAACCGGCGCCCCGTCCTTGTAGAGAAGGGGCTGCTCCTGGTGGAAGCGGAGGAGCTCGTCGTCGCTCAGCTCGGCCCGGCCCACCGAGAGTCGGAGCTGGTTGAGGGCCAGGTCCTCGCGCACGCGGATGGCGAAGGACAGGGGGACCACTTCGAGGTAGAGGTTGCCCTCGTAGCCGGCGCCGATCTCGTCGAAGCGGTAGCTGTAGTCGGTGATGACGCGGGTGAAGACGTCGAGCCTGCCCGTGGAGCTCTTGGGGTTGGCCTTGCCCCGCACGTTGGGAGGAAGGCAAACGCGCTCCTTCAGAGGGATCAGGTAGGGCCGGTTGGTCTCGAGCACTACGCCCTCGTTGTGGAGGTTGATCTCGTCGATCACGTAGTCCTTGAGGCGCCGCTCGACCGTGTGCTTGTCGGGCAGGAAGCTGCAGCGGATCCGGTAGGCGACCTCGCCCAGCCGCAGGTCCAGGCTCGCGGGCTGAATGTTCGCGCGGGGGATCTTGAAGCCCCCGGCGTCGATGACCCCCGCGTCGATCGCCTGCGCCAGGTACTGGCTCGGGAGGACGCCCACCTCGCCGTCCGGGAGGGTCAACACCGGGGCAAGCTACCGCGACACGACGAAGCCAAACCGAGAGCCCGGAAATCGCCGGCTACTCGTCGTCGACCTCCCGGGCCGCGGCGTCCGATTTGTAGGCTCATGGCATGAGTGGAGCGGCGGCCACGCCCCCCGAAGGCACCCGACCGCGGCCGACAGACCGGAAGACGATCGATTCCCCGCCGTCGAGAGCCCGGTTCGGCGGACCGCCGGGATGGAGGCCGTGGACGGCATGGGTCGCCGTGGTGGTCAGCTATGGAATTACCGTCGGCGCTCGCGCCATCGTCCGTGATGGAGGCGACCCGAGGTTGTCCGTTGCGATCGCCCTGATCGCCCTGACCCTGACCGGGGTCGCGCTGGCCATCCTGTTCGCCGGCCTGCAGGGGAAACCCACGGCGGCCGACTTCGGGCTGCACCGTCCGCCGCTCGTCCCCGCCACGGGCCTGGTGATCGCCGTGCTGGGCGCTGTCATTGCGCTGAGCGCGGTCTGGGCCGTGGCTCTCGGGCTCGACAACGATGCGCCGAGCGTCGTCGATCGGCTCGCGGCCGACAACGGGGCTCTGAACGCAATCCTGGTCCTCGTGCTCGTGGCGGTCGCGTCGCCGCTCGCCGAGGAGTTCCTGTTCCGCGCGGCTACCTCTTCGGCGCCTTGCGCAACTGGCGGGGGGTCTGGCCGGCGGCGGTCACGAGCAGCGTCGTCTTCGCCGCATTTCACATCGGGTGGTTGCCGATCGGGCTGGTAGTCCCCGCCGGGCTTTTTGGTCTCGGGGCCTGCCTGCTGTACCACTGGACGGGGTCGCTCTACTCGTCCCTCGCGATGCACGCTCTCGTGAACGCGTCGAGCTTCGGCACGACATTCGAGGGGTGGCAGCTTCCGACGGCGATGCTCCTCGCCGGCGCCGCGACCCTCGCGATCTCCCGCCTGATCGCCATGTTCCTGGGTGGAGGCACCGCGTCCGGGCGGTGAGAGGTCAGGTGATGCCGGCCACCGCGGGGGAGGACGGCCCCGCCTGGGTGACGTCGAGCAGCAGCGAGTCCAGGGCCTCGTCCTCGAGCGTCTCGGCTTCCACCAGGGCCGCGGCCAGGCGCTCGAAGGCCGCCTGGTTGGCCCGCAGGGCCTGCAGGGCTCGCTCCTCGGCCTCGGCCAGGATGTCCTGGACTTCGGCGTCGATGTCGGACGCGATCCGCTCCGAGTACCCCGAGCCCCACTCGCCCTGGAAGCCGTGGGCGAGGGGCTTGACGATGAAGGGGCCCAGCCGCTGGCTCATGCCGAAGTCGGTGATCATCCGCCGGGCCAGGGTCGCGGCCTGCTCCAGGTCGGTGGTCGCGCCCGATGACACCTCGCCGGTCACGAGCGTCTCCGCCGCCCTTCCCCCGAGGAGGGCTGCGATCCGGTCGAGCAGCTGCGACCGGGTGACGGTCAGCTGGTCACCTTCAGGAACCATCCACGTGAACCCGCCGGCGTGGCCCCGGGCGACGATGGACAGCTTCCCCACCCGATCGGTGCCGGGGAGGGCGGTGGACACCACCGCGTGGCCGGCTTCGTGGTGGGCGATCCGGTGACGGTCCTGAGGGGAGAGGATGCGGCTGCGGCGCTCGGGACCGGCCACCACCCGCTCGATGGCCTCGAACAGGTGGCGGGGCTCGATCTGGGTCGCTCCCCGGCGGGCGGCCAGCAGGGCGCCCTCGTTGACCACGTTGGCCAGGTCGGCGCCGCTGAAGCCGACGGTGCGCTTGGCCACCGCCATCAGGTCGACGTTGGCGGCCAGGGGCTTGCCCCGGGCGTGGATCTTGAGCACGCCCTCCCGGCCTCGGGCATCGGGCCGGTCGACGCTGACGCGCCGGTCGAAGCGGCCCGGGCGCAGTAGGGCCGAGTCGAGAATGTCGGGGCGGTTGGTGGCGGCCAGCACGACCACGCCCGAGCCCGACTCGAAGCCGTCCATCTCCACCAGAAGCTGGTTGAGGGTGGCCTCCCGCTCGTCCTGGCCGCCCACGGCCATGGCCGTACGGCTCCGGCCCACGGCGTCCAGCTCGTCGATGAACACGATGCACGGCGCGGACTGCTGGGCCACGGCGAAGAAGTCCCGGATGCGAGCGGCGCCCACGCCCACGAAGATCTCCACGAAGTCGCTGCCGGAGATGTTGAAGAAGGGGACGTTCGACTCTCCGGCCAGGGCCCGGGCCAGCAGGGTCTTTCCGCAGCCCGGGGGGCCGGTGAGCAGGATGCCCTTGGGGACCGACGCGCCCATGGCCAGGAACTTGTCGGGCGAGCCCAGGTAGTCCCGCACCTCGGCCAGCTCCTCGATGGCCTCGTCCACCCCGGCCACGTCGGCGAAGGTGATCTTGGACTCCCCCGAGGTCAACCGTCGGGCACCGGACTTCCCGAACCCGGAGGCGTCGGCCGTGCCCTGTCCGGGCCGCAGGAACAGGAACAGGATGAGCAGGCCGTCGACGATGATCAGGGCGGGCAGCACCATTGACGCGGGGATGATGAGGTTCTTGAGGGGTTGCTGCTCGACGCTGTAGGCGACGCCGGCGTCCTCGAGGGCGGAAGTCACCCGGGAGAAGATGGTCTCCCGCCCGGCAGCCACCGCCAGCCAGTAGCGGCCGCGGTCGTAGGTGCCCTTGATGCGGTTGTCGGATTCGAGGATGACGGCTGTCTGGACCCGGCCCTGGCGCAGGAGGGTGATGTACTGGTCGATGCGCAGCTCCCGCCCGTCGGTGCGGGGGCTCGACCACCACAGCAGGGTGGCGTAGAAGCCGATGAGCACGGGGAGCGCGGCCACGGCGAAGAACCGGGCGCGCTTGCGAGCCTTGTCCCGGTCTTCGACGTCCGGCACCGGAGTGCCGGGTCCCTTGTTGTCCTTGCGGGCCATCGGCGAATGACCCTAGCGGTCAGAGGCCCTCTTTGCGGGCGCGCACCACAAGCGTGCGCGGGACCCACAGAAAGGCCTCCCGCCAGTGCGGGCTGTGGGGGCCGTCCGCCTGCGATTCCGGCTCCAGTAGGACGTCGACCCGGAAGTTGTTTCGGGTCAGGCCCATGAAGAGGTCGGACAGCGTGTGGTGCTGGTCGCCGAACGGTGTCTCACCCAGCTCGTCGACCGGTGACCGGTCGAAGTAGGACCGCCGGATGAGCAGGGGCTGGTCGGGGTCGTCGTCGTCGATGATGTCGTAGGCCGGGTGCGGGATCGAGAAGACGAGGGGCTGGCCCTGCTTCAGTACCCGGTGCACCTGGCGGAAGACCCGGTTCAGGTCGGACACGGTGTTGAACGCCCACGCCGAGAACACCAGGTCGGCGCTGTCGGCCCGCATGAAGGCCAGGTCGGCCAGATCGCCCTGGTGCAGCTCGACCTTGACGTTCTCCCGCTCGCATCGCTTCCGGGCCGCAGCCAACTGCTCGGCCGACGGGTCGAGGCCGATGGCGTGGGCGCCTTGGCGGGCGAAGGCGGCGGCGGCCTGCCCGGTGCCGCATCCGAGGTCGAGAACCCGCTTCCCGCTCACGCTCCCGAGCAGCCGCAGCTCGGTCTCGGTGCTCGTGTCAGGCCCGTAGTGGACGGCATCCGATCCCGAGCCCAGATCGGGGATCTGGCGATTCCAGCCTGTGACCATCCCGGGAATACTGCCCCAGGAAGGTTGATCCCGCCGGGATCAGCCCGTATTTAGTGGGGGCTATGACAAACACGGCCAGGCGTGGGGCAGGGGCCCCACGCTCTGGAGGAGGCCGGGGCTGGCTCCGTGCCCAACGGTGTGATTGGCCCCGGCCGGGGCGCCGAAGGCGCAGATCACATAGCGAAGTCGTCGACCATGGCCCGGGCCTCGTCGTCGTGGTACTGCACCGGGGGGGACTTCATGAAATAGGCAGACGGGCCCAGCAGCGGGCCGCCGATGCCCCGGTCGAGGGCCACCCGGGCGCAGCGGATGGCGTCGATGATGACGCCGGCCGAGTTGGGGGAGTCCCACACCTCGAGCTTGAGCTCGAGGTTCAAGGGCACGTCTCCGAAGTTGCGGCCCTCCAACCGGATGAACGCCCACTTGCGGTCCTCCAGCCAGGGGACGTGGTCGCTGGGACCGATGTGGACATCGTCGGCGGCGATGCCGTTGTCGAGCTGGCTGGTGACGGCCTGGGTCTTGCTGATCTTCTTGGACTCCAGCCGCTCCCGCTCCAACATGTTCTTGAAGTCCATGTTCCCGCCCACGTTCAGCTGGTAGGTGCGGTCGAGGACCAGCCCGCGGTCCTCGAACAGGCGGGCCAGGATGCGGTGGACGATGGTCGAGCCCACCTGGCTCTTGATGTCGTCGCCGATGATGGGAACGCCGGCGTCGGTGAACCTCTGAGCCCACACGGGGTCGGAGGCGATGAAGACGGGGATGGCGTTCACGAAGGCCACGCCTGTCTCCAGGCAGGCGGCGGCATAGTGCTTCTGCGCCGCCTCCGAGCCCACCGGCAGGTAGGAGACGAGGACGTCGGCCTCGGTGTCCCGGAGAACCTCGGCCACGTCGACGGGCGCGGCCGGAGACTCCTCGATGGTCTGGCGGTAGTAGTGGCCCAGGCCATCCAGGGTGGGGCCCCGCTGCACGGTCACGCCCAGCTCGCCCACGGGGGCGAAGCGAATGGTGTTGTTCTGGCTCGAGAAGATGGCCTTCCCGATGTCCAGGCCAACCTTCGCGGCATCGACATCGAATGCCGCCACGACCTCGACGTCACGGACGTGGTACCCGCCCAGGACGACGTTCATCAGGCCGGGTACCGCATCGGCCGGGTCGGCGTCCTTGTAGTACTCGATGCCCTGGATCAGGGAGCTGGCGCAGTTGCCGACCCCGGCAACGGCCAAACGGATAGCTCTCGTCACGTGTGGTTTCTCCTTGTAGGCGGGGCTGGCGCGGCTGCAGGCCACGGGCTCCCGGGGGTTTCTTCAGACAGGTTCTGCTTCTCTCGGGTGATGAGGGCGTCCAGCCACGAGATGTCGCGCTCGGTCGCCTCGGTGTCGTGGTCGACCAGCGACCGCATGTAGGCGTCCATCCGCTCGCGCCCGGAGCGGACCTTGCTGCGGGTGCGGGCCAGGCGCTCGACGAGCTGGGCCCGGCGGCGCTCGAGCAACCCGATCCGGGCCTCCGGGGCGAGGTACCGGCAGAAGGCGAGCTTGAGGTTGAAGGAACGGTCGTCGTCGCCGGTGGGGGAGTCGGCACCCAGCAACTCTCCGAACAGGGCCTCGCCCCGGGCCGTGATCCGGTAGACCTTGCGCACCCTCGACGACCGGGGCTCGGTCCGGCGGCTACTTCCCCGTCCGAGCCGGAAGGCGGCGGCCTCACCGGCGATGGACCCGGTCATGGGGATGACGGTGGGGGGCGAAGTGGCGGCCGGCGTCTCTGCCGCCTGGACCGCTCCGGCCGACTGCAGCCGGGCGAGCGCGGGATATAGCGAACCGAAGGACACGCTGGACAGCGGCCCCAGCGCGTCGACCAGACGCTTCTTCAGCTCGTAACCGTGGAGTTCCTGCTCCTTGAGCAGTCCCAGGATGGCCAGTTCGAGCACCGGGCTCCTTCGGTGAGGTGGCAGCGTCCGAGTTTTCGGGCACCGCCGATATATCGAGGCGATATATCAAGCGAGAGTATGGCGGGCGGAATGACGTCCGTCAACCAACTTGTCGAGATTCCACCCGCCGGTCGACGCGCCGTCGCTCCGCCGACGCGGACGGTCTAGCCTTCCCGCTTGATGAGCGAGCCGAAGCGAGCGAATCAGTGAGCACAGGGCCCCGCTCAGCGGGGCGGCCGCCGAAGGCGGCGGACCGATGAGCTTCCGGCCCGAGATGCTCCGGGGAGCGCGGCCCGGCGTGTCGCCGGGCCAGATCGACTACCGCCTCATCCGCAAGCACACGGTCGACGAGTTCAAGCGGGGCCGGCTCAGCAAGATCGACGTGTGCGACGCCCAGCCGGAGCTCCTGCGAGCGGCCCGTAACTGCGGGCGCACCAGTCAGCAGATCTGCCCCATTTGCGACGAGGAGCAGGTGGTGCTGGTCTCCTTCGTCTTCGGCCCGCGGCTGCCGGCTCACGGTCGCTGTATCACCACGGCCAAGGAGCTGGACAGGCTGGGCCGCCGCACCACCGACCTCGCCTGTTACGTCGTCGAGGTCTGCCCGGCCTGTGCGTGGAACCACCTGCTCCGCAGCTTCCCGCTCGGAGGACGCCGAGCCCGCTCCGGCTGAGAAGAGCGCAGGCCGACGGCCCGGCGTGGGGTAGGGGCCCCCACGCTCGGGAGGAGGGCGGGGTTGGGGCCCCGCCCGGGGCGGCGAAGCCGCAGACAACACGCACCACCCCGAGCGTGGGGCCCATCGGCATTGGTAGGCTCCCGCGGCTGTGCGCCGTAACCTCCCCCTCGGGATGTCCTCTGTTTCGGTGCGCCCACCGCTCGGGCTGCCCCCGGAGGTCGCGCCCCGCCCGCCCGTGCGGGTACCCGCCCGTCCCCCGCGCCCTTCCGGCCCCCCGCAGCCCGGGTCACGGCAGCCCCGCAAGCCCCCCCAGCGGCGCCGACGCCGCCGGCACGGCCTGCTCTGGCGTTACCGCCGCGTGTGGTTCCTCTTCGGCCTCCTCGGCTTCACCGCCCTGGCCGGGGCGGTCTGGGTCATCACCCAGATCCCGCTGCCATCAGAGGCGCCCCTCGCCCAGACGACCCTGATCTTCGACAGCGCCGGCCAGCAGGTGGCCGAGCTCCACGGCGTGGAGAACCGCTTCCCTGTCACCCTCGACCAGGTGCCCCCGGTCATGCAGGCCGCGGTCATGGCCGCCGAGGACCGGAAGTTCCTCAAGCACCGGGGTGTCGACCCCGTGAGCATCGCCCGGGCCACCTGGGCCGACCTCCGCAACCAGGGCATCACCCAGGGTGGATCGACCATCACCCAGCAGTACGTCAAGAACCAGTTCGTCGGCTCCGACCGCACGCTGGTCCGCAAGCTCAAGGAAGCGGTCGTCGCCGTCAAGCTGGAGCGCAAGTACGACAAGCGGACGATCCTGGAGAAGTACCTCAACACCGTGTACTTCGGCCGGGGGGCCTACGGCATCCAGGCCGCAGCCAAGACGTACTTCGGGAAGAACGCCGGCGACCTGGACCTCAAGGAGTCCGCCTACCTCTCCGGCCTCATCCGCAATCCCTCCCTGGGCGATGTCTTCGTAGACCGCGAGACCGGCTACTACCTGCGAACGTCGGTCTTGAGGAACATGGTGAAGGACACCACCATCTCCCAGGCGCAGGCCGACGAGGTCGAGCGGATCAAAATCGAGTCCTACGTGTTCCCGCCGGAAAAGGCCGGTACCACCTTCACGGCCAGCACCAGGAACGGCGTCGAGTACTTCGTGGAGTACGTCCGCCAGAAGCTGGTCGAGGCCTACGGGGAGGACCGCGTGCTCCGGGGAGGGCTCCGGGTGCACACCACCCTCAACCCCGAGATCCAGGCTCAGGCCTACAGCGCGGTCTACGACACGCTCGA
>JBHENM010000186.1:0-28990 GCA_046262035.1 Acidimicrobiales bacterium | reverse complement strand
GAGCTCGTCTTCAGGACCTCGGCCGGCCAGCTCGTGCGCATCCGACCTGCGGGAACCCAGACCCTGCCCGAGCTCGAGCGGTGGGACACCTTCTGCGCGGTGGTGCTCTCGGCCGAGGACGAGGCGGCCCTCGACCGGGTGTGGGGCGACAGCTGGTGGGGCGACTGGGCTTGACCTCTTGCCAGCTAGCGGACGCTAGACGTATAGTGTGGAGCAACACCCAGAGGGAGCGTCCATTGCCCACCCACGAGCAGGACCCCACCCCACACGAACTTCAGCGCATCCGCTCCCAGCTGGCCGGAGATGCCGCCGCCGCCCTCGGCTGGCTCGTCGAACGCGTGGAGGAGTGGCGGACCGAGGAGCCTGAGCTCTGCCCCGGCGCTCCCGAGAGCAAGCCGACGCGGCGAGCGCTTCGCCCGCCGGTCGGTGCCCGCTGCCGGCGCCCGGTGAGCGACCACCACGTGGGTTATGGCCAGCTGTAGCTCCTGCGCCGGCCCAGCCGCGATCCGCAGTCGACTGTGGGCGTTGGCGGCGATCGTTGTGGTTGGCCTGAGCGCCTGTACCTCCGTCGGCTCGGAGTTGGTCGCCCCGTCTCCTATCGGCCCCTCAGAGCAGCCCGCTGGCTCCCAGCTGGCTCGCCCCCGGGTTGCCCCGCTCGACCCCAACCGACCCCGCTATGACCGCGAGCAGTGGCAACCGCGGGGATGGGCGGACGAGGATGGTGATTCGTGCAACACCCGGGAGGAGGTTCTGATCTCCGAAGCCCGGGTCCCGGTTGTCACCGGGCCGGGCTGCAAGATCCTGGCGGGGGAGTGGCTCGACCCCTACACCGGCCGAGTCCTCACCTCTGCGGCCCAGGCTCAGATCGACCATCTCGTGGCCATCGGTGATGCACACCGAAGCGGTGGGTGGGCGTGGCCCCCGGAGCGCAAGGTCGCCTTCGCCAACGACCTCGAGGACTCCGCTGCGCTGAACGCGGTGTGGGGAGCGGAGAACCAGCGCAAGGCTGATTTCGGGCCCGACCGCTGGCTGCCGCCTGTCAAGGGTTTCCGCTGTGAGTACGTGGCCAGCTACGCCCGGATCAAGGCCCGCTGGGATCTCACCGTGACCAGTGCCGAGTGGGCCGCCATCGAACGGGTGTGGGCGTGGTGCCAGTGAGCGCGGCGACAGTCATGCCGGCGGAATCGGGCCTCGCCGACCCTGCCCTCGGAGCCGTCTACGAGGTGGTGTTCTGTGATCCGCCGCCCCCCCGGCGGCGACGACGCCCGGGCCCGGACTACGTGGCGCCCGACAGCCATCGCCCCCACGGGGCCCGGGCCAAGTACGTGATGGAGCGCTGCCGATGCGGACCCTGCCGGCGGGCCAACACCGACTACGCCCGAGAGCGCGACCGCGCCGCCCGCCGTCGGGGCGGCGGGGCGCCCGCCTACGTGCCGGCCGGCCGCGTCAGGGAACACCTCCAGTGGCTGCGCGACGGCGGCGTCGGGCTGCGCCGAGTGGCGGAGATCTCGGGCGTCTCCCGCTCGGCCCTCACTGACATCGCCGCCGGCCGCCAGCGCCGCCTGAGGCCCGCCACCGGGCAGCGGATCATGGCGGTGAGCCGCCGGGACGGAGCCCCGGGGGCCCTCGTGGACGGGGCCGGTACCTGGGAGCTGCTGGAGCGGCTGTTGGCCGCCGGGTGTTCCCGCACCTGGATCGCAGCCCAGCTGGGGTCGCAGGCGGCCATGCCGGCACTGCAGCTGCGGCGGGGCCGAGTGCTGCGCTCCACCGCGGTCGCCGTCGAGGAGCTCGCCCGTCGCCAGGGCCTCGACGTCAACTGCGCGGTGGCTTCCCGGCGGGCATCATGAACGGCGCCGCAGCGGCGAGGTGGGTCGATGCCCTCGATGAGTTCACGGCCGCCCTGGCTGCGGTACCCCGGCCGGGGCCCTGGGCTCGCAGAGGCGCCTGTCGGGACGTCCCGACGTGGGTGTTCTTCCCCGCCCGCGGCGACTCCCTCGCCGCGGCCAAGGGCGTGTGTGCTCGCTGCGTCGTCCGCCCCCAGTGCGCCGCCTTCGCCATGGAGGCGCCGGGGCTCAAAGGCCTCTGGGGCGGGTTGACCGAGCGTGAGCGCCGGCAGCTGCGAGCCAGTGACGGTGCTGCGCCGCCCGCTCGGACGAGGCGTCCCTCCCGGGCCCCGGCGGGCACGTTGCTGACCAAGCTGACCGAGGTGGCGCTCTCGCCCGGGCGGTGGGCGCGGGTGGCGCGGTACCCGTCGCCGGAGACCGCCTCCTCCATGGCCTCGCTGCTTCGCACCGGTCGCCACCGCACCCCGCCGGGGCGGTGGCAGTTCGAGGCCAGGACCGACGAGCAAGGAGGTAGCGAGCTGTACGCCCAACTGGTGGCCCAGGAGCGTGTCGCGTGATGTCGCCGCCCCCTCCTCCCGGTCGCTCCCAGAGGCCCGGTGATCCCCAGAGGCCGCTCCTCGTGGTGCCTCCGGGCGAAGCGGGCCCGGCAGTGGTCGAAGGAGGCCACCGCCGGATGACCGTCACGGTGTCGGGAAGCCTCGTCCAGGTCCTCGACGCCGTGGCGTTCCTGGAAGGCGTCGCCCCGCACCAGCTGCTGAACGACGTCGTGCGGAGCTGGTTGGCCGAGGCGGCCCAGGACCCCGGCGTGCGGTCGGCCCAGGCCGCGCGCCGCCAACGTCGAGCCCCCCTCTCGCAGTGCCAAGGCGGGGGCCTGCTCGACGCAGAGGGGAACAAACGAGCCGGTGCCGGCGCCCGCCGAGGGAGCGACTGTGACCACCCGCGATCGAGGCCGGGGACGGCCGGCAAGGGAAGGAGACCTGTGAACGAGAGGCCCGACGAGGGCGTGAGCATTTCCACTCCGGAACCCGGCGTGACTGCCGTTGTGGTTGGGATCGACCCGGCGACCAGCCCGGGCGCCGACACGATCGCCCGGCTCATCGGCGAGGCGCTGAGGGTTAACGGCCACGAGAGCCTGGAGCCACGGGTCATGGGCTGGCCGCCGCCCGCCTACGTCGGCCCCTACCTCCTCACCCAATGGACCGACGAGACCCGTCACGCCGAGCCGTGCGACTGCGACGAGGACAGCGAAGGCGTCGGAGCCAGGTGCATGGCCAACAGCGACTGGCTGTACGGGGTCTGCATATTCGATGCGGAGTGGCCGGTGCTGTACCAGCGGCTGCCCCGCCGACCGAGGCGAGCGGAAGCGCCCGAGGTGCATCGCGAGCTCGATGCGCTGAGCCGGCGAGTCGTCGCCGCTGCGGGGCGGTGCGTGGAACGACGCCTCAACCTCAACCTCCCAGCCATCCCCTCTGTGGCCCGGGCCCGGCGCGAGATGGTGGAGCAAGCCGACGCCGAGCTGCACACCGCGGTCAGTTCGTTGTGGGAAGTCGAGATGGACCTGGAGGACGTCGACGTCGCCGACGACCGCCCGGAACCGTCGCCGGGAGTCGGCCTCGTCGCCAGGGAACGCCAACGGCAGCCGGAGCGGGAGGGCTAGAGCCGATGAGCTCCGCAGCGAAGGAGCCGTCGCCCACGGTCGTCCCGGTTCCCAGCGGCTCCGGGGCCATATCCCCAGGCAGACACGAGACGGGGTCCTACGCTGGGAACTGTGAGCATCCGCCCGGCCAGGAGGTCCTCATCACTACCGGCGTGAGGGGCTTCGACCCCGGCGCGCTGGCGCGGGTGAGGAAGGCGCGCGGATTGTCCCAGGAGGCCCTGGGCGCGGCGGTAGGGCGAGCCCGCACGAACATCATCCCCTGGGAACGATCAGCCGGGGACACGCCGTCTCCCCGCAATCTTGTCCTTCTCGCCCAGGTCTTGGACGTCCGGCCTTGGGAGCTCACCACCGTGGACCCGGAGACCGCGGAGCTCGCCGACCTGCGGACCTGGGCTGGGCTCACCCAGCGAGAGCTGGCCGACGCCGCCCGGATTCCCCGGTCGAGTTACTCGCTGCTCGAGCGCGGTGGGCTACCGCTGCACGCGGATGCGGCCGAGCGGATCGCGGCCGAGCTGGGCCGCACCGTCGAGGAGGTTCAGCGGGCCTATGAGCGATCGAGGGCAGGCGCCGACTCTCGTCGACCCGAGCCGTCGGTCACTCGGTAGCTCCGATTCGAGGGCGGTAGCGAGAGCTGGCCCATGCACACGCCCTGTCTGATGGCCCATGCACGACGTGTTCGAGGCCTTGCCCAAGGCCGAGCAGTCCCCGGGCCGGCTCCGGGAGCCTGCTCACCGCCGGCAAGCCAGCCGGCTGAGCTGCTGGAAGGAATCAACCGCCTTCCCCTGGCGGGCTCGGCGCCCGGCCCTGGGGTTGGATTCCTGAGACATCACCTCAGATGCTGGGCGGCCCTGAGAACAGAAAGCGACCGAGCGGGTCTCCCGGGTGCCAGACGTCCATGATGCGCTCGGCCAGGCGCTGGTAGGCAGCGAACTGCGCTTCGCTGAGGACGACCCGACGTTCCCAGCTCTCCGCCGGACCAGCCAGCCCAGCGCTGGGATACGCGCCCGTCGGCGGGCGGTCACGGGCAGTCCATGTGCTGGCCGTCCCCTCCATCGCAGCGAGCGCGTCGATGTCGGAGTCGACCTGTGGCTCGTCGGCGAGACCGAGTAGGTGGACGAGCCGCTCGAGCCGCAGTGCCAGCTCGTCGATGTCGCCCCCATGACCGTCGACGGCGGCCAGCAGCTCGTCGTCGCCGATCCCTTGGCGCACCGCCTTCACCACCAGGTCGGCCGCCCCGCCGATCCGTGCCAGGTCGTCACGCCCGACCAGGACGTAGTGGAGCGGGACCAGCTCGAAGCGCCCATCGGGCGCCACCGGCTGTACGGCGGGCTCTACTCGCTCGACCGAGGCGGCATAGCTGGCCAGGCGGCCGACAGCATGGAGCGCCTCGGGGCCGACGCCGAGGCCCGTGTCGTCCTCGGGTGCATCGCTGGGCTCGTTCGCGGCCAGCATCACCTCCTCCAAGTCGCTGAGCGCCTTGGTCACCTCGCCGTCGGTGTGGGGCAGGATGACCCGCACGTGGGCCGCCGAGGACCGCACTGCGGCCCCCCGCCGGCGCCGGCGCTCCTCCAACTCGTCGGCCATCATCGCTCCCGGGTCGTCGTGGCCACGACGTCGGCGACGACGTCACCCAGGTGCGCCGGCAGCCCTCCGCCCCGCTCCAAGGTGGCGCAGCCCCGGGCAATGCGCACCGTGGCGATCTCCGTGCTCGACAGGGGCGCCTCGTTGGTCAGGTGCTCCCAGTCGACCATGGCCCCGAGCTCGTCGGGCCAGTAGCCCAGCCGGTCACGGTCGCTGCGCCGGCCCAGCAGCTCGGCCAGCAGATGCAACGTCTTCGGGTAGTCCTCCACGTGCAGACGGACCGCGGCGTCGGAGGCGCTCACTGCCGGGGCTCCTGGGCGATGTGCCGGCACAGGTGCTCGTCGACCACCACTCCGGTGACCCGCAGGAGTAGGAGGACCGGCGGAGTCATCGCTGGTCTCCTGGCGCTGGGAACGGTGGCGTCATCGCGGGTCATCGGGGTGCCTCCTGCCGGGGCTGTGGTCACGACTCTACGGCGGGGTTGCGACAGAGAGGTGGGGGCGGCGCAGCGCGGAACCGCCGTACGGCGGCCGCCGCCCAACGCTCGGCGTCGACCTCGGACTTGGCCAGCCCATGGCGGAACTGGTGGACGTGGCGGGCCTCGTGGGCGGCGAGGTGGACCACCTCCTCGGGCCAGCTGCGGACCTGTATTCGAGGCGCAGTGGTCATGACCACGCCTCGCCGGTGGTACTGGAGCGTCTCGGGGTAGGAGAGGCCGTCCAGGCGCCGCGGCAGGCGCATGGTGACCAGGTACCTCGTCGAGCTGGCCACGTTGGCCACGTCGGGTAGCTCGTAGTACGCGCAGCCGCTCATGCGCTCGGCCAGGCGGTCGTCGACGTGGCGCTCGACGACGCCCCCGAAGCGGGCCACGGCCCGCTCGGCGTCACGCCGCCGGCGGGCGAGGTGCACCACCGGCACGCTCGTCGAGTGGGGGTTGTCCGCCAGCCACTGCTGCCGGGGCTCCTCTGTGAGCACGCTGAGGGGACCCTCGAAGCGGGCCAGGTAGGTGACCCGCGGTGGGCGGCTTCGGATGTGGACCTCGACGTCGACGCTGGCGATGCCCTCGAAGCCGAACCGGACGAGGCGGCGGAGGCGGTCGTGGTAGTCCGCCGCCATGCCGGCGCTGACCGTGATCCTCACTGGGCGCCGCCGGCGGTGTCGTCGTCGACGTCGTCGCCTTCCTCGAGATCGTCGTCCCCCTGCACCCCCGGCTCTTCCCCGCCGCCATCGCCGGGCCCGGGCTTGGAGGAATGCAGCTTGGTCTGCTCGATGGGGGCCAGCTCGTAGCCCTGGGCCTGGAGGAACCCGAAGTGCTCGCGCACCCCCTCGCCGCCCCAGTTGGGCCAGTCGCCCCGCAGAGGCTCCTCGCCGCCGCCGAAGGCCAGGGCCAGACCGACACGGGCCAGTTGGTCGGGCCCCTTGGCCGCGTGCTGGCGCAGCGGGGTGGCGTAGTCGACGTAGTCCCAGGAGTTCTTGCGGACGGGCACGGCGAGGCCGAGCAGCTCACAGGCGATCCGGGCCGGTACGTGGTTGGCCGAGCGCTGCAGCACCCACTGGGTGAGCACGTGCTCGAAGACCGCAGCCTTGGGCAGCCGCTTGCGCAGCAGCGCTCTGAGGGCCTCGTCCCGAGCCTCCTGTGCCGCCCGGCGGTCCTTGTTGTCCTGGCGCTTGCGGGCCCGCTCCTCCTTCTCGACATCGGTAAGGGTGCGGCCCTTGCGGGCCTCGGGGTGGCGGTCGGGGCGGCGGCAGACCAGCTGCACCCGTCCGGAGTTGTCGACGGCGGCCGCATGACAGGACTGGCCGGCGTGGGCGGCGACGTCGACGTCGAGGTGGTCGTAGCCCGTGCCCAGGGGGCGCTCCTTGCGGCCGTAGTAGCTGTGGTGGTCGACGTTGAGCACGGCCACGCCGGCGGCCTTCTGCTCGGCGATCGCCGCCGCCCGCTTCTGCTCCCGTTCGGACTCCCGCAGCTGCCATTCGACGGTGTGCCCCACGTCGCGGCCCTGCTTGGCCGCCTTGAGCACCTCGGCGACCCTCTTGGGCTGCTCGGCCAGCTTCACCAGCTCGACGGCGTCGCCCACGCTGATTCTGCCGGCATCGACGGCGGCCTTGGCCTCCTCGGGTAGTTCCAGGAGCCTGAGCCGCTTGCTGATGTGGCTCTGCGAGCGCGACACCCTCTTGCCCACGGCGTGCTGGCTGAGCCCGAGGGCCAGGAGCTGCTGGTAGGCCGCCGCCTCCTGGAGGGGGGTCAGGTCCTCCCGATTGAGGTTCTCACAGGCCCGGGCCACCAGCTTGTCCTTCTCGTCGGCGAAGGTCCGCACCGTCGCCGGCACCCGGTCGCGGCCGGCCTGCTTCGCCGCCGCGAGGCGGCGGGCCCCGCACACCACCTCGTAGCCGCCCGAGGGATCGGGCTCCACCAGCAGCGGCTGGAGGACGCCGAGGTCGGCGATGGATGCAGCGAGGTCATCGACGTTGCCGACGACGCGATTGTCCGGCGCGGCGTGGAGCTCGTCGACGGGGATGACCAGGACCGTCTGGTCTGCGGTACCGGCCATCACCCGACCCTCACCGGAGCGTCGGCGGCCCGGGCCTGGCGGGCCATCCACACGTGGTGGGCCCGCTGGGCCACAGGGGGAAGGCGCAGCAGGTGGCGGCGGGGGAGGGGCGGGATGCGGAGTCGCACGGCGAGGACGTCCTCGCCTCGCCACTGGGCGAGCTCGAAGCGGCTCGCCCGCTGGAGAGTGCGCCACATCGCCGAGTTGCGGGCGGTGCCGGCACCGAGGCCGAGCAGCCGCGCCGTCTCGACCAGGTCGAGGTCGAAGCCGTCCGGCTCGTGCTCCAGCCGCGAGGCGACAAGCCTCCACGCTCACGAGACCGAGGGGCCTACGACGGGCAGCCAGAGTTGGAGGTAGGGGGAGTGGGGCGGGAAGCCGAGGCGGTCGATGACCGGGTCGGGCCACGGTTCGATGCGCAGCTGGGAGAGCGGCTGTTCCATTGTCTTTACTCGCTTTCGGTGGAGTCGATGTCCGATGGTCGACCGCCCTGGCGGACGGCCAGGAGGCCCGGGACCAGGGACAGCAACGTCTCCCGGTACTCGAGGGCGTCGACCCAGCGCCGGGGGATGGAGGCTGCGCCGTGGCGAGCCCCCAGGAGCCCACCGGCGACCGCTGCGGTGGTATCGGCATCGCCCCCGAGATTGACGATCGTCACCAGGACGTCCTCGAGCGAGCTCGGCTGCAGCAGCGCCCAGACGCCGACCTGCAGCGTGGCCAGGACGAACCCGCTGGTGTCGAGATCCTCGGCCCGCCGGCTCGGGGCCTGGGCGATGGCCGAGCGCACCTCGTTGCCGATGGGGGAGTGGTTGAGTACGGCGCCGACTGCCGCCTCCGCCTCCGTGCCCTCGATCAGGTGGTCCACCAGGTCGCAGTAGGCGACGCACGCCTGGGTGCAACGCCGGTCGGCATGGGTGACGGCGCTGACGTCGACGGCCTCGGCTCGCCGCTGCTCGGGATCGTGACGAACCAGCCCGGTGGCCAGGCATCGCATGAGCGACCCGTTTCCGGCGCTGTTGGGCCGCCCGGAGGCCACGGTCGCGAACCCCGACAGTTCCGGACAGCCGGTGACGCGCAGCTGGCGGAGCGAAGCGGCAGTGGTCCCGCCGACGTCGCGAGGGCCACCGGCGTGCCAGGCCAGGAAGTGGTCGGCCACCCGGGACAGCGAGTAGCCCTCGACGTAGCTGCGGGCGACGGCGTAGGCCAAGTCGGTGTCGTCGGTGCCCTGGCCCGCTCGCCAGCCGAAGACGCCGCCGCCGCGGATCTCGGTGTGTCGGCCGCCGCGCTGGATCTCGGCGGGGGAGAGGAACTCGACCGTGGCCCCCAGGGCGTCACCGGCGGCCAGTCCCAGCAGCGCCCCGGCCATGCGGTCCGTCACTGCCGCCGCGCTCATCCGAAGTCCCATCCCGGCCAGGTCTTGGACTCGGCCACGACCCGGGCCGCCTCCGCACCGGCGTCGCCGGCGACGTCGCTACGGCCGCAGCCCTCGCACTCGGAGATGATCGGGCCGTCGACGCTCTCGTCGGCGACCACGACCCGCACCACTTCGCCGGCCTCCACCACGGCGTAGACCGGCGCCTTATAGACGACGTGGAAGCGGTCGCCGCCGCACTGGCACTCGACGACATCGGCGCCGGCCTGGACGGGGCCCGCCGGCTTCATGCTCCCTCCTGGCCCAGGTCGGTGGTGGCGAAGGTCTTGCGGGTGAGGGCGAGGATGCGCACGGCCTCCACTCCCTCGGCCTTGACCCCCTCGGCCCCGCCCTTCACCGCGGTCCACACCACTCCGGCCAGGCCCTGGCGGGCGGCGGCGAAGTTGGGGCCGAAGGCGAACAGGCCGGCAAAGGGGCTGCCCGTGGGGGCCATCACCCTGGCCACCCACTCCGTCTTGGAGGGGTCGGCCACATCGACGTAGGCATGGACCGTCAGAACGCTGCTCTCTTCCATGGGACCTCCTGGTCCGACTCACTTGGTATAGTCAATACTATACGTCTAGAGTGTGCCAGGAGTCAAGAAGAATCTAGTATTCTGTATACGTATTGAGTGTGCTAGTCTAGAGAGCGGCGCGAGTCGGGCGGTGGGCTTAGAAGCAGCCATCCGCTAAGGAGTGGGACAACGCAGCCCTCGTCGGGCTGCTGGACAGCGCAGAGGCACCCCCGAAACGGTAAGGCCGACGCTCCCTTTGGCGTAGCAGCACACCGACTCCGCGCCCCCCATGGGACCCCCGAGAACTACTCGTCGCCGGTGGCGGCGCGCCGGAAGGTCACCTTCGCATCGGGGAAGGCGTCGGCCAAGGCGGCCAGCGCCGGCTCGGTCTGCAGCCCCCACATCTTCGACAGGACATATGTCTCGCCGGTGGCGTCGTCGACGAGGGGATGGTCGCAGTACCAGCGCCCGGGATCCACCTTGGCGTCGGCCGCCACGAGGGCCTCCGCCACAGCGCTGGCGTCGCCGAGGCGGCCGGGCACGACCCGCATGACCCGCTCGGGCAGCAGCGTGCGGATCCCGGCCAACGGTGCGCCACGGGCGGCCAGCTCCTCCACCATGGTCCTTATGGCGTTGCGCTTGTTCTGGTGCGGCCCCTCCACCCCGTCAACCACGATGTGGAAGCGGGTGAAGTCCCGCCCGTCGGTCCGGGTCCGCTCCCGGGCGACCTCCTTGCGTCGCAGCCGGACTTGGTAGTCGGCGGCCTCGGGTAGGGGCAGCACCTGTTGGATGTCGAGGAGGACCTTGCCGTCGAACTCATAGGGCACCAGGCGGACGCAGCGGACGTCCATGCCCTCGAACCCGTTCAGCCACAGGACCGTGGTGGTGATCTCCCGCCCGAAGTCGGCCGACACCAGGATGATCCGCACGTCGGTGGAGATGACGGGCTCCTCTTCGCCCTCGCCCACCTCCAGGAACGCGGCCAGCTCCGCCCGGGCCGTGAAGCCCTCGCCAGGGGGGTACTTGGCCCGGTGGGCGGCGTAGGCGTCGGCGACCTCCGCGAAGCCCATGGCCGAGACCATGGCCGCGTACCGGATGGCCTGGAGCTCCATGTGGCCACCGTCGTCGGTGCGCTTGAGCTCGATGACCACGAGCCGCCCGGCCTTGTCGAGGGCCAGCAGGTCGATGCGCCGGCGGGCGTCCTCCCAGTTTCCGAACTCCTCGGCGATGACGAGCAGCTCCTCGTCGAGGGCCGAGATGTCGTCTCGGAGGAGCCGCTGGAGGTCGGCCCGCTCGTACATGCCCAGGGCGGCGAATGCGGCCGTCGGCCGGCGCTTGAGCCCTTCCTCGGTCACCTCGTAGAGCGGCACTTGGCCTTTCGGGTGGAAACACGCCCCACAGGAGCCCCGTGGTGGCTCGCAAACGAGGGGGCCCGGTACCGGAGTGCCGGCGATTCCGTCGTCATCAGGGCTTCCACGGCACCCCGTGAACCCCGGCGTGCGTCGCCCTCCACCAATGTGTCCGGCCTGGCGGCAGCGGCCACGGGATGCGGCCAGGCCGCGGGCCGGTCGCGTTCCGTGTCTAGTTTGCGGCTGGTGACACCGACCCGGGCACTGGGCTCACAATCTCGAACCCATCTGCGGTCAGCCGGCATTGGATCGAAGCTACGGGGCGGCGACCAGGCTGGAGAGGTCAAAATCGAGTACCCCCGCCTTGTAAGCGATGAACGCGAGCATCACCATCACCGCCACGCCCATGACGAAGCCCTGCATTACCGCCCCCATCACGCCGCCGTCGTGGGTGGCTCGGTGATGCTGGGGGGGCGGGTCGTATGCGGCCGCTCGGAGCGCCGAAGCACGTACCGGATCGTCCATTGGCGAATTGTATCCAGGGCAACGCCAACACCCAGCGGTAGCTCCAGGCCCCGGCCGGCGGGCAAGACTGGCCACGAATGACCAGCCCATGGGAACGGCGTACCTCGGCGACAGGCAGCCGGCTCCACTGGGCTCGCCCGATGGAGAAGCACGCCTTGTGCGGCTCAGCGGTCGTGGAGGGGCCCGCCGAGGGCCCGGAGTGCGAATCGTGCGCCCGCAAGCTCGCCAAGCTGCGAGCCGCCGCGTCCAGGCGACCGCGGTAGGGCGCCCGTGATCGCCTCGCGCTGGTGGTCGACATCCCAGGTTGGGAGGCTGAGCAGGCATTGAGACTGCTGCGGCACCTCGGGCTCGATCCCCGGGAACACCCGCCGGCGCCTGTGGTCGGCACCTTCGGTGTATTTCTGGCCGCAGTCCTGCTCGTCCTGGCCCCCTCAGCGGCCGGGAAGCTCGCCGCGGCGGCGGGCTGGGACCGGCGGTGGTACCTGTTCCTGGTCGTCATCCCCGTCGCATTGGCCAGCCGGGTCCTGGTGACCGCGGCCGCCTTCGGTGGATGGCGGCAGCTGATCCGCCTGGTCGGAGTGCCGGCGCAACGGGACCTGAGAGCGGGCCTGCTCGGGTTCACCCTCGCCATGGACGCCAGTCTGCTCGTCCTCGTCGTGGGCCGACTTTTCGGTCACCAGGTCGAGCGCGGCCTCGACCAATACTTCGCCGCCGGCCGGCCGTGGCTGTTCGGCGTGATCGCGCTGCTGCAGAGTTTTGTTGCTGCGCCGGTGGGCGAAGAGCTGCTCGCCCGAGGACTTGTGCAGCGGTCGCTGCTCGATCGTGGCGTGCGGCCGATCGTGGCCATCGCCGCGAGTTCGGTGGTCTTCGGCGCCGACCACTATGCCCTCAGGACTCACGACCCGGTGCAGCTCAGCGCCTACGTCGGGATCGGTGCTGCGCTCGGCTGGGTGTCCTGGTACACGGGCCGTCTCATGCCCACGATGATCGGCCACTCCCTGTTCAACATTGTCCTTGCTGTCCGAAGTCGCATCTGACAGGTGGACCCGCCCGGCCGCCCCAAACTGAAGCTGCTGCACCCTTTGGGCTGCTGCTCGGCTCGGACCACTCCAACTGCTCATCGGCACGGGCGATCGCCACCCCGCGAGTGGAGAGACTCGTCAACGCCGCGAAGCCGGGCCGGCAATGACCAGTGAGCGAAGGGCCCGGTCGACGATCGCAGCGACCTCGCGGAGAGCCTCCAGTAGCTGGCGCCCTCGACAGCGGCACCGCTGCAGCTCCTCGAGCAACTCGATCGCCTCCTCGCGCGACATCGCAGGTTGACCCGGCGAGAGCATCACGTAGCTGCGACGTCGAAGCTCGAGGTCCTCGTTCGAGAGCCGGCGCATTGTCTGGAACCGTACCGAACAGCCGTTCGGCCTACAAGAGCCCCGACACAGCTCCTGGTGCTGATGGAGGTGCTGGCGCCGTCACGCCCGGATCGTCTCGCGCTGTCGTTGGCGCGAGTGGCCAGGCAGGGGGCTCGGTGGCCCGCCCCGGCCGTTCCCGGGGGCTAGGCGACCTGAATGCTGACGTACCGCTGGCCCGGCGCCTCGACGTGGGCCCTCAAGGGGTTCCACACCCGATGCGTCCGGCGCGCCTCCAGCACCGCCGGGTCGTGGGTCATGCCACCCCGCTTCTCGGTGGCCACTCCACAAGAGCAGACGAAGTACGGGAGGCCTGACACGCCGAGCTGGCCGAGGTAGACGGTGATGCGGTGATTCATTGCAGCGGCTCCGTTTGAGAGGTGACCGGGGCCGCCCAGTGTCGCGCCCGCTCGCACGTAAGGGGCGGCGCGGTGGCAAGCCTGAAGGAGAATTGACTGGGTGCCTGTTCCCGAAACACCAAGAGGACGAATCGGTCGTCTCGGCGCGGCCGGGCGAGGACAGAAACCTTGGCGAGAAAAAAAATGTCGGGTTTTGCGCTGATTTTGATGTCACCCCAGATTCGGCACCGGCATGGTGTGAGGGCAACCTGTCATACAAGGAGGAAGGCCATGCCGAACATCACCTACTACCGCCTCGACCACGAGCGGCTGGGCTTGCCGTTGTCCACCATTTGGATGCCTCTTGCCGCCGTCGGCGGGCCGGACGGCGCCAGGGAGCTGGGCTTTACGAGACTCGGCGGGTCCCAGCGCCTGCTCGAGGTGCCCGAGAGCCCGACTCTTGCCGCGGACATGCACACCGAACGAGAGATCGGCTTCGTCGTCGCCGATGACGAGACGCACTTCGGTGGTGTGGAGCCCCCGAGGGTTCTGGAGGCGACTTTTCCTGACGAGCACCCCGCTGCATGGCTGGCGACAGCTCACAGGCGCGGGCAGTTGCTCGTCCTCTCCAGCGAGGGAGACTTCAGCCGCTACCGGACAATCCAAGAGGCGATGGGGGCGTGCTGGGGCTTGCGCGTGCCCCTGGTCGTTCGGGCGTATCCCGAGGGCGTCGGGACGTCACCGCCCGGTTAGCCCGGGACTCACCGCGTGCGGCCGGCCTATGACAAGGATCCTGCACGGTCCTCGTCATAGGCCAGGTCGTTCTGTCGCATGGCCTCGGTATGGTCGGTGGGCGTGTCACTCACCAGCCAGCTGGGCCAGCGCCGGAACCCGCTGCGGGAGTTCTTCGAGGCGCGGATGCCGAACCTGAAGGGTGTCCAGGCCCGCTGGCGGGAGTGCGGGCCGGCGGGTATCGCGCCGCTGGGCGCCCACCCGGGGACAATGGGCATGGCCTTCGACTACCGCCTGCGCTACCTGTTCGCCGTCACGTCCCCTCGGGACTTCGTCGCCTGCCAGGGGGCGGCGGAGCTGGCCGGCGCTCTTCCGGACCAGGGCGACCCCGAGCGGGACCCGTCTATGTGTTTCGCGCTGGGAACCGACCTCTACGGCCGCCTCAGCGAGGAGCTGACGGGACTGGTCGATCGTGTGAGGCCGGTGGGGCGCCGACTCGCGGCGGCGGAGGAGGCCGAGCTGTGTCGCCACTGCTACGTCCTCGCCCTCTACGAGCAGTTCTACCGGGCGGGCGTGCGGTGGGAGAGCCCGCTGGGGCGCCTGGACCCGGCGGCTTCGCCGGCCGACGCGCTGGCCCTTGTCCCCGATGTCGCCGTGCGTGACCTGTGCGCCCTCGTCGAGGGCCTGCACGCGAGCGAGCTGGCCGGCTGGGTCGGACGCGCCGTCGTGGCCAACCCGGTGTTCTCCGGAAGCCGGCTCGTGGGTGGCGCTGACGGCGACCTCATCGTCGACAACTGCCTCATCGACGTCAAGGTGAGCGCGTCCCGCTGCCCGGATCGCGACTGGGTGTACCAGCTGCTCGCCTACGCCCTGCTCGACCTAGACGACGTGCTCGGGATCGAGCGTGTCGCGCTCTACCACGCCCGGGGGCCGGCCCTGATGACCTGGGGCCTTCAGGAGCTGGTCGACGAGGCTGCGCAGTCGCCGGTGGACCTAAGCGCCCTTCGGGCCGCTTTCCGGGCCGTCCTGGGCCTCCAGGGCAGCGATTAGTCAGGCGTCCCAGATCCAAGACCGTCTCGAAAGTGCCTGGGCCGAGCCCGGTCCCGGAGGCCAGCGAGGTCGGGCTCGACTGTCGTTCCCAGCTGTCCTCCAGGTCCTGGTCGTCGAGCAGCCGTCCACGACGTCCCGTACGCCCAAACCCAAAATAGGTGGCGAGCAACGATTCCCTTCTCACTACCCGCCGGTTCCGCCGAGTAGTTCGGCGACCAGGTCATCGATCTGCGTACCAGGGCCAGCGGCGAGAGCGGCGCGCACCTCGCGACGCATCGCGCCGTGGGTTCGTCCCCTGAGCACTAGGTCTGCCACCACGGCCTCCGCTGCCCGTCCGAGTTCGGCGAGCCGCTTGTGCAGCGCATCGCCGGAGACGTACTGGGGGATGGGCACATTCCAGAGGCTCTTGCCGATGTGTCGGCCGCCCCCCTTGCCCGAAGTCATGTGCGGGGTCACGGCCTCGGTCACTACCGGCGAGTTCAGCACCGCACACAAGTACAGCCCTTCCTCCACACCCTGGACGGCGCACCAGTCGAGCTGGTGCTCGATAACAGCGCCCTCGACAGTGACCCGGCAGGCGGCGACGTGCATGGCGCTGTGCGCCATCGCCACCCGATGGGGTGGCAGCGGATACTGCTGAGTCAGTTTGCGGCGGTAGTCGACGTTCTCCACGAGGCTCATCGAGCTGGACCGCCTCGCATCCCAGTGCGTGCTGGCCTGACCCCACCAGTCCGCTAGGCCGGGGTGCGCGGAGGGCTCCACGAGGCGGCCCGCTGGCGTAATCGGGAGCACCGTGTGTGCCGGCGGGAGCATGCGGTAAGGCAGGACGTTCTCGCCCAGCACCAGGGGATGAATGAACTGCTCCTCGACAACGCCTTCTAGATCATTGATGTCCTTCCAGGGCTTCTTCTCATATGTGCCTCGGAACGAGCGCACGGCGCGCCGTCCTGCTCCGGTGCCGATGGGGGGCGCCGGCTGATCTACGACGGTGGTGAGCACTCTCGGGAAGATCGTGGCGCCGTTCGCAAACCGGACCTTGTACGGGCTGGCCTCGGCTTCGTCGACGTTGCGGGCCAAGGGCACAAGGACCCGGGTCACCTGTGATTCAACCGCCTCCCAAGTCCGCACGTCACCCCGCAGCGACGCCTCCCAGCGCTCTACGACGTTGCCCATGTGCTCAGCGTCGGCGACGGGGCAGCGCTGGCCATGCACCACCGCAGCGGTACGCGGGAAAAAGTACGGCGTGACGGCGGAGAGGTCCCAGGACGTGTCGAAGCGGGCAGCGACTGCCTCATGCGTCCCGGTGGGCCACACCGCCCCGCGGAAGCCCTCGTATTGCCCTCGGGTGAGCACACCGGCAGGCATCACGAAGCTGAAGCGGCCACCCTCGGCGAGGAACTGCTCGATCGTGCGCGCCACGAAGAGGTCGGAGAGGTCCTGTTGCGTCGCCACCGAGCCGCCCGCCCAAAGGTTGGCGGAGCGTCGTCATCTCCTTGAACCGCTCCTGCATGGCCTCGGTCATCGAGCGATACACGAGCCACGGCGGGTTTCCGATCAGCACGTCGACGCGGTTGGCGGGCCGCGCCAACCAGGCCGGCCGTGCGATGTTGCGGACGAAGTAGCCCCAGATGTGGTTACGGCCCTCATCGTGGAGCCGACACATTCGCTCGAAGGTCTCGGCGACGATCTCGAGGTCCCCGCCGGCGAGAGCGTGACGCCGGGCGATGGCGGCCACGTCGGGGTGCGCCGAGCCCTGCTCCCGGCCAGAAGCTGCGTCTGCCAGCTCAGCCACAAGTTGGTCGAAACGGTCGGCATCGTCGAGAAGCCGATCGGGGAAGCGGAGCTGGTCGGCGAAGAGCTGCAACCCGTCGTCGGTGTCCACGTTCAGGGTCTCCGACGAGAACAGATCACGGCGCTGCCCCCACTGCAGCGAGTCACCCAGGTACACCGGAATCCGCAACGGCGGCCGGTCCTGCTGCAAGCGACCAGGGCCGATAGCCAAGAGGTAGGTGACCCTCGCAAGGGTGGCCGCGACAGGGTGGAGGTCGAGCCCGGCGACGTGCCCGACGAGTCCGGTGAGCGCCTCGCCGTTGTCGTGGCCAGCGGCTTCAGCGGCAGCCAGGTAGTGCCGAACGGCGTGGAACAGGAATGTGCCCGATCCACACGAGGGGTCGACGACCCGCGTCGTCAGCGGCTCTGCAATGGTCACCCTCACCATGTGCTCGGCGAGCCAGTCGGGCGTGTAGTACTCGCCGAGCCTCCGACGAGTCTCTGCGGTGATCACCGACTCGTAAATGGTCTTCATCGCGTCGTGTTCGGTGGCGGACCAGTCGAACTGCGCTAGGCGCCGAGCGAGCCCGCTGACCCAGCGACGACCGGGCTCCCCGCAGTTGAGGGGCCAGTCGAAGAAGTCATGCTCCACTACACCGAGAATCTGGGCACGCCGAGTGAATAGGTCACCGCCGAGCAGGGCTGCCGGATCCATCCCCGCCACAACGAAGCCGAGCGCGGCGTGGGCGATGGTCTCTGCGCTCGCCACCAGCAGCGTGTGCTCCACGAACAGCTCGTGGTCGTCTGCGTCGAAGTCGGTGCCGAGCGCCGTGCGCAGCAATCGCGCCCATAGCTCCCGCTTCACGACGAGCTCCGGCCGGTCCCGGTTCGCCTCATAGAGCGCCCGCAGGTCGGCCTGCTCGAGCTGGTGGCCCGAGCTGAGAGCGCCGAGGCGGCTCTCGATGTTCCCCGCCGTGGGCACCAGCTGTTCCTCAGTGGCCAGTACGCCTGCCAGCCACGAGGTGAAGGCTTGGACGTCTGGCCGGATGGGGTCGACCCGGTGCATCGACACCAGCACCATGCCCTCCGGGGCCAAGTGGTACAGCTGCCACAGCTGCCCGTCGGTGAGGATCCCCGTGAAGCGCTGGCCGAGCGATTCGGTGCGCTCCAGGACGTAGGCGCCGAGCTGCTCGACGGCTCGGTCCAAGGACGCTCCGGGCCGGAGCTCCTTCTTTACCTCGATGCACGCGTGCCCGACTTCGACGTCGATCCGGCGCCCTGCAGTCGGTGACTCGAGAGTGGCGTTCGCCACGTCCTCATCATCGAGGTTCAGATCGCCCGCGAGCAGGAAGGTGTGAATCTCGCTCTGCAGCGTGGCCTCGGTCCTCGCTGAGCCGGCCATGCGCCGAAGCAGGGCTGCGAGGTCGACGGCCCCTCTCGTCACGAATCAGACGAGGGTCGGCGCATTGGCCGATGCTATGGGAGGCGCACCGAGCGGGGGAGTGCCAAGCCGAACCGACACCGGGGGCCCCGAGGTGACTGTCGCGAGGCTTCTCAGCCGGGGACCCGTACGGAGAGCGCCCATTGTGACGCGATGAAGCCATAGCTTCCAGAGCCGCTGACGAGCTCGAGAGCCTCGCTCGAGAGCCGACGCATACCTGGAACCGTACCGAACACGCGTTCGGGCTTCAAGAGGCGGCGCTACCAGCTCCTGGTGCTACGGGTGTTGAGCCGCTTCTCGGCTGGCCAAACGGAGTCCGTCAGCGAACGTCGACCGTGCCCTACGGGCACTCGTCGCCAGCACAGTCGCTCCCCGGCGCTGATGGCGTGTCGGGGTCCCTGTCGCCTGCCTCGGCCTGGTTGAGGTTTCTGAGGGTGAGCAGGGTCAGGCGGTTGAAGGCCCGCTGCAGCGCGAGATGGAAGTCGAAGGCGCCACCGGCGATGGCCGCGAGCCGACCCTCCCAGTAGTCCCGCCGGTCACGGTGGCACATGTAGTCACGCACCTGGCGGAGGTTGGCAACGCGGCCGGACGCCTCACCTTCGGAGATCAGATCCTCCAGCTGGGCGTTGCCGACGACCCGGTCGGTCAGCTCCCGCACTGGCGCCATCTGCGTCGAACGCCACGATTCCAGGGCCACGTAGAGCATGGCCAGCCATAGCCGCTCGAAGCGCCACCGACGCTCGACAAGCGCCTCGTCGTCGGCGATCGGCTCGGCCGCCATACAGCCCATCAAGAGGTTCGCGTTCATCACGGTGTCGTGGAAGTTGAGGAGCCGGATCTCGCCCAAGCTGGGCTGGCCACCACCGCCGGCGTCAGCCATCGCCAACCAGCCCGGCCGTGCGGCCCAGGGCCCGCCTGGCGCGCTCGCCTCCGTCTAGGTCGATGCCGTTGGCCTCGTCATAGTGGGCGGGGTCGGCGTACCAGCACATGACGCTCTGCAGCGCCGCCACCTGCCGGGCGGCCACGGATAGGTCGCCCTCGGTCGCGGTCAGGTCGGCGGCCAGTCCGTCCCGTTGAGCCTGGATCTTCGCCTTCTTCATGTCGACTGGCTTAGACTTAGTGGCTCAGGCCCGTGCGGTCTACAGACTGATGCGTAGCGATAGGCGACGGTCTGGCGGCCGGCCTCCGTCAGCGGTGCAGATTCCGCACCGACCTCCGCAAAACGGCGCGCGCCCTGGGACATCATGGGTAGGTGCCTCCTCAGAAGCCGTACGGCGTGGCCCCCGGCCGCCACGACGGGAATGTCCTGCACATCATCGACAGCGAGGGCGCCCTCTGCCGGTTGCCAGACGTGGTCGACGTCGCCAACGAGTTCAAGCTGGCGCAGTATCTGCACCAAGCGACGGATGAGGCGGTCCGAAGGACCCGCAACCGTCGTCTCGGGAGAGAGCGTCTGTGCTCGTGGTGTGCCCCTCTTGCCGGCCTGGACCCAGAGGCTTTCTAACTGTCGAGAGGGCAAGTCCCCACCCTGGGCGCTCCGATGACGAGCGTCCGAGTGGGAGGACCCCGCCGGGGTGGGGCGGGGTCCCCCCAAACATTGCTCTAGGGGGGCAGAATCAGTGCTTGGTCGGGTCGACCAGCTTGTACTCCTGCCCTGGCTTCGGGGTCGGCGGCAGTGGCTCGCCCCGTGTGACGGTGCGCTCCTTACCGGTGTCCCCGCCTCTCGGACCCACGATCTCGTACTGGCCTGATCGTGGAGCCGGCTGGCCGGGCTTCAGTGTCTTTCCCATAAAGGCATCTCCTCCTTCCCGGAGTTGGGGCGACAGAAGGAAATGCTTGATGGGTAGCTACCGTTCCAGTAGACCAACACCCCTCACCACCTAGCGTCTTCTTCACCCGGTGCCCACTAGCTGCGAACTGGTAGGCACCTTTCGCACTCCCTCGTCCGTGTGGACGAGTTACAGCGGTGTCATTCTAACGAATCGGTGCCCCACGGGGGAGGGTGGCACCGGCGCTGATCACAGCCCATGGTCAAGAGCACGGACGACCTCCATCAGCGGGGACGCCGCGCGCGCCCTGTCCCAGTCGACCACGGCTGAGATCGCGTTCCCGTCGAATAGCAGGTTGGTGAGCTGGTAGTCGCCGTGGATCAGCTGCGGTTCGCCGGGGCACGTGGCCGGAGCGGTCGGATTCGCCGCCAACCAGGTCCTTCGGGCGTGGAGGTTCCGAAGAACCCAGTCGAGATTGGGGGCGCTGCTTGCTTGAACCGCGTGCTCGAGCTGGCTCATCCGGTGGTACAAGTCAGCCAGGCCTTCCGGCTCGTCACCATGGCCGAGTCCGTCCGAGAAAGGCAGGAGTGCCCTGTGAATGCGCGCCAGCATGGCTCCCGCTACGTACGAGCGAGCGGGCCCGGCGTGCCCCCGAGCGACGTGGCTGCCCCGTTCCCAGGAGTACAACGAGTAAAGCCGCCCGCTCCGCTCGACGATGCGGCCCTCATCCAGCGACACGATGACCGTCGGGCATGGAATCGCGCGTGTCGTCGCGTAGTCGATGATCTCGTGCTCAAACGCCACCGCTGCTTTCTCGACGCACCGGTGTCGGCGCAACACGACGGCCTGTTCGGACGACCTAACCAGCCATGTTTCGTTCATCGTCCCTAGCGCCGGCACCTCGACCGACTCGACCGACTCGATCCCCCAGGCGGTGAGCACGTCGGACGGGAACGTCATCGGTCACCAGCCTGGCCGACGACGGGGCTCAGGCGGGGGATCGCCATGTGACTGGGCGCGATAACTGATCCTTATCGCGCCCACTAGAGTGCCCCCGATGCCACCGGAATCGGATCTCGCCGGCGTCGTCGACGTCGTCCCCGCCGCCCGCGTGGCCCAGCTCGAGCACCTCCGGGGCCGGGCGGCGACCTACGCCGGCAAGGCCCGGGCCGAGGCCACCAAGAAGGCCTACCGGACCGACTGGGCCGAATTCACCACGTGGGCGAAGCACAAGGGCCTGGCGACCCTTCCCGCAGAGCCGCTGACGGTCATCTGCTACATCGTGGAGCTGGCCGGGGCGGCCAAGACCTCGACGAACGCCCGCCGGTTGGTCTCGATCGGCGAGTACCACCGGGCAGCCCGGCTCCCCTCCCCTACCGACGACGTCGAGCTGCAGGCGGTCTGGGCCGGGATCCGCCACGAGCACGGGACGGCGCCCGACGTCGCCGAGCCGATCAGCGTCGAGCTGCTGCGGGCCATGATCGCCAAGCTGCCGCTCACGGCCCGGGGCAAGCGGGACCAGGCGCTGCTTCTTGTCGGCTTCGCCGCCGCGCCGCCGCGCTCTGAGCTTGTCGCCCTGGACCGGGCCGACGTCGCCGAGCGGCGGGAGCCAGGCGGCGCGCATCGAAGAGGGCCCGTTGTTCCTCACCTTCGACCGCCGGGGTCGGATCACCCCCAAACGCCTCCACCCTTCGGGGGTCAACCGTGTTGTGCAGCGCTCAGTGGCAGCCACCGGGGTCTCGTCGGCCGGCTACTCGGCCCACTCGCTGCGGGCCGGCCTGGCCACCGCCGCGGCGGCGGCCGGCGTCTCAGAGCGGGCGATCATGGCCCAGACCGGACACCGCAGCCTGACCGTGGCCCGCGGCTACATCCGGGAGGGGTCGCTGTTCCGGGAGAACGCGGCCGCCGCCGTAGGGCTGTAGGTCTGAGAATGGGGGTCGCTGCTCTCTGAGCGTGTCAGGGGGAATTGGCCCTAGCTACCGCGCCCAGGCCCCGGTGCCGGCCCTGCCAGCTCTCCGCCACGAGCATCCCCCACCCGAGCGCCGTCGCAGCTACGAAGCCGGCTAGGCCCGGCCAGGCCTGACCGCCAAACCAGTAGAAGACCAGCAGCGACGTCGCCACCAGGTACCACACCTTCGGTGCCACCCCAAGGCCGATAGCGCCGGCTTCGGGGGGCGCTGCCTTCCGGGCCCGGCGCTGACGCTCGCGCCGGATCAGCAGCCACTCGAGCACGCACACCAGCGCCGTCGCCGCCACGCCCTGCCAGCTCAACGCACCCAGTCCCGGCCCGCTCAAACCACCGTCGTCGGGGTCGCGCTGCGTCAGCCAGAACGTGGCTAGCGGCGGCGCCGTCAGCAGCGACTGCACCAGGAGCGCAACCCCCAACAGGTTCAACGCTGCGGCGTTCCCGTCGACGAGCTCCCTCTCCCGCACATGGTCCGTCCCACTTTACGGGACCGGTTCGGCACGACGTCGCCGCAGGGGCGCGTTCCCGGCTGCCCTCAGATATCCCGGCTGGGGGTGTCACATGTCAGCGGTGTCGTGAGTGGAACAGGTGTGATGGATTCCTACGAAGACCCCCACGAACCGCTTGGCCGCCAGGAAACTTCGGAGCCCATGGACTGGGCGAATCGCGAGGACGAGGAGCTTCTCCTGGACGCCATCATGTCCACCACCCACGGGCGTCGGTGTCGCCAACCAGGTTGGTGTCTCAACCGCCGCGTACGGTGGCGCCCATGAGCGTTGAAGGTGAAGCGGCAGCGCTGATCGAGCTGCGCCGAGCGCGATGGCGTGATGCCCGGCGGGTCGGTGTCGTCGGAGCGCGGACGATGAACGAGGAGGCGCTCGGTAAACAGCTATCCAGTGGGCGACGTCGGCGTCGGCTGCATCGAGCCCGCGCCGTGTACCCCCCCGGGGCTCTGCGTCTTTATTGCCTCGTTGCGTTCAACGTGATGAGCCTTGGGATGCTGCCCTCATGGGTTGGTCGCACCGAGGACGACGTCGCCGCGATCGCGGCGTGGTCACTTTACCCCCGGGACCAGTGGCCTCGCTTTCGATACCAGCTCGGCCGGTTCGTCCGGGTGACGTGGCCGGGCTTCATCGCGGTCACCGTTGTGCTGGCCATCTGGCCCGCTCTCCAGTGGTGGTTCATAGGCGCGCTTGTCATGGCCTTCCTGCCGTTGCTGTGGCCGGCGGGCATGGAGCTGCGAGAAGGGCGTCAGACGCGGGTGCTCCGCGAAGCTCAGGAGGAGGTCCTCGCCTCCGCCACGGGGCCTGTCTACTGGGCGGCCGGGCTCATCAGCGGCAACCGGGGCGCCGGCGCTGCGACCGTCAGGGCGCTGGTAGCGGAGGCCGACGCCCAGGGCATCACGCTGATGGGACGCACGGAGGCCGGGCCGTTGTCACGCATGTACGAAGGTGCCGGATTTGTCGAGGTGGCGAGCGCCCAGGCGTGGTGGGGCCAGGTTGTCCTCATGGTGCGGTATCCCCCGGTGCCCGCGACGGTGGCGGCAAAAGAGTCGGGACCGAGCTGGCTGACCCCGCCCCGCCGCAGAGTGCATCGCCGGCTGCGATGGGCGTCGCCCTTGACGGGACAGCCGCTCAGTCGGCCATGCCCATGAGTTCGCCCATGGCGCGGTGCGTGTGGATGTCCTTAGCGGCTTCCTCCAGTGCGCCCATCGCCTTGAAGAGGGTCTCGCCGGCGATGGCGGCGTCTCCGTCGCCCCGCAGCGGGTTCGCCGAGACGAGGGCGGCCCTGGTCATCCCGGACAGGGCGGCGGCGACCAGGCGGATGGTGCGCATGAGCGCGTCGCCGGAGCCGATGGCACCTTTGCGGGGGAACGGGCCGCCGAAGTCGAGGGCGCCGACAACCCCGGCCAGGCGGGTGGCCCGCCAGTTGATCAGAGCGAGCTCGTCGACCTCGCTCTGGCAGTTCACCCCGGCGAAGGCCATCAGCGACGCCTGGATCAGGTCGGCCGGTTCGGCGCCGGCGGCTCGGTAGGCCTCCTCGGCGCGGGTGGCGTGCGCCTCGACGACGCCGACCAGGGCGTGGGCCATCTGCGCGACCTGAAGGTCGGTGTCGGCCTCGGGGCTGGGGTCGAGGCCCACCATCATCCCGAACTTGGCCAGCAGTTCCTTGAGCTCGCCAACCTCCATGATCTTGCCCGCGTACGGGCTGCCGTCGGATTCGCTGTCCTCCACGCCCATCCGCGCCTCCTCACTTGGGTCGGTCGGGCCCCTGAGAACCAATGATCGCACTCAGCCGCTTCGGCTCCCCCCTACTTCGGCGGCAGCTTCCCCTCCCACAGAACGACACCTGCGGCGCCGGTCCCCTCCATCGGGCGAGCCCTCTAGGAAGGCCAGGAAGGGCCGCAACGCCTCGTCGGGGTATCTAGGGTGCGGGCGATTCGGTTCGAGGGGGTGCTCTCTCGAACAGCCCCTACTGACTTCGGGGCCGGCGGGCCCCTACCGCGGTGATTCCGGCGGAATGGACGAGAGATGCCCGTCCGCGAACCCGTCGAGGCCCGGCGCAATTGCCTCCCAGCATCGCCACACCTCCCGTCGGGCATGGGCGAAGAGTGCCTGCTCGTCCAGCGACTCGCCTTGGGGGCGGATCCAGCGCCACAGGAGCCACGCGCCCGTTCCGCTTTTCCACGCCGAGCCCAGCCTGGTCTGGGTGACGGCGGCCAGCTCGACGAGGCGACGCCGGTTCTCCTCGGCGATCTCGCTGGCGTCGTGCTGCAGCCCGGCGTAGAGCGAGACCTCGGCTTGTCGGTCAAAGACGGCGCGCGTCCACTCGAGCCCGATCCCGACGCCGGTGCCCCACTCCGGCCGGCGCAGGATCACCCGGGTGGCGTTGTCGTTGAGGAGCACTTCGAGCCGCTGCCCAAGCCGCTCTGCGTCCGCCTCGAAGACCGGGGCGAGGTCGAGCAGCCCCTCGACAAGCAATGCCGCGGCCTCCCGCTGTAGAGCCGCCCACGTCTCGATCGTGCGGTAGTTGTCGAGGTAGAACCGGGCCCGGGGATCCTCGATCCGAGGCAGGGGCGGGCTGTCGCCGAGGCGATCGAGGAGGCTCACCGTGCTCCTCTGCCGTAGAGGCGGTCCAGCGTCCGCAGCCACTCGTCGAGGGCGGGGCGGCCTGACGCGTCGTGACCGCCCGCCGCCGCCTGTCGCAAACTGGTGAGGACGTGCGGCCAGCGCACCGGCCGCCACGCTCGCTGTGCCTCCTCGCTGAATGCCGACATCGGTCGAGGCGCTGAGCCCCGAGGAGCTGCGACGCCAGAACGCGGCTCCCTCGTTGCCCGAGCTCGTCGGGGTCGGCGAGGTCGCGGAGATGCTCGGGGTCACCCGCCAGCGGGCGTCGGGGCTGGCCCGGTCCTCGACGTTCCCGCCTCCGCTGGCCGACCTCAAGGCAGGCCCGGTGTGGGCACGGGCGAGCGTGGAGCGCTTCGTCGAGCAGTGGCACCGGACTCCTGGCCGCCGCGCCGCCTCGGTGGCGAGCGCCGCACCCCGCAGCCGTCGGGCCTCGGGAATGTCTCAGCCCGCCCGTACGATCGCGATGAAGAGGACCGGGGGGAACTGATGGAGCCGATCGTCTCCGAGCGCCGCCAGCAGCTTCGCGACGAGAGCTCCCATGTCCTGGTGGTCCTGCCCAGCGGCGACGGTGAGCTGGCCCGGGCCCTCGGCGACCTGGAGGAGGTGATGCTCCTCGTCGACCTGGCGCAGGTCGACGGCGACAAGCCCTTGCCGGCGCCGTTGGAGGAGCGCGAGGCGGCGGATGCGGTGGGCAGGCTGGCCAGCTACGTCGCCACCTTCGACACGGCCGCGCAGGAACCCGCCGTACAGCCGATCGCGCCGGACGGGCGCTATGAGCTGGCGCCCCTCTGCGTCGTCCGGCTCGGGCGCGGCGATCGGGCCCGCATCGTCGGCGCCGTCCGGGAGCTGGCCGCCACGCGAACCGCGGCGTCACACCCCACCGTCGACGAGGCCCTCAGCGACTACGCCGGGGATCCTCAAGCTGCTGAACGGCTGGTGAGCGCCGCCCAGCGGCGCCCTTCTCGAGCTGGTCTGGGACGACGTCGACGACCTCGCCGCCCGACTCGACGTCGGCATACCGGACGGGGAACCCCGGCGGGTGGTCCTCACGAGCCAGGAGTACACCGCCTACCTTCGGGTCACCGAGCGGATTCTGGCCAGCTGGCACGCCAGCGACCCTCTCGAGCGGTTCCTCTACCGCGGGACCTGATGGCACCGACCGACCCGTCCGAGTACGCGATAGGCCAGGCCGTTGACCGGCTGACCCGAGCGGCGGAGACCCTCGTCGACGGGAACCTGAGTGGGGGCCGAGCCTGCCTGAACGAGGCAGGGGCCTGGCTCGACGAGGCCATCACTTCCGGCACCGGCGTGCCTTGGCTGCTGGAGGATGACGGTGAGACGCCGGTCGTCTCCCGCCTCGCCGAGCTGGTCGGCAAGCTGACCGACAGATCGAGCCGGGAACAGGACGACCACCAACGTGAGGTGGTCAGCCCAGTGGTCGCCGGCCGGCTCCTGGCCGGCGACGGCGGCCGTGCTCGGCCAGCCAGGCCGGGCACTTCTGCTTCACCCACCCTCGCCGGTGCCGCACGCCCGGGCGGTAGGGCTGCTCGAGCTCCTTGTACAGGCAGCCTTCAAGCTGCAGGGCCGCGCAGGCGGCGAGAAGGTCGGCGCCGGCGCCGACGTAGGACGGCGTGGTCTGCCACGCCGCCCCAGCCACGCCCAACGCCTCGAGAAGCTGGCGGCGTTCCCAGAACGGTCGGTGGATGAGCAGCTCGCCGTCGAGCCAAAGGAGGTCGAAAGCGACGAAGGTGCCCGGCGTCGCCCGTCGCAGCCTCGCAACCGTCGGCGGCCGAGACGCAGCCAGGCGCGTGGTCAGCGCGTAGAAGTCCGGACGACCCCCGCTCCGGCGACTACCAGCTCTCCGTCGAGGATCGCGCTGGTCGCCCGGAGCGCTTCTGCCATGGGCGCGAGTTCGGGGAAGCAGCCGGTGACGTCGCGCCCAGCTCGCGTCCGAATGCGGAGGCCGGACCCGTCGATGAGCAAACTCGCCCTGGCCCCATCCCACTTGGGCTCAGCAGCATGGCCGCTGAGGTCGGAGGGCGCCGGGCCCGACGAGGCCAGCATGGGGGCGATGTAGGGGAGGGCCGGAGGGCGCACCGATCCATCGTCCCACCATGCCGGCGGCGAACCCACCGCACCGGCGTCGAGCGTCAACCGGCGTGAAGGCCCCAGCCATCGACCAGTCGGGCAACCGCCTCCAAGCGCTGCGTATCGGGTGCCGGGCCGGAACCGGCGGCTTCGTGCTCGGCGCTCTCCTACTCGTCTACTACGGCGCCACCTTCAACAGCACCCGCCCCGGCGAGGTTCCGTCGTGGTCGACCCGTGCCTCTGTCCGCGCCGGCGTGCTGGCTGTGAGCCTCCTCTTGCTGGCTCTGTGCAAGGTGGCGGCGTGGATGCTGGCCAAGGGGGGCGAGCGGGCCGCCTGGCTCGACCGCCCCCGATGGGGTTGCCGGGCGTGGGGCTTCGTCTACGTCTTCCCCGGGCTGCTGGCTACCTGGCTCCTGGCCATCTTGGTCGAGGGCATCCTGCGCCACTTCGACCCTGTCGGGCCGACCTACAACGACCTCGCCGCCGACGCCAGCACATCCGTCCTGTGGGCGGCGTTCGTTGCCTCCGTCGTCGTTGCGCCGGTGCTCGAGGAGCTCTTCTACCGTGGCTGCCTGCAGTCCTGGCTCCGCCGGCGGCTTCCCGCGGCCCCGGCGATCGGGCTGGCGACGGCGGTGTTCACCCTCACCCACGGGCTTGGCCCCCTGGGCTATGGCCCCGCCGACCTGGCCGCGGTCGCGGTGGTGGGTCTGTTCTACGGGGTCCTGTTCGAGAAGACTGGTGGCCTCTCCGTACCCATCGCCGGCCAGGTCGGGGGAGTCTCAGTCTTCTGGTCGCTATGCGTGCCCGCTTTGATCGTGATCGCCGTCGTCGCCGGCGACTGGTGGTGGCGACGACGGCCCGGCGTTGCCGAGGTGGGGTCTCCGGGGTAAACGGGGATCTCCGGGGTAAACGCGCCAAAGGTTTCGGCTACTAACGCGCTTAGGTGCCGCCACTCGGTTACCCCGGAGACCCCTAAAGCGACACGCGACTGCAGTGGCGCGACAGGGTGCGGCGGGGAACGCCATTAGGAAGCGAGTCCAGCAGCCCCTCGAGCCTCGTGGCGCCGGCGGTAGTCCTGAATGTGGACGACCGCACCGTCTCTAACATTGAGCACCTGGTACACCGCCTTCCTAGGCTTGGGGAAGCGGATCGAAATCACGACTTGGTTCGCGGCGCCTTCTTCGACGTCGACCTCAACGCCCGCAGGGTCGACGCCTGCCTCACGAAGCTTGGCGACTTGGCCTTCAAGGACCGACCGGGCCTCGTCAGGCCCGTGTCAGAAGGGCGACGACCGACGCCACGCGCGTTGGGACACTCCACGCCAGTGGACCTCGCCGTCGAGCATCGAGACGAGTGGGCCAGGATCGCCTCGCAAAAGGTCCCGGTAGGCATCTCGAATGCGATCGCCGTTGTTGGCTTCCACCTCTTCATGCTCCACCGGGACAAAGGTCACGTCAACAGGGAGGGCCCTCTGCGGCGTGGTTTGCGCCGCCGCGGCGGACCCGACGCGACGACGACCGTCTGCGTATCTACTGCCAGTGGTGCTGCGTTTCCGCTGCGGCGACCAGGTTCCGGGAGCCGACCGGGGTCTCCGGGGTAACCGTGCCAAGGTGGCCAAGAACTCGGCTACTAACACGCGTTAGATGCCGAACAACCCGACCCGGTCGGCAGCCGGGCATCTCAACCGAGTGCCCGGGTGTCTACAACGTCGTCGTCCTCCTCGCCCGCCAGTCGGTGCGGCGGCCACACCCTCCAGGCGACAAGCGCGACGAGGACGGAGATTGCCGCCCCGGCGAGGATGTCGCTCGGGTAATGGGCCCGGCTGCGGACCATGGACCACTCGGCGGCGAGCGTCGCCGCGTAGAGAGGAAC
>JBHENM010000185.1:0-17561 GCA_046262035.1 Acidimicrobiales bacterium | reverse complement strand
CCGTAGCCGCCCTTGTAGTTGGCCGCTGCGTCGACCTTGTTCTCCGAGTGGATCTGGTGCAACGAACCGTCGATGTCGAGCACCACCGTCGCCGTCCCGATGGTGGCTGCCGACCGGCGCCACACCTTGGCCCGCACCTCGGCCACCGCCTCCCACAGCTGCCTCAGAGTGTCGGGGCCGATCGACCGGAACGTCCGGTACAGCGTCGAGTCCGACGGCACCGAGCCGAACAACGCGGCCTGGGAGCGGAGGCGCTCGATGTCGGCGCAGGCCTCGCCGCCGCCAGACAGCATCAACATGGCCTGGACCAGCACCTTGCCCCGGTCGTGCAGCGGCAGCCGCTCGCCGGTGATGGGGATGCGGGCCGACAGTGAATCGCCGAGTCCGAGGCGGTCGGCGAACGCGCCAAGGGCGTGCAGCCCGACGTGAGCCACGACGCCCGTGCCGGACCCTTCCACCACAGCCGAGAGTGTGCTGTTACGGTTCACTTGGTAGGTGCCCTCCAGTTCGGGACTGTGACGCGTCGAGAACGTCAGAATCCCTTTTCTGGTGGGCACTTCCGCGGATGGGCAGCCCTCAGCTCACGCGGCTCGGTGAATGATCAGGGTTAGCGCGAATCGGTTGTATCGGACATTGTGAGAAGACATGATGGGCGGGGGGAAACGCTCCGAGTGCCACGCATCACGAAATAAGGCGAAGTGAGCGAAGGTTGGGGGATTGAACGGCCGCTGATGGCCAGGGACGTCGTCGTCGCGGCGGCTGCGGGCGGGTCGGATTCCCGCTGGGGCTGACCTTCGCCGACCGCGGGCTCCTGGTGTCGCTCTACGACATCAACCCGGTGGCCGTCAACCGCATCAACGACGGGAAGCTGCCCTTCGATGAGCCGGGCGCCGCCGGAGTGCTGACGCGGGTCATCGGGGACACGCTCTCGGCCACCACCGATCCGGCTTGCCTGTCGCAGGCCGAGAACGTGGTGGTGGTCATCGGCACACCCCTCGACGAGCACCTCAATCCCGAGCCCGGCGCCGTGCCCGCCGCTATCGCCGGCATCCTCGATCACCTTGGTCGACGGCCAGCTCCTGGTGCTGCGCAGCACCCTCGATCCGGGCGTGACGGCTCTCGTCGAAGGCCTGATCGCGGCCTCGGGCAAGCAAATCGACGTGGCCTACTGCCCCGAGCGGATCGCCGAGGGAAAGGCCATGACCGAGCTCTGCGAGCTGCCCCAACTGGTCTCGGCCCGCGACGAACGGGCCATGGAACGGGCCACGAAGCTCTTCCGGACCCTCACCACCGAGGTGGTTTCCTTGCTGCCGGAGGAAGCGGAGCTGGCCAAGCTGTTCACCAACACCTGGCGCTACGTCCGCTTCGCCGTGGCCAATCAGCTCTACCAGGTGGCCAACGACTCCGGGCTGGACTTCGAGGTCATCCGCCGAGCCATGGCCTACAACTACCCCCGGGCCGCCGATGTGCCCGGCGCGGGCTTGGCCGGAGGGCCCTGCCTACTCAAGGACACCATGCAGGTGTCAGCCTTCCACACCAACAATTTCACGCTCGGCTCAGCCGCCATGATGGTCAACGAGGGGTTCCCCCTCTACATCGTCCGGCGCATGGAAGAGCGCTATGACCTGGCGAGCATGACCGTCGGACTGCTGGGCATGGCCTTCAAGGCCCAGTCCGACGACATCCGGTCCAGCCTCAGCTACAAACTCAAGCGCAGCCTCCGCACCAAGGCGGCCGAAGTCCTCACCACCGACCCCTACGTAACCTGCGACCCCGAGCTACGCCCCCTCGAGGAGGTCTTGGAGCGATCCGACCTGCTGGTGGTGGGCGCACCCCGCCGGGCCTACGCGGCGTTCGTCCCCGTGCAGCCCGTGGTCGACGTCTGGGACCTCTACGGCCGAGGCGTCCAGGTCTGAGGTTGCGCCGTCCCGAAAAGGGCGGTCGACCAGAGCAAGGATCGCCCCCTGTGGGTCGTCGGCGAGCGGCTCCACGAAGCCTTCGTGGTACGCCTGGCAGCATTTCTGGCCGAGCCAGCTGCCGAGGATCGGAACCGAGAAGACCCCACCGCCTCCGGCGAGGCCTTGGCCCAGGGCCTCCACTTGGCGGATGAACTGCTCGCCGGGCTCCAACATGGCGACGAGGGCGTCGCCCACCGTGGTTCCTGAGGCGCCGACCATCGGCGACTCCCACAACGTCTCCACGTCGCCCGCCCGCCAGTTCTGGTGCGGGTTGCCGGGTAACAGGCGCGGGACTTTCTCCTCGGCGAAGAAGGCGCCGCCCTCGGCCCCGGTGACCTGGCGAACCTTCTCGTAGAGAAGCGGCCCATTGACCCTGCTGCCCGAGGCGCCGAGCCTGAAGGCCACCTCCACGTCGTCGATGCCCGCCCGCACGGCGGCGACGGCAAGTCGGGTTGTCTCGCCCTTCTCGATGTGGCCGTCGCCGAAGATCACCCCACCATCCACCTGGAGCCCGTGGCTGTTGTCCCAATCGTGGAAAGCCCGAGCTACCAGGTCACCCAGCGACAGCTCCGGATACTGGCTCGTCCTCCTCGTGAGCTCGGCAAAAGCGCGGCCGTAGACGAATCGATGGGGCAAGAGACGCATCAGGCGGCTGAGCTCCCGCAGGGCGGCGGCGGTGTCGGCCGCGACCTTGCGCTGGAGCTGCTCCCAGAAGCTCGGGTAGCGCGCCTTCCAGTACCGGCGGATGGAGGCGACGGGCGTCCGAAGGTGCCCGGCGGCAAAGGCGTCGGTCAGGTAGTGCTGCGCGGCAGCCTCCCGGGCCGTGGCCCGGGAGATGTCCCCACCTCGAGCGCCGAGTCGCCAGGCCTCGTCGAGTGCGACCTGGTGCAGATGGCGGTAGGCGGCCACGGCCGAGCCGAAGCCGCTACCGGTGGCCACGTCCGACGGGCCTGGTGCGGCGAAGTGGTCGTCATTGACCGCGGCCAGCGCCAGATACCGGTCCCGCACCCGTCGCTCCACGTCGCTCCGGTTGGCACCGGGGCTGAAGGCAAAGTCGGCGAACCGTCCTCCCGGCTCGAATCTGGAATCGACGACGGCTTCGTCCAGCGTCGACACCTTGAGCGCGCAGACGATCTCGTCACGAGTGTCGAGCCGCGTCCCGGCCACTCCCTCCCTGCCGGCGACGCTGAACAAGCTTCCCGCGGTCCGCGGACGGCTCGGTCCGCCACTGCTCGGGATCGGAGATCGACCACCCCTCGGGTCGGAAGAAGTCTCCGCTCAGGGCCACCACGTCGCCGAAACTCAGCTCGAACCGATCGGCGGCCGAGTCCCCTCCGAGGTTGACGACCGCACCTGCTGTCGCCGCATCGCCAACGCCGCGGTGCTCATAGGCCTTCATCCTCGAGCCCCCGCCGCCTCCGACGCCGGACGCGGCCGCTGCCGGATCCGCACGCAACACAAACCGGGACCGGGGTCGAGCCGTGCGTCCAGGCCCGGATTCCCGAGCCCGGCGACCATGCCTGTCATCAGCTCCAGGTTCATGCCGCACACCAGCTGGGCGAAGTGCTCGGCCAGCGCGTGGAAGGGACAGTTGGCGAGCTCCAGGCCGCCGGGTTCGAGACGGGGCTCATAGCCGAGTTCCTGCAGTACCTCCCGAGCGGCGGCCACCAGCGCCTTGCCCGCGGGCCGGGTTCCGGCCCGGGCCCGGGCTTCTGCGCCGAGCGACAATCCCGCCTCACGCGCTGCTAGCGCCAAGGCCTCTCTCACGGGAGTGCCGTCGCGCTCCGCGTCGGTGACGGCCCGGGCTAGGAGGGCGCCGGCGAAGTCGTAGCGCCGGTCGGGCAGGCTGACCTCCAGCTCTCGCGACGACCGACGGTAGAGCTTGGCCGGCCTGCCGGCGCCGGGACCGCCACGCCCGGGGGGTCGTCCGAACTCGGTCGCCAGCAGACCGTCGTCGACCAGCTTGTCGAGGTGGAACTTGGCCACATGACGGGCGACTCCCGCGCCCTCGGCCGCTTGGTCGCGGTTTACCGGCGAGCTCCGGGTCACGACGTAGCGGTACAGGGCTCGGCGCACGGGCTCGCCCAGCGAGGCAATGCCCGACACCCGAGCGTCGAAGCCCTCCCGTTGCGTCGTGGCGTCGGAGGCAGGCGGCGGACCGGAGGGGGTCTCCACGGCGCTGCTCCTTTCTAAAAGAAATCTTGGTTGACGTAATCCGCTGGAGCTTCTAACGTACAGGATAGTATCCGATAGAGATGGAGGCAAGACCCAATGGCGATAATCAGCCCTCACCAGATGACCGGGGGCCACCCCACCACCACGCAGGCCCGATTGGACAACCCCGCCTATCAGGCGTTCTGGCTGCTGCGGCTCGGCCTGACCGTCGCCCCGATCCTGTTCGGCCTGGACAAGTTCGCCCACGCGCTCGTGGACTGGGACCAGTACCTGGCACCGGAGTTCACCGACCTCTTCAACGCCGAGGCCCACACCCTGATGTACTTCGTGGGGGCAGTTGAGATCGTGGCCGGGCTGGTCGTGCTGCTCCGCCCTCGCTTCGGTGGGTACCTGGTCGCAGCTTGGCTCACAGGCATCATCGTGAACCTCCTGATGATGGCTGACTTCTACGACGTCGCGCTTCGGGACTTCGGCCTCGTCCTCGCGGCGCTGACCCTCGCTCGACTGGCCACGGCCTTTCCGGTCAGCCGCACCCCTCGATGACGACCGTCGGACCGCTCATCCACTTGGAGGAGAATCGGGCTGCCCGGCGCGGTCTCGCGGTCGTGCCCGATCCCGACACTGAGGCCATCGACCTCGGCAAAGCCGAGGCAGCGGTGGCTGATCTGCTCGTCGCGCTGGGGCAAGACGTCGCCGATCCCCAGCTTCGCGACACTCCCCGCCGGGTCGCCGCCGCCCTTGCCGAGATGCTGTCACCCGTCGAGTTCACTCTCACGACTTTTCCGAACGACGGCCACTACGACGAACTCATCGTCGTGCGGGACATCCCGCTTCATTCGCTCTGCGCCCACCACATGCTCCCGATCATCGGCGTGGCCCACGTTGCCTACCTCCCGGGCGCTCGCATCCTCGGTCTGTCCAAGCTGGCGCGGGTCGTCGAGCTCTGCGCCCGCGGTCTGCAGATTCAGGAGCGCCTCACCATCCAGGTCGGGGACTGGCTGACCGAACACCTGGAGCCAAGAGGCGTCGGCGTGGTCATCGATGCCGAACACCTATGCATGACCGTCCGCGGCGTCCGTGCCCACGGGGCGCGGACCGTGACCTCCTCGCTACGGGGACTGGTGCGGGACGACGGCCGTACCAGGGCCGAGTTCCTCGACCTCACTCGTAGGAACGCATGACTCAGCGCACGTCGGCGCAGTAGCTTGTGCCGTATCGGTACGATCGCGGGGATGCCCGCTCCCGACACCGAACTGGCTCAGACATTCGCCGAAGTGGCCAGGAGCCTGCTCGATGAGAACGACGTCGACGCCACCCTGGACCGGATTTGTGAGCTGGCGGTGCAGACGATTGACGGCTGCCAGGCGGCGGGTATCTCGATTGTGGAGGGCAACCATGTCACGTCCCGTTCAAAGACCGACGGTTTGCCCGGTGTTGTGGACAAGATCCAGTCAGAGACGCAGGAGGGCCCGTGCGTCGATGCCATCAAGGACCACGAGGTGTTCCTCACCGGCTCGCTCTCCCAGGAGGGGCGATGGCCCGACTTCTCCCGCCGAGCCCACGACGAGACAGGAGTAGAGAGCATTCTCGCGTTTCGCCTATTCGCCAGCGAAGACACTCTGGGGGCGCTGAACCTCTACAGCAAAGACCGTGATGCCTTCGATGACCACGACATTGCCGTCGGCTCGGTCTTCGCCGCCCATGCGGGAGTCGCATGGTCCTCAGCGATGCGGGAGGCGCACCTCGAGACCAAGGCTGTTAGCCGCGACCTCATCGGCATGGCCAAGGGCATCATCATCGCTCAACAAAAGGTGTCTGACGACGAGGCCTTCGACATCCTCCGAAGAGCGTCCCAGCGGATGAACATCAAGCTCCGTGAACTGGCCGAACGAATCGTCGAACGTCCGGCGCGGGAAGAGCCGGCCTAACACCTTCCCGCCAGGTTGACCCACGGACGGGACCGACGGCTGGGCCGCGGTCAGGACAGGTCGAACACGCTGGTGACGCCGCAGACATCGAGGACCCTGAAGGCCCCCGGGTTCGCGCCGCTGAGCGAGAGGGACCGGCCATCCGCGTGCAACCTCTTCACCGCCTGAATGAGAACGTAGACGCCGCTCGAATCTATGAACGTAAGCCCGCCGACGTCCACAACCAACTTCCGGTCGGCATCATGTCCGGCGAGACCTTGAAGCGCCCTCTGGAGCTGGGGAGCAGTGTCGGCATCCAGCTCGCCGCAGACCGCGACGACCACCTGCCCTGCAGCCCGCGTTTCACAGATAGAGAACTCCGGAGCCGTCGACACAATGACCTCCAGCGCCGCCAAAGGAGGTCCATCGGCCCTTGCGGCTAAAGGCCGTCCACTCGGGTGTTCTACCCGCGACGGTCATGAGGCGAAACCGGTGTCGTAGTCGCCATCGGCGATCGCAGGCATCTGCGACATGCCGCGAGGAAGGCCTCTGCGCTGCCGAGCAAGTCAATGTTACCCGATGGCGGGGTCGCCGCGGCTCGAACAACGGCGGCGCCGTTATGCACTGTCGTGGGCGGCCTCCGAACTCGACGTCGCCCCGAACGCTGCGCGTTCCTGACGAGGTGCACCAGACGCCGTGCCAGCACCTCATAGCAAATGTGGTGCTACCACGATTGCTCTCCGCAGGGCGCACCGGCAATATTTCAGCAAGTAGCTGCCAGAACGAGGGAACTTTTCGTCCCCCTCGCCTGTCCAATTCGCAGCGGAATGCCACAATTGGTGAGGCCCGTGACTGATATTTCGTTCAAAGGGTTTGGACAGACGTCTATCATCGGCTACCGATCGAATGGCGGTCCGGGGCCGTGAAGGCCCGGTCACGAAGGGGTCCGATCGCGATGTGTGCATTAGCCGCCGCACTGCTTTTCCCTGGCTGCTTCGGGGACGCGCTGGCAAGGGCTCCGATGGAGCCGGAAGTCGCGAGATCCCGGTGCGCAGTGGACGTGGGCCAACCGCAGCGGACTCCGTCTTCGGGCCGGACGGTCCGGAGCTTGCGCCGTCGGCGGCAGACGCCCGACCCGTCTCCCCGACGACGCCAGGCCGTTGACAAGTACCCGGATCGGCCTGAGCCGTAGCTCGGGCGGTTGACGTGACTGTCGCGTCGCCCGTGCGCGCGCAAGACGAAACTAAGAAGCCGCCTCGTTACGAAGGGGACCGCGCCCTTCGATCGATCTCCTCCCTACGAACCGCATTCCAGGCGATTGCCGCACCAGCAACACTGACGACGGGCGTCCTGTTCTTCTTCGGATGGAACCGTGCCGAAGCCGGTGCTCGGTACTTCGGTCTCGACCAAAGCCTCCTCGACTTCAGCACGCAGGATTACCTGCTTCGCAGCGTCGATGCCATGTTCCTCCCGATCGTCGCCGTGTTGGTAACAGCCCTTGCGTGGATCTCTCTCGATCACGCGCTGTACGCGCGAATAGGGGCGAACCCAACTGGCTGGCGGTGGCGGATTGTGCCCATCGTCGTCGCTGTGGCCGGAGGGGCGCTGCTCGCGTGGGGCGCCGCTGTGGACGCCAGCGGGGCCGGCACATTCGCGTTCGTCGGGCCGCTGAGTACCGCCTCCGGAGTTACCCTGCGTGCGCTCCTGTAGATGAGGGGGCGTCGCCCCGGTTGTTGAACTAACTATCGTTAGTGTTACGACAGTCCCGCGAGTTCCGCACGAACTTTTTCGCGGCCCGTCCGTCTCTGGGGTTTCGTAGGCGCAAGGGCGCGGATCCCGGCGGCGCCACAGGTAGGGGCACCAGCCCGCGAGCTCCGGACGAGACTTCCGCAAGCGGGCCGTCAGGAAAGGTGTTGGCACATCGCACACCATAGCTCTAAACTGAAGCTATGCTAGTCATAGAACCCGAGAGGACGACGTAAGCCATGGCCCAGCCCCGCGAGCCCGGTCCTCTCGACGACGACCTCACCGCCATCGGCTCACTCCAGGAGCCGATGAGGCGGTCCCTGTATCGCTACGTCGCCGGCCAGCCGGCTGAGGTCAGCCGGGACGAAGCGGCCGGAGCTGTCGGTGTACAGCGGTCGCTGGCCGCCTTCCACCTCGACAAGCTGGTGGAGGCCGGCCTCTTGGAGGTCACCTACCGGCGCCTCACGGGGCGCACAGGTCCGGGCGCGGGCCGGCCGGCCAAGCTGTACCGACGGTCATCGCGAGAGCACTCGGTGAGCCTGCCCCCCCGCCAGTACGACCTGGCCGCCGAGCTCCTGGCGGAAGCGGTGGAGGAGGCCGGCGACCGCCCGGTACTGGAGTCGCTGGTCGACGTCGCCAGTCGGTTCGGCCGCCGCCTGGGCCAGGAGCTGCGGGCCACACTCAGTGCCCGGACCAGCCGCGAGCGGAGGTTGATCGCCATCGCCCAGGTGCTGGAGCGCTATGGGTATGAGCCCCGACGGGAGGGACGGGCCGTCCGTCTGGGCAACTGCCCCTTCCACGCCCTCTCCGAGCGCCACCGCGACCTCGTCTGCGGCATGAACCTCTCCCTGCTCGAGGGCGTCGTGGACGGCATGGAGGGCGCCGATCTCGAGGCCCGTCGAGACCCCAGACCAGGCGAGTGCTGCGTCACGGTGACAGCCCAAGCAAGGAGGACCTGACATGCGAGAGGCGGTGCGGAGCCGCTCTACAGCGAGGTCAACGGGTCCACGCTTAAGCGCTCGGGGCCCCGCGACCTGCGAGCCGCGGACTCCGACTGCGGGCCTCTGACGAGCCCGGGACCGGGGCGGTTCACCGGAACAGTCTTACGGGACGGCGCTCCTCCTGTGCCCTTCGCCGCAACCGCCAGCCGCCTCGTGTCCATGGGGTTCGGCTTACGGGCGGCCAGGCTGAGCGAGCGGGAGCCACAGCCAGGTAAGCGCGATGGATGCCGGACGCGACTCACGCAACCGGGAGGGTGCCACCCGGGCGTACGGCCCTGAGTACGTCCTCGATGGAACCGGCTGTCGCACGAGCCATCTCCTCGTTCGCAAGCAGCCCGTTGTGATCGGCCCCTTCCTCCAGGCGGAGTAGAGCGCGGGACGAGAGGGTGGAGAGTTCCTTCTGCATTTGAAGGTGACTGCTCTCCATCTGCACCTGAAGCTCAGGCGGGAAGTCGTGCTCGGTCGCGGAGAGGACCACCAACGGTATGCCACCAACGCTGACGCTGCTGCGGCGAACCTGGTCATTCGTATCTCCTGTGGCGAGGAACTCCGCTCGCGCTGTGTTCAGGTGCTTGAGCGTGTTTCCCTCCACGGCCATCCGCTTGCTCGCCGACGATGGGAGATCGGGGTTTTCCGGTGGGTTGGGAGGCGACACGGTGATTGGCTCGCGCATCGAGGCAGCCATGGCCGCGTACTGCTCCGCCGCCGCCGGATGGCGCGTCCACTGGTCGGGGTGAGCCGAATCGACAAGCACCATCCCGGCGACCTCTGCCGGGTACATGGCGGCGTACTGGCGGGCGTAGAGTCCGCCGTAGGAGTGGCCGACCAACACCAGCGGCCGGTCGATCTCGGCGGCATCGAGGAGTTGGTGTAGTTCGAGGGCGATGTTCTGCGCGTCCCGCAGGTTTGGACTTTCGTCGCTTCGCCCCGTACCGGCGCGGTCGTATGAACAGACGCGGGAAGTCTTGGCGATCTGAGGCTGTACCCACGCCCAGCCCGCTGACGTGGGTCCGTTCCCCGACTCCAACAGGACTGTGGGACTTCCCTCGCCGGAACAGCTCAGGTTGAGCTTGTACCCGCCGACATCGACCATCGCATCCGCTGGCGACCGTCCTCGCGACGACGAGCCGACGCCAACAAGTGCAGCGAGGACACCCAAGCTGCCCAACAACGCCGCGATGACGAAGATGGCGGCGCGGGATCGAAGGCTCACGAACGGTGATGACATGACTTCATCCTCCATGTTGGTTGGGTGGTCCCCTCATGGGATCTCCACCTCGCAGACTTCGATGGCGGCCGTCCGCTCAGCCACATAGGGGGGCAGGTAGCCAAGGGCTTCTGGTGATCCGTCCGCCTCGACGCGCCACCAGATGCCGTGGCCTCCGAGCTGGCAGGACGCGACGGTGACCCGGTGGCGCAGCGGGCTCTCGAATCCCCGCCAGGAGGCGAAGACGGCAGCGAATTCGCTCTGCCCGTGGTGGTGGTCGAGCACGAAGAGGGGCACGGGACGAATACTGGCGGGGCGGCGCCATTCCGTCATCGGGGTAGGACCCTGATCCGTTCGACCCCGACACTGATCGTCGCCGAGCCCTACACTTTGCGCCTGAGGGACGGGGGGCCAAGCGGTGGGCCGTTCGCAGGACGTGCTGGTCGGGCGGGACGGTGAACGCGCAGTCCTCGAACGGCTCGTGTCGGCCACGTGTGCGGGTGTTCCCCGGTCGTTGTTCCTGACAGGCGAGCCCGGGATCGGCAAGACCCATCTCCTCGCCGAGCTGGCGCGCCGTGCTGAGCGGCTCGGGTGCCTGGTGCTCGAGGGGCGGGCGGCGGAGTTCGAGCAGGAGCTTCCGTTCGGCGTCTTCATCGACGCCCTCGACGCCTACGTTCAGTCGCTCGAACCCCGATCAGTCGACCGCCTCGCGGCCGATGGCCTCGAGGAGCTAGCCGAGGTGTTCCCGTCTCTGCGCTCGCTGCGCTCGACGACGTGGACCCCGGCCACGGCGGCCGAGCGCTTCCGGGCGTACTACGCCGTCCGGGACCTGCTCGAGCGGCTTACGGCCAAGCAGCCGATGGTGCTCATCCTCGACGACCTGCACTGGGCCGACTCCGCCTCCCTCGAGCTCATGGCCCACCTCCTCCGGAGGCCGCCCGACGCGCCGATCCTGCTGGCCGGCAGCTTCCGGACCGGCCAGGGGGCGGCTGGGCTGCTCGTGGCCATCGACGCCGCCGATCTCTCGGGGGAGGTCGAGCGGATCGAACTCGGGCCGCTCGGCGCGGGCGAGGCTTCGGTGCTATTGGCTGGGAGGGACGTAGCGACGCGCGACCGCCTGTACCTCCAGAGCGGCGGCAACCCCGTCTACCTCCTCCAGCTGGCCCGCGTGTCGCCCAACGGCCCGGGACTGGCGCGGGAGGAGGGCGACCAGGTCCCGCCGGCAGTGGCCGCCGCCATCGCCCACGAGCTGGACAGCCTCTCCCCTCCACGCGCGCCTTCGGCGAAGCCGCGGCGGTGGTCGGCGACCCCTTCGAACTTGACGTCGCCGTGGCCACCGGCGGCGTGACAGAGCCGCTCGCCCTCGCCGCCCTCGACGAACTCATCGCCTGTGACCTCGTCCGCCCGGCCACCGTCCCGCGCCGGTTCCACTTCCGGCACCCGCTGGTTCGGAACGCCGTCTACGCCTCCTCCTCCACGAGCACTCGGTTGACCGCCCACGTCCGTTGCGCCGAGGCGCTGGCCGCCCAGGGATGGCCGGCGACGGCTCGAGCCTCCCATGTCGAGCACTCGGCGCGGCGCGGCGACGCGGCCGCTGTGGGGGTCCTGTTGGACGCCGGGCGGGCGACCGCAGCACAGATCCCGTCGGTGGCGGCGCGCTGGTTCCGGTCGGCACTGCGTCTGCTTCCTGAGAACGCCGCCCCGGACGAGAGGGTGGAGGTGCTGACCGCGGCAGCGGCTGCCTTGGCCACCGCCGGCCGGCTCGAGGAGGCCCGATCCGAACTCCTGCAGGCGCTGAAACTGGCCGCCGACCACGACGTGAGGGTCCGCATCATTGCCACGTGCGCGGGCGTGGAGCAGCAGCTCGGTCGCCAGCAAGAAGCCCACGACCGGTTGCTCGGCGGCCTCGAGGAGCTCACCGACCGGGCCACCGAGCCCGGCGTGTCCCTCATGGGTCGCCCTGGCCACCGACGGCTTCTACCGGAACGACTTCGAATCGATGCAGGAATGGGGCGTTGCGGCAGTGGCGGCCGCGCCGGGTCAGGGAAACCGGTCGCTGACGGCAGCGGCCGAGGCCGTGCTCGCGCTGGCCTGTGCCTTTACCGGCGCGGTCGACGAGGCCGAGGTCCATCGAGGGGCCGCGGCTGACCTGGTGGACGCCATGCCGGACGAGGAGCTGGCCGGCCGCCTCGACGCCATCGGCCACCTCGCCGCCACCGAGCTGTACGTCGAGCGCTTCGAAGAGACTGCTGTCCATGCGGCACGGGGTATCTCCGTCGCGCGGGCCGCCGCGCATGACGCCGCCTTTCCCACAATGTTCCCGTGCCTCGGTACGTCCCTGTGGGTCCTGGGGCGGTTGGCCGAGAGCGCCGAGGTCCTCGAGGGCGCCGTGGAGTCCGCCCGCCTCTCCGGCAACGCCCAGGGCCTGGCCTGGAGCCTGCTGAACCGGGCCATCGGTGCGTTGATGACGGGCGAGGTCGACCGGGCTAGGACTTTCGGGGACGAGGCCTTCGCCGTCAGCCGCCGGCTTGGCGACAGCTTCGTTGCGTCGTACGCCGGGGTCATGCAGAGCTGGGTGCTCTTCGAGAACGGTGATCCAACCAGCGGGGTGGAGCTGCTGGTCGAGGCGGGCGGCGGCGAGGACCTTCCCCGGGTTGGGGGCGGCTGGCGGGCGACGCACCTCGAGGTGCTCGCCCGATGCTGGCTCGCCCTCGGCCGCCTCGACCGTGCCGAACTGGCCGCCGGCCGGGCGCGGGCCGTCGCCGAGATGGTCCGGCTGCCCCGGTCGCTCGCCATGGCTCACAAGGCCACGGCTGAGGTGGCGCTGTACGCTGGCCACGCCGACACCGCCGTCGAGCACGCCCGGGCGTCGGTCGAGGCCGCCGAGAAGGTCTCCGCCCGGCTGGATGCCGCCATGTCGCGGGTGCTGCTCGGTCGGGCGCTGGCCGCGACCGGCGAGAGGGGTCTGGCCACCTCCGAGCTCGAACGCGCCGCCGCCGACTTCGAGAGCTACGGAGCGACGCGCTGGCGGGACGAGGCCGAACACGAGCTGCGAAAGCTCGGGCGCCGCATCCACCGCCGGAGCCAGCCCGGAAACGCGCACGGCGACGGCATCGAGTCGCTCAGCGGCCGCGAGCTCGAGGTGGTGAGACTCGTCGTCGACCGCCGCACCAACACCGAGATCGCCGGTGAGCTGTTCCTCAGTCTGAAGACGGTCGAGACCCACCTTCGGAACGTCTTCCGCAAGCTCGGGGTCTCCTCGCGGGCCGAGGCGGCCCGGGCCGTCGAGCGGGCGACGGCCCAGTAGACCCTCGGGCGTGCAGTCCGACCCCCGATGCTCAAGAGCGGGAGCGGAGCCGCAAATCAGGGTCCTGCCCCGATGACCCGATTCTGGCGAGCCGTCAGTATCTCCGCATAACCCCCGGGCGCACGCTGGGGCGAAACGGAGAAGGAGAACGGAATGTCAACTCGGATGGCAACCATCACACCAGGCCGGCGGATCCGGATTCGACACGGCGCCGCGGCCCCGGCTGGCGGACGGCGCTCGTCGTGGGCGTGCCCGCGGCGTGGATCATTGTCGCCCTCATCCACCCGATGGGGGGCGCCGACGTCTATGAGACCCTGCGCGACAAGGCCGACCTCTGGCTCGGCGTCCACTTCGCCCAACTCGTCCTCTCGCTCGGCCTTGCCGCCGCGCTGTGGATCACCGTGCGTGGTCACAGGACGATCGCAGCCACGGTGACCCGGGTTGCGGTACCCGTGTACCTCGTGTTCTTCGCCGCGTTCGACTCCATCACCGGGATGGCGAGCGCACTGGCCATCCGCCACGCCAACTCCCTGGACGGTCCGGCCCAGGACGGCGCCGCCAGCACGGTCGACTACCTGGTCACGAACCACTTCACCGCCGACTTCTCGCCCGTCTGGGCGATTGCATCGCTGGCCCTCGTCGCCGCCATCGCGGGCGCTGCTATGACGTTGAAGTCGGCCGGAGCCTCACGCGTTGTTTGGGGGTTCACCCTGGGTGGCGTCCTGATGTCGATGCACGCCGGCCCCCTTGCCGCAACGGGCCTCGCCGCCCTCGCCGTGGGTCTCTACCTCGCCGAGCGCGACGACAGGTGGGAACTGTCATGAGGACTCGCAGCACCACAACCAGGAACGTCTTCCTCGTCATCGGATCGCTGTCCGTGCTCCTCGGCCTCGGCCTGGGCGTCGGCGGCGGAACGCTCCTGTGGGCCCACAACACCCAGCGCGACTCCGCCGGCTTCTACTCCACGTCCGCCGAGCGCCTCGACAGCCCGTCCTTCGCCCTCACGTCCCAGGACATCGACCTCGGCATCGACGCCGATGGCTACGGCTGGATCGAGCGTGACGGCCCCACCGCCGTCCGCCTGCGGGTCACCGCGGCCAACGAGCGGCCGGTGTTCGTTGGCATCGCACGGTCCAATGACGTCGAGAGCTACCTCGCCAGTTCGGCTCACGGCGTCATCACCGACTTCGCGGTCGACCCCTTCCGGCCCGAGATCCGCCCGGCCCCGGGGGCTGCGCCGCCGGTCCTCCCGGGCACTCAGAGCTTCTGGACCGAGTCGGCGGCGGGGACGGGCACCCAGACGGTGATCTGGCCGGTCAAGCCGGGGAACTGGACGGTCGTGGTCATGAACGCCGACGGATCACCGGGGATCACCGTCGACGTCGCCGTCGGGGCCAAGTCCAACATGCTGCTCCCGATCGGCATCGGGATGGCGGCCCTCGCCCTCCTCGCCGTCGGCGGCGGGATCGCCTTCATCGTCGCCCGATCGGCCGGTGGACGGGCAAGACCCGGCCCATACGACAGTCGGACCTCCCCGGGCGGCCGTGAGCCCGCCGACCGGGTGCCTGTCCCATCGTCGTGACCTGCAGCCGTCTGGGGCCGCTCGTGTCGCCGGCTGCACCCTTTACCAGTAGCCCCAACGGGGTTCGAACCCCGTGTCTCCACCTTGGAGAGCGGGCAGGTCGTCCGCTGTGGCCGCTCGATCCGCCCCAGTCCTGGTCAGAAGGTTGTCGGCTTCTTCCGCCGGAATCCGGTGGGTTCAGCAGCAAGCCAGTAGCAAGGCCGTACCCAAAGCGATGGGACTCCCCTGCGTGTGCGCCGTCGACATTCGGGCCCGCACCGGGGGACGTTTCCAGAGTAGGGCGTGGAGGTACGAGCCGACGAGAACACTCGCCGGCGCCGGCTGCTCCAACGCGTTTTGGTGCGGTAGAACATGGCTACTGACGGCGGCTGCGATGGAAGGCGGGATCTCGTTGGGGAAAGACGCACGCCGACTGATCGCCATAATTGGCAGCGCGAATCCCGATCGCAATGAACCCGGGCATCGACGGGACCGCGACCATGAGGAGATCCGGCGCTAGGTTCTCGCTCTCGGACACCGCGGTGGCGTCGGGCTCTCATTTCCGACCTCGCGGCCCATCAGGTCCTCATACTGGGAAACTTCAAGCCCGAGCGGAAGACGGTGCTCGACGCCCTCCGCCAGAAGCTGCGGGAGCTCGACGCCGATTACGTGCCGTGCGTGTTCGACTTCGATGTGCCCAAGGGGCGACGGCTGGGCGAGTCGGTCCTGTCTTTGGCCGGGCTCTCCCGCTTCGTGATCGCGGACCTGACGGATCCGTCAGCGTGCCGAGCTGGAGAGATCATTAAGGAGTACCGGTCAGTGCTCGTGCGGCCGGTCCTGCTCGACGGGAGGAAGCCGTACGCCCTATTCGAAGATCACGTTGGCATGAACGTGCTGGACATCGCGTACTACACGGACGTCGACGATCATGGACAAGCTTGAGACGGAGATCATCCCGACCGTCGAGGCCAGGCTGAGCGGCCTGCGCGACCGCCCTTTCGGTAACTGAGGACGACGTCAAGGTACGAGCCGTTGGAAGGAACAGCCTGCGAGATGCCCACACGCGGCCCCGATTCGGGTCGGCGCGGAGCGCCGAACTTAGTTGCCGCCCAACGCGCTGGTCTCCCAGCCCGTCGACCAGCCATCGCTCGCGCTCCACTCGTCACTTCCGCCGCGACCTGATGGTCCAGCACCCCACGTGGCCCCAGGCTTGTCTCCCTCGGGACACGTCGTGTGCAGTCCCGCGGCGGGAACGCCTGTTGACGCATCGGCGCCTGCCGATCGTCCGCTGCGCACCGGCCCGGTCTTCCCGCTGTAGGATCTTCTACCGGCACCGCCTGGTCCCTTCAGCGGGCGCAGGCGCCGGTAACGAGCGCGATCATTGCATCGCAGACCTCGGAGCGGAGAGGAGCCCGCGATGGTGGCAGTGACGGTGGACATGGACGTGATCGACCTGCGGGACGCGCGCAACAGGCTCGTCAGGGGCAGCCACGTCGACAACCTGCAGGGCCTGTTGAAGGGGACGCGGAACCCGGGATGGGACCCCGGTCCCATCGACGGTCTGGGGGGGCCCAGGACCAGAGCCGCCGTGCTCGCGTTCCAGGAGGACAACGTCCTCGACACCGACGCCATCGTCGGCCCGCTCACATGGGGCGAGCTCATCGCATCCTCGCTGTCCCTCGCCGTGGGCCTCCCTCCCGACGACCGGCCGAGGACCGAGCCCGTCGACACCTTCGAGGAGTTCGCGGGCGTGGCCCCGCAGGCCTCGTTCGAGGGTCTGGTCGGCGAGGTCGTGGCCGAGATCGCGCGGCGCACTCCCCAGCCCGAGCTCCTCGAGGGACCGACGGGGACCGAGGTCGCCTGGGGCCACTCGGATGAGGAGCGCATCATCATCGCCCGACGGGGCACTCTCGGGGACGACAGCGTCGCAGGTACCGAATACACGGTCGGTGCGCAGCAGTCCGGCGACGGATGGAGGGTGACGTCGGCCACCAAGGTGACCATCTGCTGGCGGGGCGTGGCCGGGAACCTCTGCGTCTGAGACGGGATGCCGGCACACGAGCAATTGGCTGCAAGTTCAGCTGCCACGATCGCACCCGCTGAAAAGGAGATCGGATGTCATCGGTCACGGTCAACATGGACTTCATCGACTTGAGGACCGCGGAGAGCTCCCTCGTCCTCGGCCGCCACGTCGACAACCTGCAAGGACTGCTGAAGGGCACGCGCAACGGGGCGTGGGATCCCGGGCGGATCGACGGCCTCGGCGGGGCGCGTACCAAGGCGGCGGTGATCGCCTTTCAGGGCGCGAACGTCCTCGCCCAGGACGCCATCGTGGGCCCGCTCACGTGGGGCAAGCTGATCCCGTTTTGTTCATGACGGTCGAACCGGATGGTTCGAATTCACAAGGCCCGCACCTCCGGCCGGGCGTCCCGATGAGGATCCTCGACGGCACTCTGCGAGGAGAAGCGTCAGGGGCGTGAGGGGAAGATGCCCTGAAGGGCGATGATGAAGTTGAGCACCGTGTGCGGCGCAGTGCGGACAAACGGCTCGCCGGACGAGGGCGACGCCAACTCGCCCCCGGACATCTCGCCCAGCTCGTGTGCATCGAGGGCCAGCCCCATGCCGGCGTGCATCGGCACCCTGCCCCGGAGGTCGGGAAGGGCGAACGTCGTCCTTCCGTTGCCGCCATAGGTCGTCCC
>JBHENM010000184.1:0-4529 GCA_046262035.1 Acidimicrobiales bacterium | reverse complement strand
GACGTCAACCAGCTCAAGACGGGCAAGAAGCTGGAGGACATGGCCCTCAGCAAGCAGATAGACGCCAAGAAGTACCCCACCGTGCGGTACGAGGTGCGCGGCGTGGACGGCGGCCCCGAGAGCTACAAGCTGACCGGCGCCCTCACCTTCCACGGCGTCACCCAGGAGTTCGTGGAGGAGTGCCGCGCTTCTCTCGACGGGGGGACGCTGCGGGTCGAGGCCGAGCACACCTTCGACATCCGGGACTTCGGCGTCAAGCCGTTCAAGATCCTGAGCATGCAGATCAAGCCCGAGGTGAAGCTCGTGGTGAAGCTGGTCGGTGCCGAAGCCGGCGCCGCCGCCAGCGGGATGCCCTGGGGCTAGGGCCCGAGCGGCCCTCTGAGCGGGGAGCTAGGGCCCGAGCGGCCCTCTGAGCGGGGACCCGGGCTCAGCCGGTCGGGTCGGCCGCGGCGGCTATGGCCGCCTGGCCGACGCTGACTCCTCCGTCGTTGGGCGGCAGGTGGTGGTGCGCGAGGACGGTCAGCCCGGCGGCGACCAGGGCCTGCTTCACCACCTGGGTCAGCCGGACGTTCTGGAAGACCCCGCCGCTGAGGGCGACGGTGTCCAGGCCCTCGGCCGCCGCCAGCCGGACGGCCATTTCCGCCGCGCCCCGCCCGAAGCCGGCGTGGAAGCCGGCGGCTATCAGAGCAAGGTCCGTTCCCCGGTCCCGCTCGGCGACGACCCCGGCGAGGAGCGGCGCTGGGTCGAGCTGAAGCAGGTCACCCACCTGTTCGACGGCGACCGGGTACTCCGGCGCGTCCGCCGCGGGGACGGTGACCGCCAGGGCCTCCAGCTCGATGGCGGCTTGGGCCTCGTACGTCACCCGGGGGCGGAGGCCGAGCAGGGCGGCGACGGCGTCGAACAGGCGCCCGGCGCTGGTGGTGAGGAGGGCGTCGGGCCTCTCGGCCAGGCCGATCAGGGCCGGCCACCGCTCGTCGACCTGACTCCCGTACCGCTCGGCCTCGTCTGCGCCCAGGGCGGCGTGGGCCCACACCAGGGCCATCCGCCAGGGCTCGCGGATGGCGAGGTTCCCGCCCACGAGGGGGACGGGGCGCAGCCGTCCCACCCGTCGGTAGCCCCGGAGGTCGGCGACCAGGAACTCGCCACCCCAGATGGTGCCGTCTGGGCCCATGCCCAACCCGTCGAAGGCCAGCCCCAGCACGGGCTCGTCGGGTCCCCGGCCGTGGTCGACCAGGCAGGAGGCGATGTGGGCGTGATGGTGCTGGACGCTCAGGGCGGGCAGGTCCAGGTCGACGGCGAACTTGGTGGAGAGGTACTCCGGGTGCAGGTCGTGGGCCACGACCTCGGGGGTGACGCCCGTGAGGTGGCACAGATGGTCGACGGCCTGGAGGAACGAGCGGTACGCGGCCAGGTGCTCCAGGTCGCCGATGTGGTGGCTGGCGATGAGGTTCTGGCCCTTGGCCACGGTCACGGTGTTCTTCAGCTCGGCCCCCACGGCCAGGATGTGTCGCCCCGTGGGACGGGGGAGCCGGACCGGCTCCGGCGCGTACCCCCGGGACCGGCGAACCATCTGTAGGGGGGCCGACGCCGGTGAAGCCCCTGTGGGCAGAGACGGCCGGGCGTGGGGCAGGGGCCCCCACGCTCCGGAGGAGGCCGGGCCGGCTCCGTGCCCGAGCGGTGTGGCGGGGGCCCCGGCCGGGAGCGGCGAAGCCGCCCTCAACACAGAGTCGTCGCAGCGGATGTGGATGGCCCGGTCGTGGGTCAGGATGCCGTCGACCATGGGCCCGAGGCGGGCCAGGGCGTCGGTGTCGTCGTGGGCGATGGGCTCGTCGGAGAGGTTGCCGCTGGTCATGACCAGGGGGCGGCCCACCATGGCCAGGAGCAGGTGGTGGAGGGGCGTGTACGGGAGCATCAGGCCCAGCTCGGGCAGCTTCGGCGCCACGCCTTGCGCCACTGGAGCGTCCGCGCGCCGGGGCGCGAGCACGATCGGGCGGCGAAGCGACGCCAGCGCCTCATCCGTCGCCGGGGTGAGGTGGCACAGGGCCCGGGCCCGTTCCAGGCCGGTGACCATGATGGCGAAGGGCTTGTCGTCGCGGGCCTTGCGGCGGCGCAGCTCGGCCACGGCTACCTCGTCGGTGGCGTCGCAGGCGAGGTGGTAGCCGCCCAGGCCCTTCACGGCCAGGATCCGCCCGTCGAGGAGGAAGGTGGCCGCCTGCTTCAGCGCCGTCCCGTGCTCGGACAGGACGGTGCCCTCGGCGTCCAGGAACGACAGGTGAGGGCCGCAGACGGGGCAGGCGTTGGGCTCGGCGTGGAAGCGACGGTCGGCGGGGTCCTCGTACTCCCGGCGGCAGTCCGGGCACATGGGGAAGACGGCCATGGTCGTCGACGCCCGGTCGTAGGGGATGGACTGGATGATCGTGTACCGGGGCCCGCAGTTGGTGCAGTTGATGAACGGGTAGCGGAACCGGCGGTCATCGGGATCGTGCATCTCCCGCAGGCAGTCGTCGCAGGTGGCGACGTCGACGCTCACGGCCACGGCCGGGGCCCCCTCGACCCGGCTGTCCACGATGGTGAATCCGGGGATGCCGGCCGCGGGTACCGCCTCACTGCCGGTCGATGCGATGCGGGCCAGCGGGGGGGCCTCGTCCACCAGGCGCCGGCCGAACTCATCCAGGCGGTCTCCCGGTCCCTCGACCTCGATGAGCACGCCCAGGCTGTCGTTGGAGACGTGACCCGACAGCCTGAGGTCGGTGGCCAAGCGGTACACGAAGGGCCGGAAACCGACACCCTGCACCGTGCCTGTCACCCGCAGGCGCCGGCGCTCCACCATGGACGGCCCGCTCAGCAGATGCGGGGGAGGGGGTCGCCGACGAGCATGTCCACGATTCGGTTTCCCCCGAAGAAGGTGTTGATGATGACGATGCCGGGAGGGTCCTCCCGGATCTCGCCGATCACGGCCGCGTCGGCGCCGAAGGGGTGGGCCTGCATGGCCACCAGGGCGGCGGCGGCCTCTTCGGCCGGCACCACCGCCACCAACTTGCCCTCGTTGGCCACGTACAGCGGGTCGATCCCCAGGATCTCGCAGGCCCCGTTGACGATGTTCCGCACCGGGATGGCCGACTCCTGGAGGACCACAGACACCTCGGCCGCCCGGGCCAGCTCGTTGCACACCGTGGCCACGCCGCCGCGGGTGGGGTCCCGCAGGAAGCGGGTGTTGGGGGCGGCTTCCAGCAGGCGCTCGACCAGCCCGTTCAGCGGGGCAGTGTCGGAGGGGATGTCGGCCTCGAGGGCCAGCTCGCCCCGGGCGATGAGCACGGCGATGCCGTGGTCACCGACCTTGCCCGACACCAGGACCTTGTCCCCGGGCCGGACCGAGGCCGGGTCGAGGCGCACGTCCGAGGGGATCACGCCCACCCCGGCGGTGTTGATGTAGACGCCGTCGGCCGCGCCCTTGTTGACCACCTTGGTGTCGCCGGTGACGATCTCCACACCGGCAGCGACGGCCGCTTCCCGCATGTCGGCCACGATGTCCCGCAGCTCGGCGATGGAGAACCCGTCCTCGATGATGAATCCGGCCGAGATCCACTGGGGACGGGCCCCCATCATGGACAGGTCGTTCACCGTGCCGTGCACGGCCAGGTGGCCGATGGACCCGCCCGGGAAGCGCAGCGGCTTGACCACGTAGGAGTCGGTGCTGAAGGCCAGGCGTTCCCCCGACGGGAGGGTGAGGACGGCGCCGTCGGCCATCGTCTCCAGCGTGGGGTTGCGGAAGGCCTCCAGGAAGACGGCGTCGATGAGGGCGGCCGAGGCCTTCCCCCCGGCCCCGTGGGCGGAGTTGATGAACTCCTCACGCAGCTTGGGCCGGCGGCGGCGGAAGGCCTCGATGCGTTCGAGGACGACGTCCTCGCGGCTCGGCGCGGCGGCGCGGTCGCCGGCGGTGAACCGCTCAGGCTCCTGCCCGTCGCCCGGGGCGGCGGGGAGGTCGTCCTCCGTCTTCATCAGCCGGCGGGGACCGGGGCCGGCGGGGCCGGGTTGGAGCTGAGGGTCACGGGCACGGTGGTGTGCTTGGTGAACCGGCCGTAGTTGTAATAGGCGGCGCAGGCGCCCTCGGAGGACACCATGCACGTGCCGATGGGCGTCTCCGGTGTGCAGGCGGTGCCGAACACCTTGCACTCCCAGGGCTTGATGACGCCCTTGAGGACCTCACCGCACTGGCACGCCTTGGGGTCGGCCACCCGGACACCCGGAATGCTGAAGCGCAGCTCGGCGTCCCAGGGCGCGAACTCCTCACGCAGCTTGAGGGCGGACTGGGAGATGAAACCCAGGCCCCGCCACTCGAAGTGGGGACGCAGCTCGAAGACCTGGTTGATGACTTCCAGGGCCCGCGGGTTGCCCAGCTCGGGGACGGCCCGGGTGTACTGGTTCTCGACCTCGCAGCGACCCTCGTCGATCTGGCGCAGCAGCATGAGGATGGCCTGGAGGATGTCGAGGGGCTCGAAGCCGGCGGTGACCAGGGGCAGGCCGTACTG
>JBHENM010000183.1:0-3794 GCA_046262035.1 Acidimicrobiales bacterium | reverse complement strand
GTCAGCTCGATTCGCCGTGAGCACGTCGAGGCCTTCATCGAGGACGTGCTGGCCAACTGGAGCCCGGCGACGGCAGCGGTCAGGTACCGGAGCCTCCAGCAGTTGTTCCGTTGGCTGATCGACGAGGGAGAGATCTCGCTTAGCCCGATGGCCCGGATGCGGCCTCCGAAGGTTCCCGAGCAGCCGGTTGCGGTGCTGACGCTCGACGAGCAGAGACGCCTGCTGGCCACCTGCGAGGGACGGTCGTTCGAAGCTCGACGCGACGCCGCCCTGCTCCGGTTGTTCATCGACACCGGCGCCCGGCTGGCCGAGGTCGCCGGCCTGCTCGTCGCCACCATCGAGTTAGACGACGGGATGCTGCTGGTGATGGGCAAAGGCCGGCGAGAGCGCCGGCTCCCGGTCGGATCGCGCACCGTCAAAGCCCTCGACCGGTACCTGCGCGAACGGTCGCGGCACCACGCGGCGTCGGACCTCAGCTGTGGATCGGCAAGAGGGGCCCTATGACGGAAAGTGGCATCGCCCAGATGATGCAACGCCGTGGCCGACAGGCGGGCGTGGAGGATCTTCACCCCCATCGGTTCCGCCACACCTTCGCCCATGAGTGGCTCGCAGCGCAGGGCTCCGAGGGCGGCCTCATGCAGTTGGCGGGGTGGCGATCAAGGGAGATGCTCGGCCGCTACGGGGCGTCGGCGGCGGCAGAACGAGCCCACAACGAGCACCGCCGGCTCAGCCCTGGCGATCGCGTCTGACCACTTCACCCTCGGCGCGTCGCCGATTGATCCCGCTCAACATATCCGGTCGCGGCTTGGCGCCCATTGCGGGCGAAGGACACGCCCGCCAGTGTTATGTCCCGTTCGACGGCCGGGTCGACGCGGCACTCGATCCGCGCCGAGCAGCCGCCGACTTCGCCGCCAGCCGATGAAAGTATGCCTTCCTCGCCGCGTCCGCCCGTCGCAGCCGTTCGGGCTCCGGCAGAGTCCTATCAGGGTCCACCTGCAACTCGAAGCGGGCCAGGAATGCCGCTCTCGCTCGGCGTGTCGTCTGGCGGGCGTCGTATTTGGCGTGAAGGGAGTAGGCACCGATGCGCGCCCGTTCGCTTCGCTCGGCCGGTGTCATGGTCGGCCGCTCCGGAGGCGTGTCGGGAGCGTTCACGCGCGGCCCAAGATGAAGGTCGCTGCGCTTTCCGTAGCGGCCTGGTGCCCGAGCCGGCGCACGAGGTCCTCGCTCATCCCAGGTGGGCCACCGCCCCCGGTGACATGGAGGAGCTATGTAGGCGGCGAGGGCGGGTCGGGCCTCGGCCCAGCGGGCCAGGGCGGAACAGGCGTCGGGGCTCGCGCCGTCGCGCTCCCACGCCCGCTGCAGGTCTCGGAACAGTTTGGCCATCGGGGCGACGATGCGCCTCACCCCTTGCCAGGCGACTTGCCCACGGGCTTGCCAAAAAGGCGAAATCCAAAGAAATCCCCTGTCAGCGCCGGCAAATTGCAGTCGCGACTTGCCAGCCGACTTGCCAGGCGACTTGCCACCCCTTGCCGGCCCGCAACGGGCGGCCCGGTCAGTCGATCGACAGCACCGGCCCTTCGAGCACTCGCTCCACGATGAGCGTCGGCTGGAACTCCACGGGCAGGTTCCGTACCACCAGGTCGTGACGCAGGGCCAGGGCCGGGTCCTCCGGCGGATCACCTATGGCCGCCGCCAACCCGTCGTCGCCCAGCTCGCCCGCCGACGGAGGAAGGCCCAGTTCGGCCTGTCGCCACGTCTCCATCTGGCGGGCCGCGTTGTTCCAGCGATCCCGCTGAGCGGGGTCTCTGGGGCGGGGCCCGAGTGCGTCGGTGAGATAGGGGGCGGGGCTGGCCACCGCGTCGTCGACGTGGACGGCGATGGCCCGGTCGATGCGGGCTAGGCGCTGCTCGAGGGGCAAGCGGGCCTCGGCCGAGCGTTGGGCGTCGAGGGCGCCGGCGTGGCGAGCCTCGGCCTGGGCCAAGGCGCGCTGGGCGTCGCTCTGGTGGCCGAGGGCCTGGTTGAGGCGCTGGGGGCTGGGCGGGGCCATGGCGCTGCGGAGGTGGGCGCGCTCCTGGGCGAGTTGGGCGGGCGTGCGCTGCAGCAGGCTGGCCTGCTCGGCGCGCAGGAGAGCGTCGCCCGCCGCGCTGTAGGCGTCCTGGCGGGGGCCGTCGTCGGGAACGGGCCCCAGGGCCCAGCTCACGTAGGCCCCGTCAGCAACGGGGGTCGGGGCGTAGCGGGCCCGGTAGATAGCCAGGTGGGCCACCGCGTCGTCCCAGGTGTGGCGGTTGGGCCCGGCAGCGGGCCGGGGCCCGAGGCGAGTGACCAGCTCTCGGGGCGGCGACAGCCTGGCCCGGGCGGCGATGGCCTCCTCCTCGTTGCGCACTGCTCGGCGGGCCAGGGGGGCGGCCAGAGAGCCCGAGGCGGCCAGCTCATCGAGCTGGGCGAGTGAGTGGGCCTGGCGCATGGCCGCCACCTGGCCGGCGACGGGGTCGACCTCGCTGGCGGTGATCTCTTCGCGGTCGCTGCTGATCTGCGCAGTGACCGCCGCCAGGGTGGAGGTGTGGCGGTCGAGTCGGGGCATCTCGGGGTGTTGGGCAGGGAATGGGTCGAAGTCGCGCGCTCCAACACCATGTAGAGGCGCAGGTCGTGTTCGCCCCGGGTGACGCCCACGTAGATGCCCTTGGCGCTTGAGGAGTCGGTGGCCACCGCCCGGGCCGCGTCGTAGGTCTCTCCCTCCGCCGCGTAGCTGGTGAGGGCGTAGCTGTGGGCCAGCGCTCCCTCAACGCCTCTGTCGAGGCGGCGGGTCAGATACTCCATGGGCACGACCACGTGGCCCCGGCGGGTGAAGTCCACGACCACGGAGCCGGGGTCACCCCGTCGAGGAAGGTTGACGTCCACCACCACCCCCCGCTTGCAGTGTGGACGAAGTCGCCTCGTCTCACCGAGCCTTCCGGGCGCAGGTCGCGGTCTTGTTCCAGGGCGATCACCTCGTCGCCGCGCTGGAACTCGAGCGCCCCGGCCCGAAGCACCGGACCGCTGAGGGTGCCGTCGGTGACGAGCTTGGCCCGGGCCAGGGTGTTGAGCTCGCGCCGGTCGCGGTGGCGCTCAGTCACCATCGACGAGGCCTCGAGCTCGGGGTCGGCGGCGCGCCGTTGACGATCGGCGTACCAGTCGTCGGCCACGGTGGCCAGCAGGTCGTCGCGGTCCGCGGCGATGTGCAGGCGCCCGCTGCGGTCGAGGCGACCGATGGCGGCATTGATGTCACCGGCCCGCCACTCGGCCAGGGCCTGGCGCACGTCCTCCATCTCCTCGCCCTTGTGGCGGCGCACCTGGGTGAGCTGGGCGCGATCGTCGGGATAGGCGGCCAGGAGCCGCCGCCACGCACCGCCGGCGGCCACCGCGCTGTGCTGGGCCGGGTCGCCCACCAGGCGCAGGATGAACCCGCGTTCTTCGGACTCCGGGCCAGGTGGGCGAAGTCGCGGTTGCCCAGGGTTGAGCACTCGTCCACGAGCACCACCGTGTTCGGACCGATGGTCGTGTCGCCGCTGGCCAGGCGCCACAGGATGCTGGCCACGGTGGCGTTGTCGACTGCGGCCTTCTCCCCCACGATCTCGCTGGCCGTGCCCTGGACGGCGGCGCCGATCACCTCGTAGCCGGCGTCCTCCCACGCCCGGGCCGCCGCCTCCAGGGCGGTGGTCTTGCCCGAGCCGGCCGGGCCGTAGATGAGCTGGATGCGCTGGGTCGAGGAGGTGATGGACCGCACCATCTCGACCTGGTCGTCGCCCAGGTAGCCA
>JBHENM010000182.1:0-10407 GCA_046262035.1 Acidimicrobiales bacterium | reverse complement strand
GAGCTGCGGAAGTCGAAGGACCACGACTCCTCCCACGCCCGTCCCGGCCCCGGGGCGTGGGCCCGTTCGGCGGCAGGGGCAACGCTGGGAGGAGGGGCCGGGGAGGAGGTCAATCGGCCATGATGGTGCCGTGAGCGACTTCTTGTCGCCCCAGTGGGTACGCGAGCTGGCCGAGGCGGCCGCCGCCAGCCAGCCCCTGCGGGCTGCGACCGCAGGCATCCGCCTCACCGTCCACCACCACATCACCGGCGGCCCATCGGGCGACGTCGACTACCGCGTGCGCTTCGCCAACGGCGAGGTCGAAGTGGTGCCCGGCCCCGGTGAGGCCGACGTGGCCGTCGAGCAGGCCTATCCCACGGCGGCAGCCATCAGCCGGGGGGAGCTTTCGCCGGCCGAGGCCTTCGCCGACGGCCGGGTGCGGCTGGGCGGACAGCCCGGCCTTCTGGCCAACCACCGCGAGGCCCTGGCCCAGCTGGAGGACGTGTTCGCAGGGGTGCGGGCCCGGACGCAGTACTGATGGCGACCCACTACCAGCTCCTGGGCGTGTCGCCCCACGCCAGCCACGACGAGATCCGCCGGGCCTACCACCGCCAGGCCCGCCGTCACCATCCCGACGCCAACGTCGACGAGGTCGATGACGAGGCGTCGGCGCGCGCCCGGCGCGCCATGAGCGACGTCAACCTGGCCTGGGAGGTCCTCAGCGATCCCGAGCGGCGGCGGGCCTACGACCGGGCCATCGGCACTACCCCGCGGCCTCACTTCTCGGGCGCGGGCGCCACCCGGTTCGGGCCGAGCGGCGACCCGGAGGACCCGGACGACGACGACCTCGACCACCTGCGGGACGAGCCCGAAGTCCTCGCCCCGCCGCGACCGTCCGACCTGCTGATGTTGATCCCCGTCCTTCTCCTGCTGACCGCCGTCGCCACCTTCGCCTTCAGCGCCATGACCGAGTCGGAGGGGCTGCGGACGCTGGCCCTGCTCATGGCCCCGGTGACGGCGGTGAGCTTCGTCGCCGCCCCCCTGCTGACCATGCTGCGGGCCCGCAGCCGCGACTCCTAACGACCTTCGACTCGCAAGCAGAGCTTGCTCGCCTCAATCGCCCGAGTCAGATCGGTCAAGCGGAGCTAAGGCCGGGCCAGGCCCACGGCCTCCGCTTGCTTGACCCGCACGGCCTCGGCCGCGGCCCGCAGGGCGGCCAGCTCGGCCTCGGCCAGCGGAAGCTCGACGATCTCCTCCACGCCTTCGGGGCCGAGCCGGGCAGGAACGCCCAGGTAGACGCCTCTGATGCCGTACTCACCGCCCAGCCAGGCGCTGACGGGGAGGACGTCGGCACTTTCCGTGACCACGGCCCGGACCATGGCCTCCGCTGCCGCTGCCGGCGCGAAGTAGGCCGAGCCCGTCTTCAGGAGGCCCACGATCTCGGCCCCCGCGTCCCGGGTGCGGACCACGACCTCGGCCACCGCGGCCGCGTCGAGCACGTCGTCCAGCCGCTTCCCGCCGACCCACGCCAGGGAAGGCACAGGCACCATGGTCTCGCCGTGCGAGCCGAGGGTGAGGGCCTTGACCTCCTCGGGGTCGACGCCCGCCCGCTCGGCCAGGAAGTGGCGGAAGCGGGCCGTGTCGAGCACACCCGCCTGCCCCATGACCCGGGACCGGTGGAGCCCGGAGACTTCGGCGGCCAGCGCCGTCATCTCGTCGAGGGGGTTGGTGACGACGATGAGGACGGCGTCGGGGGCCACTTCGAGCAGGCGCCGGGTGACGTCGATCACGATGCGGGCGTTGGTCTCCAGGAGGTCCATGCGGCTCATTCCCGGCTTGCGGGGCACCCCTGCGGTGATGACGGCCACGGTCGAGCCGGCGGCCGGGCCGTAGTCGTTGGAGCCGACGACCTCGGTGTGGAAGCCGGCGATGGCCCGGCTCTGCATCAGGTCCAGGGCCAGGCCTTGGGGCTTGCCCTCCACCACGTCGGTGAGCACGACCTGGGTGGCGTAGTCGGCTTCGGCGATGCGCTGGGCGAGGGTGGACCCGTAGAAGCCGGCCCCGACGACGGTGATCTTCACCCTCTCACGCCAGCCGGTCGATGATGGCGGCCGCGAACTCCGACGTCTTCACCTCAGTGGCGCCCTCGGTGAGGCGGGCGAAGTCGTAGGTCACGATCCGGTCGGCGATGGTGGCCTCGAGGGCGCCCACGATGCTGTCGGCCGCCTCCTGCCAGCCCAGGTGCTCGAGCATGAGCACACCCGACAGCAGCAGGGAGCCGGGGTTCACCTTGTCCTGGCCCGCGTACTTCGGCGCCGTGCCGTGGGTCGCCTCGAACACCCCGTGGCCGGTGACGTAGTTGATGTTTCCGCCGGGAGCGATGCCGATCCCCCCCACCTGGGCCGCCAGGGCGTCCGAGGCGTAATCGCCGTTGAGGTTGGTGGTCGCGATCACGTCGAACTCCTCGGGGCGGGTCAGCACCTGCTGGAGGAAGATGTCGGCGATGGTGTCCTTGACCAGGATGCGATCGCCGGGCTGGCCGCCGCAGTCGTCCCAGCCCACGGCCACGTCGGCGAACTCCTCCCGAGCCACCTCGTACCCCCACGCCCGGAAGGCGCCCTCGGTGAACTTCATGATGTTGCCCTTGTGGACCAGGGTGACCGACCGGCGGTTGCGGGCCACGGCGTATTCGATGGCCGCCCGGACCAGTCGCTTGGAGCCGGTGATGGACACCGGCTTGATCCCGATCCCGGAGTCGGCCCGGATCTCCCAGTTGAACTCGTCGTGGAGGAATTCGATGAGGCGCTTGACCTCGTCGGTGCCCTCCTCCAGCTCCTTCCCGGCGTAGACGTCCTCGGTGTTCTCCCGGAAGATGACCATGTCGACCTTCTCCGGATGCTTGACCGGCGAAGGGACACCCTGGAACCACCGCACCGGCCGCAGGCACACGTAGAGGTCGAGTACCTGGCGGAGGGCGACGTTGAGGCTGCGGATGCCCCCTCCCACGGGCGTGGTCAAGGGACCCTTGATGCCGACCACGTGGTCCCGGAAGGCCTGCACCGTCTCCTCGGGGAGCCACGAGCCGGTCTCGTCGAAGGCCTGCTGTCCGGCCAGCACCGGGAGCCACTCGATCCGGCGCCCCTGGCGGGCCACGGCCGCGTCGAGAACGGCCTGGGCCGCGGGCCAGATGTCGACCCCGATGCCGTCACCACGGATGTAGGGGATGGTCGGCTCGTCCGGCACTTGCAGCACGCCGCCGGCCACCGTGATTCGCTCAGCCATAGTGGGCGCAGAGCCTACCGACGGGGCGGTGGCGTAGTTTTCCTCGATGGCCGGACAGGCGTTCCTCCTCCCCGCGACGCCCGTCACCACCCTCGAGGAATACTTCCGTCAGGGGGGCGGGCAGGGCGTCGACGTGGCTGCTGACCTGGGGCCGGCGCGCACCATCAAGGAGCTCACCGCGTCCGGCCTCCGGGGACGGGGTGGTGGCGGCTTCGTCACCGGCCTCAAGTGGGACTCGATCCGCAAGGCCGGCGGCGGGACCCACTACGTGGTGTGCAACGCGGCCGAGGGCGAGCCGGGGACGTTCAAAGACCGGGCCCTGATGCGGGCCAACCCCTATCAGGCGGTCGAAGGTCTGGCCATCGCCGCCCTGTGCGTGGGGGCCTCCTCCGCCTACTTCGGCCTGAAGGCCAGCTTCGGGACCGAGCGGGAGGCGGTCACCCGGGCCATCCAGGAGATGGACGGGGCCGGCCTCCTGGCCGACGTCTCCTTCACCGTCGTGGCCGGGCCCGAGGAGTACCTGTTCGGCGAGGAGAAGGCGCTGCTCGAGGTCATCGAGGGCAAGGAGCCCCTGCCCCGCCTCTTCCCCCCGTTCCAGCACGGCCTGTTCGCCAGCGGCCCCCAACAGGGATGGGAGGCCACGACGCCGTCGGGCGGAGGCACGCCCCAGGCCAACCCCACCCTGGTCAACAACCTGGAGACCCTGTCCAACGTGCCCCACATCCTGGCCCGCGGCGCCGACTGGTTCCGCTCCATGGGTACCGAGGGCTCACCCGGCACGATCTGCGCCACCGTCGTCGGTGACGTGAGCCGTCCCTCGGTGCTGGAGGTGGAGATGGGGACGGCGCTGGCCGACGTCATCGACCAGGCCGGAGGACCCCGGCCCGGACGGCAGTTCAAGGCCGCCTTCTCGGGCGTGGCCAACCCCGTCCTGACCCCCGACCGGTTCTCCACGCCCCTGACCTACGAGGACATGCAGGCCGCCGGCAGCGGCCTGGGCGCCGCCGGCTTCGCCCTGTACGACAACACCGCCTGCATGGTGGAGGTGGCACGGGCCTTCTCGCGCTTCCTGTACGTGGAGTCGTGCGGCCAGTGCCGGTCGTGCAAGTTCGGGAGCGGCGAGATCACCCGGGCCCTCGAGCGGCTCGAGGCGGGAGACGGGACCGAGCTCGACATCGAGTACATCGGCAAGCGTCTCCGCAGCGTCACCGACTCCGTCCGCTGCTACCTGGCCACCGAGGAGCAGCTGGTGGTGGCCAGCATCCTGCGGGACTTCTCCGACGAGTTCGCCGAGCACCTGGAGGGGCGCTGCCGAGTGCCCGAGCGCCGCACCATTCTCGTTCCCAAGGTCGTCGACCTGGCCGGCGGCACCGTCGTCTACGACGAGAAGCAGCCCCTCAAGCAGCCCGACTGGACCTATTCCGAGGCCTGACGCGGTGGCCCGCGCCTCGACAGGACGAGCACGGCGAAGCCGGCCACCACGAGGCCAATGGCGAGGCCGAGGAGCAACGACGAGGTCTTGACCGTCGCATTCCCGTCGCCAGCCTCGGTCGTATCGTGGATGACCGTGGCGAAGTAGGCGTCCTCGGTGGGGAGTTCGAACGCGCCGCTGCGGGAGTCGGACCAGGCGACATACGCCTCCTCGTTGGTCGACGCCACCCCGACAGGTCCCCGCAGGTCGTACGCCGGATTCATGGCGAAGCCCTCGAACTGGTTCATGCTCCGGTCGCTGATCCGCGAGTTCCTGGTCCAGGTCCGGCCGCCGTCGGTCGACGACGTGTAGAAGATGTCGAAGCAGGTGGCGTCGCGACGGGTGGTGTTGCCGTTTCCCCCCGGGTTGTACAGCGCGTCGGTACGGAAGTCCCACCAAGCAACGTCGATTCGCCCGTTGGGAGCGATACTGATCCCCGGGAACATCTGGTCGTAGTTCGGCTTGCGGTTGGGGTCGATGTCGTCGTTGACCTGCGTCCGCTCGCTCCAGGTGGCGCCGCCGTCGGTCGATCGCAGGAACCAGATGTTGCGGTCGTCACGGGGACCCGGCGGGCCACTGTCGCTCTGCTCGAAGACGACGTACACGTCACCCGTCTCGGGGTCGACCGCGGCCTCTGGGGTCGTCAGGCACGGCCCGCACACAACGCCGCTGGTGTCGACCACGGAGGCCTTCCACGTCTGACCGTCGTCGGTGGACTTCGACATCAAGAGGCGCGAGCCCGCGCCGGGCTGGCCGGGTTGGGGCGCAGTGGTGGTCGGGGGTGTGGGGATCCATGCAGGAGCGTTGGGCGCCGACGAGGCCGGGCGGCAGGTATTGGCCGGCGGTGGGGGGGTGGACAACTGTGCCTGCGTGGGCGCCGGGGTCGTAGCCAGCGGTGGGCGTTCCTTGGTGAAGGCGTACAGCGTCCCGTCCCTGGCCACGGCCATTCCCGGCTGATCGGCTCCCTTCACGTCGGTCAAGGGAAAGGTGCTCTCCATGACGTCGGTCAGCGGCCCGAACGTGATGCCGCCGTCGCTGGAGACGGCCACCATGGTTCGCTCGGACGCCTCAGCCACGGGAAGGAAGGCGCCCTGCCTGCGGAACCCGGCGTACACACGCTTCGGGTCGGTGGGATGGACGGCGAGGCGCACGTACCCGAAGCGTTCAAAGTCGCGGGCCTTGGTGCCGTCCGCCTTGGGGAAGTCTCTCTCCTCTGATTTCTTGATGATCGTGTAGTCCCACGTCCGGCCGAGGTCGCGACTCCGGGCCACGAAGGGGTCGTTGGGGCCCGCATTGGTCGCCGTGGCCGCCGCCGTCCCCGCCACGTAGAGCGTGCCGTCGACGCCGAAGCGGGCTGCGAAGAAGGCTCCGAAGTTCGGCCTCACGCACGACTTGTAGCCGGGCGGGAGGACGGTCGCCGCTGACTTGGCCCATGTCCGGCCCCGGTCCCGGCTGACATAGACGTGGCACGTCGAGGTGTTGAACTCGACCTCGGCGATGGCGAGGACGTTGGGATCCTCGGGGTGCCTGAGCATCTGCGGCTCGGTGTGGATCCGCCCCGGGGTGAGATCCTGGGTGACCTGGATGTTCGGCGTGACAACGGGACCGACCGGCTGTTGGGCGAGCGCCGGAACGCCCAAGCTCGCCAGCCCCGCGCACACGAACACCGCGAGAATTGCACGCCGGCCCATTCGGTGTACCTCCTCGTCCGTTCGGGATTCCACCACCGCGACCGGCATCATTTCAATAGGTACTGTTCGCACATACCGAAGTTGGCTCGGGAATGCGACGCGTCCGGTTCTCTAAACTAAGTGGACAACTCCGATTCGGCCAGGCCCAACTGGGCGTAGATCTCGCGGGTCGCGGTGGAGCGGTTGAGGGTGTAGAAGTGCAGGCCCGGCGCGCCCGCGTCCAGCAGCTGCTGGCACAGCTCGGTGGCCATCTCAACGCCCCTGCGGCGGACGGCCTCGGGATCGTCCCCCGCCGCCTCCAGCTGGGCGACGACCTCCGAGGGCACGGCGCAGCCCGACAGCTGGGCCATCCGCTGGACCGACGACAGGTTGGTGATGGGCATGATGCCGGGGAGGACGGGCTTGTCGATCCCCCGCTCGGTCAGATCCTCGACCAGGCCCAGGTAGTCGCTCAGCCGGAAGAAGAACTGGGTGATGGCGAAGTCGGCGACCGACAGCTTGGTCGCCACATGATCGCGGTCGACGACCCGATCGCCGTAGGAGTTGGGGTGCAGCTCGGGATGGGCGGCGACCCCGATCGAGAACCCGCCGATGGCCCGGGCCAGCTCCACCAGTTCGATGGCGTGCTTGAGCTCACCCATCCCCGCCTCTTCCTCGGCGGGAGGGTCTCCCCCGAGGGCGAGGACGTTCTCGATGCCCGCCTTGCGGTAGTCGACCAGGATCTCGGCCAGCTCCAGACGGCTGTGCACGACACACGTGAGGTGGGCCATGGGCGTGAGGGTGGTGGTCTTGAGCATGCCGACGACCAGGTCGTGGGTGCGCGACCGCGACGACCGTCCGCCGCGGTAGGTGACGGAGACGAACGAGGGCTCCAGGGGCTCGAGCTCGCGCAGGGTGCGGACCAGGGTGGCCTGCTCGGCGTCGTTCTTGGGCGGGAAGAACTCGAAGGAGAAGGTCCGGCCCTGCATGAGCAGGTCGGAGATGCGCGCCATCGGGGCAGCGTAGTGGCGGCTACCCGGCCAGGCGCCGAGTCGCGGCGTCGACCGCGTTGCGCAGGAGCATGGCCACGGTGGTGGGCCCGACGCCCCCGATCCGGGGCGTGATCCAGCCGGCCACCTCGGCCACCGACTCGTCGACGTCGCTCAAGACCCGGCGGCCCTCGTAGGACTGGCCCCCTCCGACCACCACGGCCCCGGGCCTGACCATGTCGGGCTGGATGATCCCCGGAACACCCGCGGCACCGACGAGGATGTCGGCCTGTCGGGTGTAGGCGGCCATGTCGGCGACACCGGTGTGGACGACGGTGACGGCGGCGTTGGCGTGAGGCTGCTTCAGCGAGAGGAGCATGGACAGGGGCTTGCCCAGGGTGGGCCCCCGCCCGACGATCACCACGTGCCGCCCTTCCACGGGCACGCCGTAGTGAGCGAGGAGGGCCTGGATGCCGGCCGGCGTGCAGGGGCGGGGGGCCTCGGCGCCGAGGGCGAGCAGGCCGAGGTTCACCGGATGCAGCCCGTCCACGTCCTTCGCCGGGTCGACAGCCAGCATGGCCTGGTTGTAGTCGAACCCTTGCGGGACGGGGTTCTGGACGAGGAAGGCGTCAACCCCCGGGTCCTGGTTGAAGCTGTCGATCGCCGCCAGCAGGTCGGTCTGGGTGCCGGAGGACGCGATGTGGACGTGGCGCGACGTCATCCCCACCCGGGCACAGGCTTCCTGCTTCATCCCGACGTAGCGGGCGCTGGCCGGGTCGTCACCCACCAGGATCGTGCCCAGTCCGACGACGGCGCCCTCGGCGTTGAGCTTGGCCACCCGTTCGGCCACGTCGGCGAGGACGGCGTCAGCCACGGGCGCGCCGTGCATGATCACGGCCGTCATATCAGCGCGGCCATTTCAGTGCCGGAACTGCCGTTCGCCGGTGAAGACCAGGACGATGCCGTGCTCGTCGGCGGCGGCGATCACGTCGGGATCACGCATGCTGCCGCCCGGCTCGATCACCGCCGCCACCCCGGCGGCGGCGACCATGTCGAGCCCGTCGCGGAAGGGAAAGAAGGCGTCGCTGGCGCAGGCCCCGCCCTTGGCCCGTCCCGCAGCCTTGCGCACGGCCACCTCACCGGGGTCGACGCGGTTCTGCTGACCGGCGCCGATGCCGACGGCCATCCCGCCTGCCGCCAGGACGATGGCGTTGGAGCGGACGTGGGCGCACACCCGCCACGCCAGCTCCATGTCGTCCCACTGCTCCGGCGTCGGCTGGGCCTGGCTCACCACCTGCCAGGCGGACCGCTCGGTGGCTACGGAGTACGGCTCCTGCACCAGCCAGCCGTCGCCCACCTGCCTCAGGTGACGGGGCTCGGGCGGCGGCGGGGCCGCCTCCAACAGCCGGGTGTTCTTCCGCTTCCCGGCGAACCGCTCCAGGGCGCCCGGCGACCAGCCGGGTGCGATCACCACGTCGGCCTTGGGATTGGCCACCATCTCCTCGGCCAGGACGTCGTCGACGGGGCGGTTCAGGGCCACGATCCCCCCGAAGGCGGACATCGGGTCACATTCGAAAGCCCGCTCGTAGGCGACAGCCATCTCCTCGGCCACGGCCACCCCGCACGGGTTGGCATGCTTGATGATGGCCGCCGCCGGCCGCTCCCCCAGCTGGTGGGCCAGCCGCCAGGCGGCGTCGGCGTCGAACAGGTTCAGGTACGACAGGGCCATCCCCCCGTGCTGAACCACCGCGTCCCACCAGTCGTGCCTGCCCACCTCCCGGTAGCGGGCGGCCAGCTGGTGGGGGTTCTCGCCGTAGCGCAGCTCTCCGGCCCGCTCCAAGGCCAGGTGGATGGTGGGAGGCAGGGGATCGTCGGGAGAGTCGAACCAGGTGGCGATGGCGGCGTCATAGGCCGCCGTGTGGGCGAAGGCGGCCCGGGCCAGACGGCGCCGGGTGCCGTCCGAGAGCCGGCCCGGGCCCTGCAGCTCCTGCAGGACGACGGGGTAGTCGGCGGGATCGACCACGACACCCACGTGGGCGTGGTTCTTGGCCGCGGCCCGCACCATGGTCGGCCCCCCGATGTCGATCGTCTCGATCGACGGCTCCGCCACGAACGGGTACAGGTTGCAGACCACCAGGTCGATCGGGACCAGCTCACGGGCCTCGAGATCCGCCTGGTGCTGCGGATTGGAGCGGTCGGCGAGGATGGCCCCGTGGATCGACGGGTGAAGGGTCTTGACTCGCCCACCCAGCATCTCGGGGCTATGGGTGATGCGCTCGACGGGAATCACGGGCAGGTCCGCGTCGACCAGGCTGGTGGCCGTCCCTCCGCTGGCCACGAGCTCCCATCCCAGGTCGTGCAACCCCTGAGCCAGCTCGACCAGGCCGGTCTTGTCCCACACCGACAGCAGCGCCCTCACGTCAGCTCCCCCTCAACGAAGCGCCGGATGGTGTCGGGATAGAGCCGCCGCTCCACGGCCTTGATGCGCTCGTGCAGCGTGTCGACCGTGTCACCGGGCAGGACCGGAACCGCCTCCTGGGCCAGGATGGGCCCGCTGTCCACCTCCAGGGTGGCCACGTGCACGGTGCAGCCGGTGACCTTGACGCCAGCGGCCAGCGCCTCCTCCACTGCATGGGCGCCCCGGAACGCAGGCAGGAGGGACGGATGGGTGTTCAGCACCCTCCCTGCGAAAGCGTCGAACATGGGCTTCTCCAGGATGGTCATGAACCCGGCCATAGCCACCAGCTCGGCACCCGCCCGCTCAAGGGCGTCGACCACATGGTGGGTGAACTCGATGCGGTCCGGCCCTCTCGGCACGATCTCGGCCGGCACTCCCGCGCTCTCCGCCACTTCGGTGGCCCGGCAGGGACGGTCCACGACGACCACGACCACGGGGAGCCCGGCGGCCAGGATGGCCTCCAGGTTCGTCCCGCTTCCCGATGCCAGCACTCCGATGCGCACGTCCGCGGGCACGGTACCAGCGGCCACCGGCCGTGGGGCCCTTCCCCCACCCGGC
>JBHENM010000181.1:0-2244 GCA_046262035.1 Acidimicrobiales bacterium | reverse complement strand
GAGCTCGAAACTACGAGGCCCGGCCCGAGGGGAGGACGGCGTGCCCGTGAACGCATACTCCACCGCTTCGACGTCGCTCCGTGCCCAGCCGCAGTTGTCCAGCTCGAATTCGTGGACCCGCTCGGTGGCCTCCACGACCTTTTCGTCCTCCAGCCTGGCGAGGTCGCCCGACTGGCGGATCCCGACCAGCGCATCCACGAGGAGGTTCACGTCGTCCCGGATCTTGTCGGGGGCCACGGCTCGGAGGGGCTCGGCCACGGTGAGGAGGCCGGTGGCGTAGCTCTTGTAGACCTCGGCCTGCTGAGGCGGCGCCAGGGCGCTGATTTCGCCCGCCGGCTCCGGGAAGGTGTGCACCTGCAGGGCCTTGGTGCAGTAGCCGGCGAACTCGGCCTCGGCCACGCCACCCTCGGCCCCTTCCTCACCGTCGTCGTCGTCCCCGCACCCCGCCGCTCCGACCAGGGCCAGCAGCACCACCGGCACCAACATCCGCCACGACCGCTTCCTGGGCTCTCGCACGCTGACGCTCCTCTCGACCGCCGCTCCTGTTCTGGGGGTACCCCCGCGGGCTGGGCCACAACCGCTGAACAGAGACCGCAGCCCGCCCCCGCCTACGCTCCGCTGAGTGCGCCCGATCCTTGCCGTAGTAGCCGCAGTGGGGATGGTCTTGGCCTCGCTCGCTATCCGCGACCGCCTGGACCGACGGGACGAGGAGCAATCGGCCCCGTTGCGCCTCACTTGTTCGCTGGAGCTGGCCGACGCCTGTGAGGCGCTGCGGGTAGACGAGCCCCGTTTGACGATCCTGGTCGAGGCTGCGGGCGACACCGCCGACCGGCTGGCGGCCGCCACCGACGACACCGGGCTGGACGGATGGCTCGTCCCCGAACCGTGGCCCGACCTGGTCGACGCCCGCCGCACGTCCCGGGCCATGCCCACGCTGTTCGATCGGGCCCGTAAGCCGCTCGCCCGCTCGCCATTGGTACTGGTCGTCTGGAAGGAACGGGGAGCGGCCCTGAGCGCCCGTTGCGGCGGTCCCGTGAGCTGGAAGTGCCTGGGCGACGCCGCCGCCGCCGGCCCGTGGACGGCCAGCGGCGGCAGGGCGGAGTGGGGACCGCTCAAGCCCGGGTACGGCGACCCCGAGACCGACGGCGTGGGCCTCCTGGTTTTGGGTCAGGCTGTGGCCGGCTACTTCGGCCGCAGCGACCTGTCGACCGCCGACCTGGACGACGACGCTTTCGCCCGGTGGTTCGGCGCCTTGGGGGACGCCGTGCCGCCGTCGGGTACCTCGCCCCTCGACCTCATGCTGTCCCTGGGGCCGGCCGCCTACGACGCCACCGGCACCACCGAGGCCCAGGCCGGCCCCCTCCTGGCCCGTTCCGCCCGCAGGGCCTCCCTGGACCTGCTCTACCCTTCCCCCATGGCGACCGCCGATGTAACCCTGGCCACCACCGGCACCGGGCCGTCCCCTTCCCTCCTGGGCCGCCTCACCGCGGGCGAGGTCGGCCGCCGGGCGCTGGCCGGAGACGGCTGGCGGGTCCCGGGCGAGAAGGCCATCGACGGCGTCTCCGATTCGACTCTCCCCCTGACCACCGGCCTTCCTCCCGCGGGGCTCCTCGACAACCTGCGGGGCCGTTGGCGCGAGGTGACCGGCCGGTGACCACCACTCGGCGACTGCGCAGGAACGGCGTGGCGCTGCGCCCGGTCCTGCTCCTGCTGGTCCTGGCCCTCGTGGCCGGAGCCTGCACCGTCAGCTCCGACGAACCCGCCCAGCCCGGCACCGAAGCCGTGCCCGAAGGCTGCGCCGCCATCGACGTGGCCACGTCGCCCGAGAAGTTCGACCTCCTCACCGACCTCGGTCGCCGGTTCAACACGTCGAAGGAGGCCCGAGAGGGAGATGGCGGCTGTGCCTTCGTGCGGGTGCAGCGGAAGTCGTCGGGTACGGCCATGCAGATCCTCTCCCAGGGCTGGCCCAACGAGGCGGCTGACGGTCCCCAGCCCACGGTGTGGTCCCCGGCGGCCAGCTCGTGGGGCGCCATCCTCAACGAGAAGCTCCGGGCCGCAGGGCAGGCCCCCATCGCGCCGGTCGCCGCCGGAAGCGCCGGTGGACGTCCCGGCACGGCCAAGCCGTTCATGCTCACCCCCCTGGTGATCGCCATGCCCCGTCCCATGGCCGAGGCCCTCGGCTGGCCGGGGACGCCCATCGGCTACGGCGACATCCTCCAGCTGGCTCAGGATCCGGCCGGCTGG
>JBHENM010000180.1:0-24847 GCA_046262035.1 Acidimicrobiales bacterium | reverse complement strand
GTGCGAGGAGCGTGTTCAGGCCGGCCGCCTTCACCGCTGTCATCCCCCCCAGCTCCTTGATGAGGCGCTTCTTACGGGTCGGGCCGAGTCCGGGGATGCCGTCGAGGGCGCTCACCGTCATCCGCTTGCCCCGGAGCTGGCGGTGGTAGTCGATGGCGAAGCGATGGGCCTCGTCGCGCAGGCGCTGGAGGAGGTACAGCGCCTCGCTCTGGCGGGGGATTCTGATCGGGTCGGCCTGGCGGGGCACGAAGACCTCTTCGAAGCGCTTGGCCAGCGACGCCACGGAGATCTCGTCCTCCAGCCCCAGTTCCTCGACCACCTTGAGGGCCACGCTCAGCTGGCCCTTGCCACCGTCGACCACCAGCAGGTTGGGCGGATAGGCGAACTTCCTCGGCCGGTCGCCGAGGGGGCGCTCCCGCTCCACCAGCAGCGCGGTCAGGCGACGGGTCAACACCTCCTCCATGGCCGCGAAGTCGTCGTTCCCGGGCACGTCGCGGATCTTGAACCGCCGGTACTCGCTCTTCCGGGCCAGCCCGTCCTCCATCACCACCATGGACCCGACGTAGTCGCGGCCCTGGATGTGGCTCATGTCGTAGCACTCGATCCGCAGCGGGGGGTCGGGGAGGTCGAGGGCCTCCTGGAGCGCGTTGAGGGCCCGGGCCCGGGCGTTGTGGTCCGATGCCCGCTTCAGCCGGTGGCGGACGAACTCCTCCTTGGCGTTCTGGGTGACCATGGCCTGCAGGGCCCGCTTGTCGCCCCGCTGGGGCACCCGGATGCTCACGTGCGAGCCCCGCTGGCCGGACAGCCAGTCGACGTAGAGCTCGGGGTCGTCCGGCATGTCCGGGACCAGGACCTCCTTCGGCACTGCTGCCGCCTCCGTCTCCGCGTACAGGCCCTCGAGGACGTGGCCGACGAGCTGGTCGGGCGTCACGTCCTCCACCTTGTCGACCACGAAGCCCTTGCGCCCCATCACCCGGCCCTTGCGCACGTAGAACACCTGCACCGCAGCCTCGAGGTCGTCGCCGGCGATGCCGATGACGTCGAGGTCCTCGGGCCGCTCGGTGACCACCGCCTGCTTCTCGATGGCCTTGCGCACCGCGGTGAGCCGGTCGCGGTACCGGGCGGCCCGCTCGAACTCGAGCTCATCGGCGGCGTCGGCCATCTGCTTCTCCAGGCGACGGACGACGTCCTGGGTCTCACCGCACAGGAACTGGATCAGTTCGTCGACCAGGCCGTCGTACTCGTCCTTCTCCACCTCGCCCACGCAGGGGCCGGTGCACTTCTCGATGTGGAACAGCAGGCACGGGCGCCCCAGGCGCTCGTGGTGGCCGAACTTGTTGTCGCTGCAGGTGCGGATGGGGAAGGTGCGCAGGAGCAGGTCGAGGGTCTCCCGGATGGCGTAGGCGTGGCCGTAGGGGCCGAAGTAGCGGGTGCCCTTGCGCCTCAGCCCACGCATGACGAGGGCGCGGGGCCATTCGTCGTCGACGGTGATGGCGAGGAACGGGTAGCTCTTGTCATCCCGGAGGCGGATGTTGAAGCGGGGTCGGTGCTGCTTGATGAGGCTGTACTCGAGCATGAGGGCCTCGACGTCGTTGCGAACCTGGATCCACTCGACGGCGGCGGCGGCGGCCACCATCTGGGCCGTCCGGGGCGGAAGTGAAACCGGGTTGACGAAGTAGTTGGACAGCCGGCTCCGCAGGGACTTGGCCTTGCCCACATATATGACGCGCCCGTCCCGGTCCTTGAACTGGTAGGACCCGGGCGCGTCGGGGATGGTGCCTGCCGGGGGACGGTGCAGCACGTCAACCATCCTGCCGCGTCGTGGGAGCAATCCCGGAGCCACAGCGCTTCCGCGCAGCCGCCCCCGCCGTCGTACACTGAGGGCACGCCGGCCTGGTCTCCGGCGCCGATCAGCTCCGAGGCCGACAACCCCGCGGTGGGCGACCAGGCTGTCCCCGCCGGCCATATCGGAGCTCAAGGTGGAGGGACACACCATGTTCCGAATCCAGGCGGCGCTCCCCGAGCGCTACGCCGACGCGACACCCGACGAGCTGGCGGAGCGGATTGCCACGGCCAAGGCCACCCTCGGTGACCAGCTCCTCATCCTGGGGCACCACTACCAGCGCGACGAGGTCATGCGCTGGTCCGATGCCCGGGGGGACTCCTTCGGGCTGTCCCGCCTGGCTGCGGCCAACCAGACGGCTGAGTACATCGTGTTCTGCGGCGTCCACTTCATGGCCGAATCAGCCGACATCCTCACCGCCGAACACCAGGTCGTGGTCCTGCCCGACCTGAACGCCGGTTGCTCCATGGCCGACATGGCCGACCTCGACTCGGTGGAGACGGCCTGGGAGGAGCTGGATGCCGTCGTCGACCTGAGCCGGGTGGTACCCATCACGTACATGAACTCGTCGGCCGCCCTGAAGGCCTTCGTGGGCCGGAACGGCGGGGCCGTGTGCACGTCATCCAACGCCCGGGCCGTCGTCTCCTGGGCCCTCGAACGGGGCGACAAGCTGCTGTTCTTCCCCGACCAGCACCTGGGTCGCAACACGGCGTTCGAGCTGGGCTTCGGGGCGGACGACATGCGGGTGTGGAATCCCAAGAAAGACCTCGGGGGCCTGGAGGACACCGACGTGAAGGAGGCGACGTTCCTCCTGTGGAAAGGCCACTGTTCCGTCCACCAGCGGTTCCGGGTCGAGCACGTCGCCGCCTTCCGCTCCGCTCACCCCGACGGCCTGGTGGTCGTGCACCCCGAATGCTCCCGTCAGGTCGTCGAAGTCGCCGATCAGGTCGGCTCCACCGACTTCATCATCAAGGCCGTCGAGGCCGCTCCTTCGGGGTCGGTGATCGGCATCGGCACCGAGATCCACCTGGTCCAGCGCCTGGCCGCCGACCATCCCGACCGGACCGTGGTCTCCCTCGATCCGCTCGTCTGCCCCTGCTCGACCATGTTCCGCATCGATGCCGCTCACCTGGCCTGGTGCCTGGAGAGCCTGGTTGAGGGGCAGGTCGTCAACCAGATCAGCGTCGACGCCGATACGGCAGCTTGGGCCCGGGTGGCTCTGGAGCGGATGCTAGAGATCACCTGATGCCTCCTGACGTCTCCATCCTCACCGTCACCTTCGGGGATCATCTGGCCGCCACCCGCGTGGGAACGGGGCTGGAAGCGGTGCAGCGGGCCGGCGGGGATCCGCTGATGGAGGTCGTCGTCGTGGCCGTCGGCCCGTCCGGGCGGGAGGCGGCGGACCAGCTGGTGGAGCGGACCCTCAGCGCTTCGCTGCAGCCCGCAGTGGTGGACGTGGAGGCTGGGGCAGGGTTCGCCCAGGCGGCCAACGCCGGGTTGGCCAAGACGTCGGGCGACATCGTGGTCGTGGCCCGCCCCGAGGTGACGTTCCACCAGCGCTTTCTACGCCGGGTGCGGAGCGAGGCAGAGGAGCCCTGGGACCTGCTCGCTCCCGCGGTGCGCGAGGGCGAGGGCGGGAAGACGCCCGGGGGCGTGGCCAAGCGGGCGAGGACCCACCGGCTGGTCAAGGTCGACGATCCGCCGAAGCAACCCGCTCGGGTCAGCGCCGGAAGCGGAGCGTGCCTGATCATCCGGCGGGCGGCGCTCGATCGCCGGCTGGCCGCGGTCGGGGCCCTCTTCGAGGACGCTTACGGCACGGGCAGCGAGGACCTCGACCTCTTCTGGTGGGCCGAGCGCCAGGGGATGGTGGTGCGGTATGTCCCCACGCTCTACGTCGGTCACGCCGTCGGCCAGGAGCTGCTGGGGACGGCCGAAGACCGCCGGCAGGCGATGGCCAATTACCGAGTCACGGTCTGGAAGCACGCCGCCGACCCCCGAGACTGGGTGGGCTGGGCGCTCGGTGAGGCCGCCTTTGTGAGTGAGGAGGTCACCATCGGCGGTCTGTCCGGCCTTCGCCGCTACGCGGCTTCGTGGAGCGACTCGGCGAAAGTGGCCAGCTCCATCAAGAAGCGTCGGGGACGGCTCCGCGGGTAGCCCGGGCGGTAGTCGGGCTCCGATACCGGATTCGGTATCATGGACCCGATGACAGCTGCGTCGTATGTGAACCAGGCCCGGCGCGCCGCCGGGCTCTCCCAACGGGAGTTGTCGCGCCGGGCGGGGGTACCGCAATCGGCCATCGCCCGGATCGAGCGGGGACAACAAGTCCCGAGGGTCGACACGCTCGAACGGTTGCTCAAAGCCTGTGGTTTCGAGCTCCGGCTCGGACCGATCCGCGGCGGCGGGGTCGACCGGAGCCTCATTCACCACTGGCTCGAGTTGCCGCCTTCGGATCGAGCTGAAGGAGCCGCCGATTACGGACGGGTGCTGGAACGACTTCGGAGCGCACGGCCAGTAGAGGCCTGATGCTTTTCGATCCGCTCCGGGCCCTGCGGACCTTCAACGAGCGCGGCGTCCGGTACGTGCTGATCGGTGGCTACGCAAGCTCGATCCTCGGTGCGCCAATCATCACCAACGATGTCGACATCTGCTACGAGCGCACCACGGAGAACATGGACCGGCTCGCCAGCGCCCTGCAGGATCTCCGTGCGTCACTGCGGGTCGCAGGGGTCGATGAGGACCTGTCCTTCATTCTGGACGGCCGGACTCTGGCGGCGGGTGACTCGTTCACCTTTCGCACCGACGCAGGCGACGTCGACGTTCTCGGCACCCCGTCGGGCACGGGCGGGTTCCGCGATCTGGACGCGGACGCCACGTCCTACGACCTCGGCGAAGGGCTGATCGTCCGGGTCGTGAGCCTCGACGACCTCATCCGGATGAAGGAGGCCGCCAGCCGTCCCAAGGACGAGGCCCACCTCCACGTCCTCGCCGTGCTCAAGGAGATGGTCGAGGAAACGGGCGGCGGGGCCGCAGTGAGGTAGCTCGGACCCTCGCTGGCCGGGACGACTGCTAGCGGACGCAGGCGAAGAGCATGCGGCCGTACTGGCCTGAAAACCTTCCAACTCCATCGGAGTCAGGGCCCAAGGTGACGATCTCGCGGAACGTCGTGTTCTCACGCAGCCATGACTTGATGAAGTCGACGTCCCAAGCTTCCAACTCCGAGGCGAACCACTCTTCGTGCGCCTGGCCTGTGTCCAGGAACAGGACCCTGGCCGTCGCGGCGTCGAGCAGGCTCGCCAGACGCTCGGCTGATATCGACGCCCGTCCGAGAACGAAATGGTGGAGGAGGCTGAAGCAACTCACTACGTCGTACTGGGCCGTGCCGTCCAGAAGGTCCACGCAGTCTCCAACAGAGATGCGAGCCGGATCGAGGCTATACGCGGACCGGCCGATGACCCTTGCCAGAGGATCCCGCTCGATGCCCCGGGCGTCGAAACCGAGCCTTCCCATGCCCGCGAGGAACCATCCGTAGCAGCAGGCGACGTCCAAGTAGGTAGAGGTGGCGGGCGGAAGAAGGTCTCGGTCGGCGAGGAAGTCCGACATCTTCGCCATGCGATCGGAGCACTGGCGGACCAGCACCCAGTCGCGGCGGAGCTCGGGCGCCTCAACAGGCTGGTAGAGCTCGAGCCGTCCTTCCAGCCATGACATGTCGCGCAGAACGTGCTGGAGGGGCGTCCAGACCGGCTTGCGGTCAACGGCGACGAGCGCGTCCCTGTGACCCGCCATGTAGCTGATGGCGAGGCGGTGGTGGCCATCGACCACCTGGAAGTAGTCCGAACGGCGAATCGGGCGGACGCGGACCGGAGCTCCGACAGGAGAGCCGCTGGGGCCCCGGGCCGGGGCCTCCGCGCCGCTCGCCCATTGGAGGAAGGATTTCGCAATGGCGAGTATCTCGTCGTCCGTACGAGCCCCGAAGTAATGACCCGTGGCGGCCACGCATGCCTGGGCGTTGCGGACATACTCGGTGTCTTTCAAGATTTCGGGGCCCAAGAGCGATTCCCCGAGTTCTCGATAGGCCTGCAGCAGGAGCACGTGGGGCCAGGCGGCGATCGGGGTGGAAGGACGCCGGAGGTCGTCGACGCGCCTCGCGTACTCAGACGCGGTGACACCGTTCTCGTCGCCCAGCAGAAGGCACTCGAGCGGCAGACGTCGCAACACGCGTTCCGTGCGAAGGTGGGCCCCTGCTCGCCGAACCGGACCTGGGAGGGGCAGGCGGTACACCGAACCGGCGACCGCCCGACCGGTATGAGTGACCTGGGCAATGGCTGAGGACCGGCGGAGCGCATGCCGAACCCCGAAGAGGGGAGAACGCATGCGGCGAGCGCCTGCGGCGAGCAGCCTCACCTTTGTTCCCCGTCAGTTCTCGTGAGTCGGAAGACGGCTCGCCACCAGAAAAAGGTGGCAATCCAGTTGGCGAGGGCGAGCCCCACCGCGGCGCCCAGCGCCCCCCCGGCTAGACCCCCTACGAACCCCCCGGCCAGTATGAGAGGCGAGACGATCAGCCGGACGCGCAGGCTCTGGCGGGCGGCGCCGGCCGCCCGAAGCCCCAGCATTGCTCCGATGTTGGCGCCGGTGGAGGCCACGAACAGCCCGGTAGCCAGGAGGACGGGCCGGGCCGTCGTCCAGGTCTCCCCCAGGATCTGGCGGCCGACCGATGCGGGCACGGCCAGTCCCACCAGGGTCGCGACCAATGCGATGACAGCGAGCGTGATCCCGACCGCACCACACATGCCGAGCATCCGCTCGGGTTTCCGTTGGCGGAGGCGCGCGGCCTCGGGGACCAGGACCAGCGGAACGGCCAGGAACAGCAGGTTGAGAGGACCGAGGAACGTTTGGGCACCTCGAACGGCGCCGACGGCCTCTAGGCCTGCGGTTCCCGTGAGCACGACGATAGTCAGCTGCCAAGTGCCGCTCATGGCCCAGAACTCCGTAGCGAACCGGGGCCAGAGGTCCCTGTTGGTAGCGAGCCAGCGCCGCGTGCCCTTCAGCGACGGTCGGAAACCCGCCTGCCCCGCGCCCACGAAGGCGGCTACAGCGGCTGCCGCACCCCACACAGTGACCAGCGCTCCGACGGTTGGTTGGTGGGCGAGCACCACGGCCAGGCCACCGAACTGAACGACCATCCACACGAGGTCGTTGGCGAACGCCCGAGCCGGCCGGCCAAGGGCCAGAAAGACCGATCGCCACGCGTCCTGGACCAACAACCCGGGCAGGAACAAGCCGACGGGGACGAGCGTGGCTCGGGTCGGTGCTCCGAGGGCCAGACCGACGGCAATCACCGCGGCACCGGCGAGAACCCCGAGGGCGAGCGCTGTGCCGGCGGCCGCAGCGCCGGCTGTCCGTATCTCGTCGCTCGTTCGGTAGCTGTATCGAACGGCCAGCGGCTCCCCGGCCACGGCCCTTGCCGTGCCGAGGGCGAGGGCGTAGACGATGTATCCCAGGGCGAAGGCACCGAAAGAAGCCGGGTCGACGGTGCGAGCCACCAGGACGGCCAGCATGAAGTTCGTCGCGCTCGAGAGGGTCTGGTCGGCAAGCCCCCAACCGACACGCCGGACCGCGCCACCTTCTGCCGGCTGACCAGCCTCCGTCACCGACTCGTCCAACGCCGCTGGATCCGCCATGCTGGGAGCGTGGTCCGTCTTGCACTGTGCCTGATCGGTCATGACCGGCCGCACGAGCTGAGGGAGGCGATTGCGTCGGCCGATGGGCGGGGGTTCGACGAGATAGTGGTTCTCGACATGGCGTCAACCCCGCCGCTCGAGCCGAGTAAAGGTGTCCGGTGGATGCGCTCGGAAGTCAACCTCGGTGTTGCTGCTGGGCGAAACCGGCTCGCGGAGGCCACCAGCGCCGAGTGTCTCGTCTTCCTCGACGACGACGCGGTGATCTTGACCGACCTGGCCGAGCGGTTGCGGGACAGGTTCGAGGCCGAGCCAGACCTGGCGGTGGTGGCGTTCAGGGTGCAGCGGACAGAAGGTGCTCTGGCCTCGCTTGAGTATCCCTTCCGTGGCAGGTCCCCGCGTGACGACGCCGACGTTCGCCCGTGCACGTACTTCGTCGGGTGTGGCTACGCAGCGCGGAGCCGGGCTCTGGCCGAGGTGGGTGGCTATGACGAGGGTCTCTTCTACTCGACGGAGGAGGTGGACCTGGGTTACCGCCTGATGCAAGAAGGCTGGCGCCTCCTGTATGACCCAAAGATTGTCGTCGAGCATCGGCCGTCCAGCCGAGGCCGCGCAGTGGCGCCCCGCGTGCCGGCGCTGCGGCTCCGAAACCGGCTTCTGATCGTTCGCCGGTACCTGCCCGCGCCGATCGCAGTCGTGCACGCCGCCATCTGGGGGATCCGTACGTTCGGGGAGGCCAGGACCGCGGGGGGACTCCGAGCCTGGGGCGGCGCCTGGACGGAGGGGCTCCGACAGCCGGTGCTGCGCCGGCCGCTGCCGTGGCGGAAGCTGTTCGAGATACATCGGCTAGGAGGCCGGGTGCTGTGGTAGGAGCCCTCGAAGAAACCCGGCTCCCCAGGGGAGGTGCATGGCGGGTAGTGCCAGAAGAAACCCCGGGAATGCTCTGGGATCGCGGTTCAGTTGGCGGGCGGCACCGACCGCAAGGACAGCCGTGTACCCGAGAAGGACCTGCCGACGCCACGGCGATGCCAACCCGGCGAGCAGGGCGGGCGCCGCGACTTGGCGGGGTGCGAGCGATCCCGGGTGCGACCGAACCGTAGCGGCCCGGGAACGACCGTAGCGGTAGAACTGGCGAACGAGGCCGGGAAGGCTGGATCGGGGTGTGTAGCTGGACCGGATGGCGTTTTCGAACCAGATGCCGCCCTGTGGCCTCATTCGGATGGCGAATTCGGCGTCCTCGTTGACACCGACGTCCTCCCGGTACCCGGCGACCTCTCGAGCGAGAGCGGTGCGGTACGCCCCGAGGTAAACCGTGTCCACCCAGCCTGACGGACCTCCCACGTGGAAACGTGCGGGTCCGACACCCAAGGGCGACGTCATCGCTGCCGCGATCCCTTGCGCCAGCCACCCTGCGGCGCGGGGCCGCATTGGCCCGCCCACCATGGCTGCGCCCGTTGCATCGAGCGCCCGGACGCAATGCTCAACGTAATCGGGTCCGATCAGGCAGTGGCCGTCAACCCGTACGAAGATCTCACCCGTGGCCTCGGCCAGCGCGATATTGAGGGCGGAGGCCTGGATGCGCCGCGGATTCTCCAAGAGCCGGACATCTCCGCCCCGTTCCCGGACCAGCTCCCTCGTGCGGTCGCTGGATCCTCCGTCGATGACCAATACGTCGACCACGGCGGGGTAGGTCTGCGACGCGACGGCGTCCAGACACGCCTCGATGTAGGCCTCCTCGTTGAGGACCGGGATGGCGATCGTCACCGTCGATCCGGTCATCGCCCCCCTCTTCCGATCACGGTGCGGACCGTCCGCCCAATGATGCGCAGGTCGAGGGACAGGCCCTGGTGGCGCAGGTAGTAGAACTCGTACTGCAGCTTCTCGATCGCATCCAGCTCGTTGGCGCCGTAGGGGTACTTGACCTGGGCCCAGCCCGTCAGACCCGGTCGTACGAGGTGACGGAGGCGGTAGAACGGGATCTTCCCTTCCAGGTCCTCGACGTACCCCGGCTGCTCTGGACGGGGCCCGACGACGGACAGGTGGCCCCTCAGCATGTTGACCACCTGCGGAAGCTCGTCCACGTGGGTGCGGCGCAGCCACGAGCCGAACGGTGTGATGCGGGGATCATGGTCGGCTGTCCACTCGGTGTTTTCGTGGCCTGCGCGCATGCTCCGGAACTTGAGGATCTGGAAGACCTTCCCGTTCTTCCCGACCCGGTCCTGGCGGTAGAGAAGGGGCCCCCGGTTGGCGACCAGGTTGCCCACGATGACCAAGGGAGTGACCAAAACGAGCAGTACGAGCCCGGCCAATCCGGCGATCACGTCGAGGATGCGCTTCATGCGGCCGTACCGCGCCCGGTGCAGCTCGCCGATGTCGAACATGAGGGCGACCCGCTCGAGTTCGGACACCGGCAGCTTGCCCAGCCACTCGTCGTAGAAGAGCGAGAGCGTCCGCACCCGGACGCCGGCCTCGTGGAGCGCAGCAGCCTGGTCGACGATCGAATCTTCAGCCTGAGCGGCCCGGTCGAGAACCACGGCGGTCGCCCCCGCTGCCTTGGCCGCCTCGAGCAAGGGCCGCTCATGACCATCCGTGGAAGCGGCCCGCTCAGGAGCGAGGACCGACGCCAGGATCGCCGGGCGCTCGGGATTGGCCTCTAGCTCGTCGGCGAGGTGAATGCCCTCATCGAGCCCGGCAACGATGACGACGCGGTCACGCTGCCCCGCCCGGGTTCGACCGTCCTGGGCGAGCGTCGAGCACAGCACGTAGAAGGGAACCAGGACGGCGGGAGCTCCGAGGACCACGAATCGGGGAAGGAGGGCCGAACCCGCGATCAGCTGGAGGGTGGAGATTCCCAGGCCGGCGACGGACGTCGAGACGAAGGCCGACAAGGTCGCCGACCGGCGGGTGCGGGGCAGGTCGGGGAGGCCGGACCCATAGGCGGCGAGCGCCAGGAGGGCGATGTAGGCCAGCGACCAGGCGAACCGGAAGGAACCCGTGTAGTCGTAGGCGTTCCGGACGGCGTGAGCCTTGCTCAGGCCGACGATCGCGAGGGCGGTCCCGGCGAAGAGCAAAGGCCGAGCCAGACGTCGCACCTCTGATGTATCGACCCCGGGCCGGGTGGCTTTGAGTGCTTTCTGTGACCGACGACCCTCAGTAGCGGCCCGTCGCCGCGGGCGGGCGGCCACGGTTCTCGCGAGCTCGAAGCTGTAGGGGTGACCGGCTCGCCCGTCGCACAGCCAACCCTGCCCACGAGCACGAAGTCGTCCGGGTTGTTCGACGCCAGCCTCGGCAGCTCAGCGCGCCGAACTGCACGCGCCGGGCGGGCAGGCCTCGGTCGATTGCCCATCGGGCTGCCGGAGGACTCGACCAGAAGCCCACAGCCAGAGCTACGGCCAAGGCACCGGCCACGCCAGCCACGAGTGGCTCGGCTCTGGGCCGCGAGGGCTGCAGTACCGTCGTCAGGCGGTCAGCGCCGACGCCGAGGCCGAAGGCGAGGGGTAGCAGAACCAGTAGTTCCAGTAGTGATGATTGAGGGCGCCCGTCTTGAAGATGAGGCGGTAGGACACGGTTACGGCGAGCGCGATGGCAGCAAGCCCGCGTGTCGGACGGTCCCGCAGTGCCAGAAACAGCCCGCTGAGGGCGCACAGCAGCAGTACCACGCCGAACATGCTGGTCACGTGCGATCGCTGGCTTGCGAGCAGCTGACCAAGGTCGACGTGCTGGGCCATCTGGCCGGTCGGGTCCGGAACTGGTCGACACAGGGCGAAGGGTGCCCCCCAGGGCCCAGAGCAGCCAGCTCACGAGGACGATAACCCGCCCAGGGCGCCACCAGCGAACGCGGCGTTGACGTCGCGGGCTCCCCACCTCGGCCGGAGGCGAGTCAGAGCCCAGGCGCCGACGATGGCTGACGTCACGAGGGCCTGCCATCCGGTGAGGGGAGCCAGAAGGCAAGCGATGCCGCGGTGCCGGTACGGGCTGGTGCTCCGCGACAGCGCGCTCCCACACGAGGAGCAGGCCCTGCCAAACGGGAGCGAAGTGACCGGAGTGTCGAGCATCGTGCCGAAGGTGAGGAACATCGGAGTCGCGACGATGCCAGGGCGACGGCCGCCAGGAAGATCAGCGCCTGGGCGCGGCGCCGTAGGGCCAACGATCCGCCAGCGGTGACGATCGGCTCTCCTATCGAGCGAGGATCGGAGCCAGGAACTGCCCGGTGTAGCTGTCGGGGGTCTTGGCCACCACCTCGGGGGGACCCTCGGCCACGATCATCCCGCCTCCGTCGCCTCCTTCCGGACCAAGGTCGAGCACCCAGTCGGCTGACTTGATCACGTCCAGGTTGTGCTCGATGACGAGGACGGTGTTGCCCTGGTCGACCAGGCGGGCCAGCACCGTGAGCAGCTTGCGGATGTCCTCGAAATGGAGGCCGGTGGTGGGCTCGTCGAGGATGTAGATGGTGTGGCCCGTGGAGCGCTTGGACAGCTCGCTGGCCAGCTTCACCCGCTGGGCCTCACCCCCGGAGAGGGTGGGTGCGGGCTGGCCCAGGCGCACGTAGCCCAAGCCGACATCCACGAGGGTCTGGAGGTGCCGGGCGATCGGAGGCTGGTTGGCGAAGACCTCCAGGGCCTCCTCGCACGAGAGGTTCAGCACCTCGGCGATGTTCTTGCCCTTCCACGTGATGTCGAGGGTGTCCCGGTTGTACCGGCCCCCCTTGCACACCTCACAGGGGACGTAGACGTCGGGCAGGAAGTGCATCTCGATCTTGATGGTCCCGTCACCGGCGCATGCCTCGCAGCGCCCTCCCGTGACGTTGAACGAGAACCGTCCCGGCAGGTACCCGCGGACCTTGGCCTCGTGGGTCTGGGTGAACAGGCGCCGGATATGGTCGAACACGCCCGTGTAGGTCGCGGGGTTGGAGCGGGGCGTTCGGCCGATGGGCGACTGGTCGATGCCGATGACCTTGTCGAGGTGCTCGTCGCCCTCGATCTTCTTGTGACGGCCGGGGACGATCTTGGAGCGGTAGATCCGCTGCATGAGAGCCCGGTGGAGGATGTCGTTCACCAGGGTGGACTTCCCCGAGCCGGAAACTCCGGTGATGCACACCAGGCACCCGAGGGGAAGCTCGGCGTCGATGTTCCGAAGGTTGTGCTCCCGTGCCCCCCGCACTACCAGCCACTGCTCGCCCGGCTCCCGGCGGATAGCGGGGATGGGGATCGAGCGGGTCCGGGCCAGGTACTGGCCGGTGATGGACCGGGGTTCGCCGACGAGGTCGTCGACCGTCCCTGACACCACGATCTCGCCCCCGTGCTCTCCGGCGCCGGGGCCGATGTCCACCACATGGTCGGCGACGCGAATCGTCTCCTCGTCGTGCTCGACCACGATGACGCTGTTGCCGAGGTCACGAAGGCGGACGAGGGTGTCGATCAGCTTGCGGTTGTCCCGCTGGTGCAGGCCGATCGAGGGCTCGTCCAGGACGTAGAGCACCCCCACCAGCCCGCTTCCTATCTGGCTGGCCAGGCGGATGCGCTGGGCCTCGCCTCCGGCCAGGGTGGCGGCCGATCGGTTCAGGGTCAGGTAGTCGAGGCCGACGTCGAGGAGGAACCGCATGCGGGCGTTCACCTCCTTCACCACCCGCTCGGCGATCATCCGGTCCCGCTCGGAGAGCTCGAGGTTCAGCAGGTAGTCAGCTGACTTGGAGATGGAGAGGTCGCACACCTGGTGGATGTTGAGCTCCCCCACGGTGACTCCGAGCGACTCCGGCTTGAGGCGGGCCCCGCCGCAGTCCGGGCAGGGGACTTCCCGCATGTATCCCTCGATCTGCTCACGCATGTAGTCGGATTCAGCCTCGGAGTGCCGGCGCTGCAGGTAGGGGACGACGCCCTCGTAGTGCGTGAAGTAGGAGCGGGTGCGCCCGTACCGGTTCCTGTACTGGACGTGCACCTGACGGGTGCCCGACCCGTACAGGAGGATCTTCTGCTCGCTCTTCTTCAGCTTCTTCCACGGCGTGGTCATCCGGAAGCCGTAGGACTCGGCCAGGGCGGCCAGCACGCGGTGGAAGTACTCGCCCCGCGCCCCGGCCCATGGGGCCACCGCCCCTTCCTCGATGGTCAGGTCGGTGTTGGGGACGACCAGCTCGGGGTCGACCTCGTAGCGGGTGCCGAGGCCATCACACCGGGGGCAGGCCCCGTAGGGAGAGTTGAAGGAGAAGTTGCGGGGCGCCAGCTCGTCGAATGACGTTCCGTCGTTGGGGCAGGCCAGGTGCTGGCTGAAGGTCAGGGTCTCCGCCGGAGGCCCCTCGCCGTCGCGCGGCACTAGTTCGATCTCGGCCACGCCGTCGGCCAGGCGTAAGGCCGTCTCCAGCGAGTCGGTCAGCCTTCGCTCGATGCCCTCCCGCTGCACAAGCCGGTCGACGATCACCTCGATGGTGTGGATCTCGTAGCGGGCCAGCCGAACCTCTGAGTCCTGGCCTCCAGAGCCGGCCGGGCTCGGCGACAGCTCACGCACCTCACCGTCGATGCGGGCCCGCGGGTACCCCTGGGACGCCAGTTCCTTCAGCAGTCCCTCGTACTCGCCTTTGCGACCCCGGACGACGGGCGCCAGGACCTGGAAGCGAGTGCCTTCCGGCAGCTGCAGGACGCGGTCGACGATCTGCTGGGGCGTCTGGCGGGAAACGACGGCGCCGCACTTCGGACAGTGGGGGACACCGATGCGGGCGTAGAGGAGGCGGAGGTAGTCGTAGACCTCGGTGATGGTGCCCACCGTCGACCGAGGGTTGCGGGAGGCGGACTTCTGGTCGATGGAGATGGCGGGGGAGAGGCCTTCGATGAAGTCGACGTCGGGCTTGTCCATCTGCCCCAGGAACTGGCGGGCGTAGGCCGAGAGGGATTCCACATAGCGTCGTTGTCCCTCGGCATAGATCGTGTCGAAAGCCAGGGAGGATTTTCCCGACCCGGACAGGCCGGTGAAGACGATCAGCTTCTCGCGCGGCAGCACGAGGTTGACGTTCCTGAGGTTGTGCTCGCGCGCCCCCCGAATGACAAGCTTGTCAGACACCCGGTGCGAGCATACCGGCGACGGGCGCCGAACGTGAGTTCGTTTTAGCGGTTTCTCACGAAGGTCGTGACGCGGAGCTGGACGCCGGCGACGAACTCCAACCGGTCCGTCCCCGTGGCCCTGAAACCGGGGACGGTCGTCGGCTCGGCCACGTCTTCCCGCTCCACCAGGCCGAAACCTTCCAGGCCGGCGTCCTCGACTGCCCGGGCCGCCCGGCTGACGTCGTTGTCGGTCACAGCCGTGAGCCACCGGCGGTCGTTCACGTACCAGCCGCCCTCCCTCGCGAGGAAGGCCAGGCGTGAGATGAGGACGGGCTCCGGCCGTCGGGCCAGGGCCTCGGCGGACCGGCCCACGCCGTGGGATCGTTCGGACAACCACGCGACGCCGAAGATGGTGACGGCCACGGCCAGAGCCAGCAGGCCGGCGCCGACCCACCGCTGCAACCGGGGAAGGGCGGCGACGCCGGCCACGGCCAGCAGGAGCCCGCTGGGAAGGATGTAGCGGCCGGCCCACTGAGGGCCGGCGCCCCCGGTGTACTGGGTGGCCCACACCACGGGCAGGGCCGCCAGGCCGATGATCCCGACGATGCGGGCGCGCGGGTTCGCCCAGCACCGGGCCACGCCGATGGCAGCGAGAGGTGTGGTCGCAACCAAGCCGGGAACGAAGCCGAGGCCTCGGGAGAACCGCAGGACGTACAGGACGGCGACTCCGCCCGCGGCGATCGCCACCAGGCGCGCGTCGGGCGTGGCCGGGAAGGATCGAAGGCCGATCATAAGGAGCAGCAGGAGGGCGACAGCGCCGCCCAGGTAGGTGGAGGCGTTGAAGCGGGGCTCGAAACCGACGGTGGTCAAGGCCGTCTCTTCGGCCCGGCTCGCGCCTCCGGCGCGGACGGCCGTTTCGATCGTCCGGGCCGTGCGCTCCGTCCTGATCCCGTTTCCGATCGTCGCCTTCTCCAGCGCTGCGTTCCCGATCAAGGGCAGGGCCAAGCCCACCGTCACCGTCAGCCCGGCGACAACCGCCGCGCCCAGCCGGCGATCACGGACGAGCAGGACCAGGGCGACCACCCCGGTGGCCACGGCCGCGTACACGAGGGCCTCGGTCCGCATCGTCGCCGCCGCGCCGAACAGCAACCCGGCGCCGAGTGGCACGAACCACCTCCGGCTCCCATCGGCCAGGTCGAGAAGCAGGACCGTCGCCCAGGCGATGAGGGCCACGCCCAGGGAGTGCTCCCAGAAGTCCAAGGCGTACACCGTCAGAGGTGAGGCCAGCCCCACGACCCAGAAGGCCGGCCACCCGTCGCCCCCGCCGAGGCGGCGGGCGAGGGCTCGGGCGGCAAGGGCGGCCAGAACCGACCCGAGCATGGGGACCAGCAGCGCTCCGCGGTACCCCCCAAGCCGGAACAACGGGTAGGCGGCGTAGAGGGCGGGCACGGTCGTGACCGTCACCCACTTCTGGCCGACGTGGATGGTGAAGGGGAGGGGGTGGAGCCGGCCTTCCGGGTCCCATTGGGCGGCCCAGTACCCGATGTCCGGGTCCAGCCCCCCGTTGTCCTCCATGGCGCGAAGGGTCGCCACCTTTCCGCCGGTGTCGCCGAGGTAACCGTGGGTGTCGTTCTGGAACGACAGGCCCACGTAGATCAGCAGCAGGAGAAGGGAGGCCGTGGCCGGCCGCCGGACGAAACGGCGCACGCCGCCCTGTCTACTGGCCGTTCACGATCAGGATGTGCCAGCGGCCGACCTTCCGGTTGTCCTCGGCCCAAAGCGCCCCCCCGTCCCGCTCCAGGTCGCGGGTGACGAGGGTGAAGCGCCCGACCCCGGCGGACCGCAGCCGGTCCACCACGCTCGGCAGGTCGGCAGGAGTGCTGAGCAGCCAGCGCTGGTCGTCGAACGTCTTCCAGGCCAGCCGGGGCATGAGCGGACTGGTGGTTACCAGGAGTGGACGCTCCTCGCCGGTGTTGCGGGAGACCTGGTCGATCGACGTCATCAGACGGTCGGTGAAGACGTGCGTCGAGCGGATGCTGACCACGCTCATGACGGCCATGGAGAGGGAGCAGACGGCCAGCCCGGCGGCGAGCGCCTGGCGGCTCCGGCGGGCGACGCCCTCAGCGCTCTCCCGAAGGGCGAGGAGCACGACGGGCACCAGGAGCGGGATGCCGAGGGCGAAGTAGCGCCCGCCCCATTCTCCCGAGCCGCCCCTGTCGTACTGGGTGGCGATGACACCGGCGGCGAAAAGGACGAAGGTGATGGTCAGGACGCGGGCGGCCAGCGTCCGGAGCGTCGCCGTCCGGAGCGAGGCCAGCCCGGCCAGGCCTATGGGGAAGGCCACGAGGAAGCCGGGCACAAGGTTCTTCGGCGCCGCCGCCAGGGCCACCACCGCGCTCAGGGCGGCGATAGCTGCGAGGACGACGGCCCCGTTCCGGCCGCCGGGGTCCCGGCGTAGGGCCCAGACGGCCAGGACGATGGCCATGGCCATGATGACCAGGGCGATCTCCACGACCGCACCGTTCTCGCCGTAGCCCGGTCGGAGCCAGGTGAGGGCGAAGGCATTGATCTTGTCGGCCAGGAAGCTCTCGCCCCCCACGGCCCCCGACGCATTGGTCCCGCTGGCGGCGCCGACCAGTGACCTGCCCCACAGGCCTTCCAGCAGTCGCCCTCCCCCCGCTGCAGCCAGAGCGGTGGCGGCCACGAGGAGGCCGGGCCAGCGCGGCCGGCGGAGGGCGGTGGAGGCTGCCGCCACCGCCAGGGCGATGCCCAGGACGAAGGCCTCGGTGCGGAGCAGGACGGCGAGGGTGACGAAAACGAGGACGGCCAGGGCGGCGAGAGGTCGCCGCCGCTCGACGGCGGTGAGGGCGGCCAGCGCGGCTGCAGCCACCAGCGCCGCCGCCAGCGTGTGGCCCATGACCAGGTACCCGTCGAACAGGAGCGGGCTGGCCAACCCCACGACCCAGATCGCGGGACGGTCCAGGCCGGGGCCGATCCGGCGGGCATGGGCTCCGGCCAGGCCGGCGGCGGCGACCGTCCCGAGGATGGACAGCAGCACCATGGCCACGTGTCCGCCGAGCCGGTCGGCGCCGGCCAGAAGCAGGGCGTATAGAGGATGCTTCCCGAACGGCGCCACGCCCTTGTCGCCCTCGGCTGAGAGCTCTAGGGGGTAGTTGCGGCCCTCGGGGTCGATCTCGGGGACGGGGTGGGGGACGATCCACCCTTCACCGTCGGACAGCGACTGGGCCTGGATGATGGCCGCCCCCTCGTCGGCCGAGAACGAGGCCGATGTTCCTGCCAGCGGCATGACCAACACCAGGATGACGCTCAGGGCCGCGAGATGAGCCCACAGCGGTGCCCCCCAGATGCGGCGGGCGCGGCCGGGGGGCCGGTCATATGCGGGCGCGGTGGCCCGGTCCGGCGCGTCGACGAGCGTCACCCTTCTGGTATCGGCGGTTCCCGGCCCGTCCTGAGGGCTACCCGACCTCGCGTAGCTCCCGCTTCAGGTCGTGGATCTCGTCTCGCAGCCTCGCCGCGTACTCGAAGCGCAGGTCGGTGGCCGCCTCCCGCATCTCCTCCTCGAGGGTGCTGATGAGCCGGGCCAGCTCCTCGCGGGGCAGTTCGGTGAAGTCGCTCCTCAGGCGGTCGCGTTTGCGGGACCGGCGGTCCTTGCCCGGGACCGGGGCCCCGTCGGCTCCCTCGGGCCGGAGGGCGGCCAGGATGTCGGTGACCGCCTTGCGGATCGTCTGGGGGTCGATTCCGTGCTCGGTGTTGTACGCCCGCTGCACGCCCCGACGACGGTTGGTCTCGTCGATGGCCCGTTGCATCGAGTCGGTGACCTTGTCGGCGTACATGATGACCTGGCCGGCCACGTTCCGGGCCGCCCGGCCGATCGTCTGGATGAGGGATGTCTCGCTACGGAGGAAGCCCTCCTTGTCGGCGTCGAGGATGGCGACCAGCGACACTTCGGGCAGGTCGAGACCCTCCCTGAGCAGGTTGATGCCGACGAGCACGTCGAACTCGCCGAGGCGCAGGTCGCGCAGGATCTCGATCCGCTGGATGGTGTCGACCTCGCTGTGGAGGTATCTCACCCGGACTCCCAGCTCCAGCAGGTAGTCGGTGAGGTCCTCGGCCATCTTCTTGGTCAGGGTGGTGACCAGGATGCGGTCGCCCTGCTCCACCCGGCTGCTGATCTGCACGAGAAGGTCGTCGATCTGGCCCTTGGTCGGCCTGACCACGACCTCAGGGTCGATGAGGCCGGTGGGGCGGACGATCTGCTCCACGACCTGGGTGGAGATGCCCACCTCGTACGCCGCGGGCGTGGCCGACAGGAAGATGCACTGGTTGACCCGCTCGAACCACTCGTCGAAGCGGAGGGGGCGGTTGTCGGCAGCCGACGGAAGGCGGAATCCGTGGTCCACCAGGGTTTCCTTACGAGAACGGTCTCCCTCGTACTGGCCGTGGAGCTGGGGGATGGTGACGTGGGACTCGTCCAGGACCATGAGGTAGTCCTTGGGGAAGAAGTCCAGCAGGGTGTGAGGGGCCTCCCCCGGGTTCCGGCCGTCGATGTGCCGGGAGTAGTTCTCGATCCCGCTGCAGAAGCCGATCTCCCGCATCATCTCGAGGTCGTACTGGGTGCGCATGCGGAGGCGCTGGGCCTCCAGGAGCTTGCCATTGCGCTCGAAGAAGGCCAGCCGGTCGGCCAGCTCGGCCTCGATCTGGATCATGGCCCGCTTCATCTTCTCCTCGCCGGCGACGTAGTGGGTCGCCGGGAAGACGACCAAGTCGTCCACCGGGGCCAGCACCTCACCCGTGAGCGGGTCGACCCTGCTGATGCGCTCCACCTCGTCGCCGAACAGCTCGATGCGGACGCCCACCTCCTCGTAGGCGGGGTGGACCTCGATGGTGTCCCCCCGCACCCGGAAGCGCCCACGGGCGAAGGCGACGTCGTTGCGCTCGTACTGCATGTCCACCAACCGGCGGAGGATGGCCCGCTGGTCCATGGTCTGGCCGGGCTTGAGCATGAGGACCTGGCCGGCGTACTCCTCGGGCGACCCCAGGCCGTAGATGCACGAGACGGAAGCGACCACGATGACGTCCCGCCGGGCGAGCAGGGCCGACGTGGCCGAGTGGCGGAGCCGGTCGATCTCGTCGTTGATCGTGGCGTCCTTCTCGATGTACGTGTCGCTCGACGGGATGTAGGCCTCGGGCTGGTAGTAGTCGTAGTAGGAGACGAAGTACTCGACCCTGTTTTCGGGGAAGAACTCCCGGAACTCGTTGGCCAGCTGGGCGGCCAGCGACTTGTTGGGTGCGATCACCAGAGTGGGCCTCTGCACCCGCTCGATGGTCCAGGCGATGGTGGCGCTCTTGCCGCTACCGGTGATGCCCAGCAGGGTCTGGAAGCGATCCCCCCGCTGGACGCCCGCGGCGAGGCCGTCGATGGCCTTGGGCTGGTCCCCCGCGGCGCGAAAGTCGCTGACGACCTTGAACGGCGGCACGACCTCCACCCTACGGCGAACTGGTGACAACTACGGGGGTCAGGGGACTCTCCGGCGGCGCGGAGTTGGTAAGAGTACGACTGGTAAGATTCCTACATGCGAGTCACGGAGAAGGGCCAGGTCACAATCCCGAAAGGCCTGCGCGATGCACCGAGGATCGGTGCCGGAACGGAGGTCGACTTCGAGCGGGACGATGACACCATCGTCCTCCGGAAGGTCACCGACGGACCGACCCGGGGGCGACAACTGGCGCAGCGCCTGCGCGGGCGCGGCGACGTGGGAATGACGACGGAGGAGATACTGGCGTTCACGCGCCAGCGGTGATGGCTGTCGGGACGCTTGTCGACAGCAACGTGCTCCTGGATGTTCTCACCGAGAGCGACAGATGGCCCGAGTGGTCATCGACCGCGCTGGCCCGCGCCGCGGATGCCGGCCCGCTGTTCATCAACCCGATCATCTATGGCGAGGTGTCCGTGCGCTTCAGCCGCATTGAGGAGCTCGACGACGCGCTCCCAGCAGCGGACTACGGGCGGCTGGCACTGCCATGGGAGTCGGCGTTCCTGGCCGGAAAAGCGTTTCTCGACTATCGCCGAAGAGGAGGGACGAAAGCGTCGGCTCTCCCGGACTTCTTCATCGGCGCGCACGCCGCCCTGGCCCAGCTCGGACTACTCACGCGCGACGTGGCTCGGTACAGCACCTGCTTCCCGACGGTTCGACTCACGAGCCCCGAGATGCCGCCCTGATCCACGTGCCCACTGAGGGGCGGTAGCCCTTGTTTTGTCGCCTGTATTTTCATTGCTCTTCGTATCCTCGCGTGTTATCATCGAACACATGTTCGTATCAGTCGAATCGGCGGCAGAGTGGCTGCGAGAGGCGGTCGCGGCTCTCGAACCCGGCTGCTTCAGCGGTGAGCAGGCGTCGGCGCTCGTCGACGCCTTCGCCAAGATCGAGCGGCTCGGGGCGGCCGGGCGCACGTTGATGGCCCGGCGAGTGGAGGAGACGAACCTGTGGCGCCGTCAGGGCCAGCGCAGTGCCGCCCACTGGATGGCAGCCAAGACAGGCTCGTCCGTCGGGGCCGCCGCCGGAGCGTTGGCGACGGCACGTCGGCTGGAGGCGCTTCCCGCCACCGCCGAGGCCTACCGAGCGGGTGAGCTTTCAGAACTTCAAGCCAGCGAGATCGTTTCCGCCGCCGCCGTTGACCCTGGCGCCGAGCAGGCGCTGCTGGCGAGCGCCGGAACCGACGGTGTCGCTGGTCTACGAGAGCGCTGCCGGGCCGTGCGGGCCGCCGCTGCTGACGACGAGGTAGCCCGTCACCGGGCTCTTCACCGTTCGCGTCGGCTTCGCCACTGGTGCGACGCCGACGGTGCCTTCCGCATGGACCTGCGCACCACACCCGACGCCGGAGCAGTGGTGCTGGCCGCCCTTGAACCCCACCGTTGCCGCATCGTCGCCGAGGCTCGGGCAGCAGGAAGGCGGGAGCCGGCCGAGGCCTATGCCGCCGACGCCCTCGTCGGCGCGTGCGAGGCGAGCGGCCCGACCGGTGGCGGGAAGCCAGGGCCTCGGGCCATGGTGCACGTGCGTGTTGACCACTCCGCCCTCGTGCGAGGACATCTCGAAGCCGGCGAAACGTGCGACATCCCTGGCGTCGGTCCCATCCCGGTGGCGGCGGCCAAGGCCATGTTGGGCGACGCCGTGCTCAAGGCGATCGTCACCAAGGGTGTCGAGGTGACCGCGGCGGCCCACGGAGGACGAACTGTCACCGCTCACCAGCGCACCGCCTTGGAGGTGCGAGATCCCGAGTGTGTGGTCGGCGGGTGTCATGTCCGTGATCACCTGGAGATCGATCACGTCGACGGCTGGGCGCTGACCCGGATCACCACCGTTGACCGTCTGGCGCGATTGTGCCGGTTCCACCATCACCTGAAGACTTACTGCGGTTACCGGCTCGACGGCGGCCCCGGAGCGTGGACGTGGGTCGCGCCCGACGATGAGTACGGCGGCGCGGAGCCGAGCCGGCCGCCCCCCGGCGGGCTGTCCCAGGAGACCCGTCTCGCTCTCACCGGTTCGGCGAAGGGGAGTTGAGCCACGCCCACGCCCGTTCGACCTGGGCTTCCAGCTCGGCCAGCGAACCGGCGTTGTCGATCACCAGGTCGGCCCGGGCTCGGCGCTCTTCGCGGCTGGCCTGGGCGGCCAAGCGGCGCCGGACGTCGGCCTCGTCCATCCCCCGTGCGTCGACCAGGCGCCTGACGGCCACGTCCTCCGGGCAGTCGACGACGATGACGACGCCGACGTCATAGGGCATCCCGGTTTCCACCAGGAGGGGCACGACCAGGACGACGACCGAGTCGCCGGCCTGTTCCGCCGCCAGCCGTTCAGCGACCTCGGCCCGGACTGCCGGATGCACGATGGCATTCAGATCGGCCAGCGCCTGGGGGTCGTCGAAGACCAGGTCGGCCAAGGCCCGGCGGTCGAGTCCGCCGCCAGCGACGACCACGCCAGGCCCGAACCGGTCGACGATCGCGGCATACGCAGGGGTTGGGGGCTCCACCACTTGGCGGGCGATGACGTCGGTGTCCACGACCGCCGCGCCCCGACGGGCCAGCATGGCCGACACGGTCGACTTGCCTGAGCCGATTCCCCCGGTGAGGCCGACCACGTACAACGTGGGTGACCGTATCATCGGCCTATACGCCTCGATCCGCTCCTCTTCTCTCCCAGTCCCGACCTCAGGCTGAAGGCCGCCCAGGCGCAGTCCCGGCGGGCCCGGCGGGCGCTAGCCGAGCGGGCCCTGGAATGGCCTGAGTTCTCGCCTGGCAGCCTCAACGCCTGGCTCCTCCTCGTCACCACCAAGCCGCCCAGCTGGCGTGACCCGTTGGTGACGTGGTCCGAAGCTCCTCCCACCCTCGGAGAAGCCCACGAGGGCTTCTTCTACCCCGATCCCCTCGGTTTCTGGACCGAGGTCCGGCGCTGGTCGTGCGAGCTCCTCCACCGGTACCAACCGACGTGGGGGGTAGCGGAGGCCCTGGCCCTGACGAGCCTCCTCCACCTCGAGAAGCAACCGGAGCGCTTCCGGAGGGCGGCCGAGCTCATGCAACCACGCGTCGTCCTCTTCCTCGACGAGCCCTCCTGGGAGAGGGCCGGGCTCAGCGGTGTGCACCGCGAACCGCACTTCATCCACGATCCCCACCGGAAGAGGCAGGTCTACGAGGGTTTCTGGGGCCACGACGAGGCCGGCTTGGTGGTCGGGAAGTCGCCACAGCATCCCGCTACCCACAACCTGTACCGGGCCGAGGACATGCTCGGTTTCCTGCGGTCGGCTCCTGTCGCCACCGGCGTGTGAGGAACCCCGACCCGGGTACGGGTCGGACATGAACGTCAACCGCATACTGGTGATGGTCGCCGTGGCCCTCTTCGTCATCACCGCCATCTCCGCCTACAGCGACGACATCAATGTGAACGAGACCGGGTTCCTCGCCCTCGGTTTGGCTGCCTACGCCGCCTCCGGACTCACCTTCGGGGTGAGAGGCGGCCTCGGTTCACGTCGCCGGCGCTGATCCCGGCTCGGGACCGCACGGCGACGCGGGCACGAACTGCACCGCATGCCTGGTGGCCAGGATGGGCCGAATCAGGTTGACGATGAGCTCCTGGTGCGCCGGGTGGCCGGCGTAGCGCCGGTAGGCCTCAACGTCCTCGAAGTCGGCTACGACGGCGAAGGCATCGTTGCCCTCGGCCTCGCCCACGTCCGGGCCGAACCGGTATTCCCGGATCTCGGGGATGACGTTCGGAAGGCGTCCGAGACCCTCGATCAGGGCTTGGACTTGCGCGTCGGTGGTCTCGGGCGTGAAGGTGAAGACAGCGACATGGCGGAGCACGGCGATCGCGACCCTACCGAGGGAGGCGGGACCGTCACTCCCAGAGGCAGAGGCCCTCGAGGAAGTCGCGGACCAGGAGCGGCCAGCGCCGGACACCGGCCAGGTCACGGGCCACGTTGATCTCGCTCAGGATGAGCAGGTCGGCCAGCGACTCTGCCGTCGAGACCGGGTGGCAGGGATCACCGTCCCAGGCGAGGATCAGGACGGGCAGGACGAGCGACTTGAGCTCCTCCGGCGACGGAAGGTCGGAGGAGGCCATGCCCCGGAGGATGGCGGGGAGGGCCTTCTCGTCCATGGCCGCCAGGTGACGCAGCGAGATGTCTCGGGCCCGGGGAAGCTCACGGGCCAGGATCCGGGGCTGTGGGCGTGTCCCCCACGACTCCAGCAGGGACGGCAGGCCCCGCCGCTCCACCAGGGAGGCGGCCGAGGCGTAGCCGTCCATCTGGACATCCCGCCCCGCCCAGGCCGCGGGCGGCGTGACCAGCACCAGGGCCTGCACCCGCCGCGGCGCCCGTAGGGCGGCCCACAGGGCGGTGGCCGCCCCCATGCACGCACCTCCGGCCACGAAGGCGCCTTCGGGCTTGGCCGCCCACAGCATGTCGTCGACCAGGGTCGACCACCGGTAGGCCCGGTCCTCGTAAGGGGTGTCTGCCTCGCCGTGGCCACGGGCGTCGTAGCGGACGACTCGCGCCTCGTCCCGGACTGCCGACCAGTCGAACAGTCCCAGTTCATCCTCGTGGGCGACCGAGCTGTGGAGCCCGTGCGCCCAGACGAAGGTGCAGCGGCTCATGGCTACTTAGGTTGTAGAGCCGTTCGCAGTCTCCTGCAATATCTGATGGGCGCATGTAGATGCGCCCATCAGTTACTGGAGGAGGCCAGGCACGCCGCAGGTCATGCTCAGGGCCGTGACGTCGGCGCTGCCCACGTCCAG
>JBHENM010000179.1:0-2658 GCA_046262035.1 Acidimicrobiales bacterium | reverse complement strand
CTCGTCTACTACGAAGTGAACGCAAACGGTCATTGCTTGACGCTTTTCCCGAGCCGGCGCCGATGTCGGCCGCATCTTCGTCGAGGGGAATCCGCAGGCGGATCTCCACCTGCCACCCCGTCACCTTCACCTCCTCGACCACGAGGCGCAGGAGACGCTGCCGACCGTCGAAGTCCAACCCGTCAAAGGCCGCCACGGCGCGTTCCGCGAACGAACCGACGCGCTGGCGGAGGCGGTTGTCGGTGGCCAGCTCCCGGCGCTGGTCGGCCAGGGCGCCCCGCTGACGCTCGACTTCGCGTCGGCGAGCGTCGAGCTCCTTGGCCCGCCGCTGCAGCTCCATCAGCTCGATGAGCCCGGCCTGGTAGAGATCGACCAGGCGGCGGCGCTCGGCTTCGGCGGACTCGGCCTTGCGGTCCAGGCGAGCCAGCTGCGCCTCCAGCAGCTGGTCGTCGGGTGCCGGGGCCCGGGTCGCCAGCGCGTGCTCGCCGGCGACCAGCACCTCGGGCCGTGACAACGCCTCCCGGACCTGGTCGAAGACGAAGGTGTCGAGCGCGTCGGCGCGGATGCAGCGCTCGGGACAGCGGTGTTCCTGGCCGCCCGCTCGCAGGGGGTCGTGGTTGCGGCAGTAGTAGTAGCGATTCCAGGGAGCGTCGGGCTTGCGGCTCGCCGGGCGCTGGTGGCAGCTGGCGCCGACGCCGCACGCGCCGCAACGCACGAGCCCCCGCAGCAGGAAGACTCCGGGACGGGCCCGCCGGGCGCTGAAGATGGCGTTGCCCGTGCTGGTCCGCGCGGCGGCCTCGAACACCTCGTCGGGGACGATGGCGGGCACCGGGATGGCGATCCACTCCTCCCGCGGCCGGGCCACCTGCCGGGGCGGGCAACCGGGACGGGGGTCGGGCGCCGGCTTGGTCCGGTTGAAGTACAGCCGTCCCACGTAGCTCTCGTTGCGCAGCAGGTTGCTGATGGCCGACGTGGACCACACCGGCCGCCCCGATGGCGATGCGATGCCGTCGGCGTTGAGGCGACGGGTGATCTCCCGCACAGAGTGGCCGCCGCCCACGTAGTCGTCGAAGATCCGCCGCACCACCGCCGCCTCGGGCTCGTGGACGACGAGGTGGGCCGGCGTGTCCCCGGCACGAGGCACACGCCTGAAGCCGAACGGCGCCTTCCAGGTGATGACCTCTCCGGCCCGCGCCCGCCACAGCCTCCCTCGCCGGTTTCGCTCGGTGATCTTGGCCCGCTCGTACTCGGCGATCACGCCCTGGACCTGGGTCAGCAGGCGCGCCTGGGGGTCGTCGTCGATGGGTGGGGCGTCGGCGAAGCGCACCGCGACGCCGTGGCGGGCCAGCTCGTCGAGCACCACCACCTGGTAGGCGTAGGCCCGGGCCAAACGGTCGGGCGACAGGCACCACACCACGTCGAACAGGCCCGCCTCGGCACCGTCACGGAGCGCGTCGAGGCCGGGTCGGTCCAGGCGTGCCCCCGAGTGGCCCTCGTCACAGAAGGTGCACACGACCTCGTCGTCCTCGGTCGCCAGTCGTTGGCGCAGGGCGTCGAGCTGTGAGCCCACCGTCCCTCGGGCCTCCTGGGCCTCCGTGGATACTCGGGCGTAGATGGCCGCTCTCATCGGGACACCTCCATCAACTCGGCGATCGTGACCGGCGTGGTGACCAAGAGCTCGTAGCCGGCGGCCAGCGCGTCCAGGCGAGGGTCTGCGTGCGGTGTCCAGGGCGGCCGGACGGCCCCGACGGTGCGGGCGGAGAAGACCGGCTCGGATACCGGCCAGGCGATGAGGCCCGCCAGCCCCCGGCGGGCGAAGCGGGCGGCGACCAGGCTCTGGGGTGCCCCGCCGCCCAGCACCGCGGCCCGCAACGCCTCGTAGTCGACCTGGGCCGCCTCGGCCGCCGGCCAGAAGGCCCTCACCGGCGCCGCGCCCGCTCGACCGTCCGCCGGTGCAGGCTGACCCCGTACTCGCTGGCGACGAGGGCGGCGATCTCGGCGCCCGATAGGACAGGGTCGGCGTCGAGGATGAACGCGGCGATCTCGGGAGAGATCTTCAGCGGGCCGCGCCGGCCCCGGCGCTCGTCGAGGAGACCGCTCATGCCAGCGTCGCTGAACGCGGACGCCACCAAGTAGAACGCCGCCCGGGAGTAGCCGTGGGCGGCGGACGCCGTCGTCACGGGCTCGCCGTCCACGAGGTGCGACCGCAGCATCTCGTATTTCACCTGGACCTTGTCTTCAGGCAGGAAGAACGGCTGGCTGCCGTGGAACAGCGTCGCCGTGACCGCTTCCGGACGGGCGTGGACCAGTCCCGCCTCTTCCAGCGCCCGTCTGCGAGATGCTGCCGCCATCGTTCCGGGCACCATACCGAGCACCGAACTACATGTCTAGTATTTGCAGCCGCACACGGCCAAGACGGCAACGAACCCGGCAACACTCGCAGCGATTGTCGCTGCAATCACTGGACACCTCGGAGCACTCTCGAACCGGCGGCCCTCATCAGTCGACACTGCGGTCTTGACTATTAGACACATCCGAGCGAACTGGCGCTCGACGAGGACCGTGTCGGCGGTGCTCTTGACGCACGTAGAGGCCGGCCGCAGCGCCGTCGACGGGCAACGTGACGACGAACAGCAGCTTTGCGTTCCGGCCGTAACT
>JBHENM010000178.1:0-3733 GCA_046262035.1 Acidimicrobiales bacterium | reverse complement strand
CGGGGCTCGGCCGCCTGGCGCACCAGTTCCCCCGGACGCATGGCCCGCAGGGCGACGATGGTGCCGATGTAGGACAGGCCGTTGACCAGGAAGCACGGTCCCACGCCCACCCCGGCGATGATCAGCCCGGCCACCGCCGGCCCCAGGAGCCGGCCGCTGTTGAACGTGGCGCTGTTGAGGGAAACGGCGTTGGAGACGTCCTCCCGGCCCACCATCTCCATGACGAACGACTGGCGGGTGGGCATGTCGACCACGGAGACGCACCCCAGAAGGAAGGCGAGGACGTAGACGACCCAGAGGGTGACCGACCCGGTTGCCACCAGGGCCCACAGGGCGATGGCCAGGGCTCCGCTGGCCGCCTGAGTGGCGATGAGCAGCCGGCGCTTGTCCAGGCGGTCGGCGAGGAGGCCGCCCCAAACGCCGAACAGCAGCATGGGCAGGAACTGCAGGGCCATGATGACCCCGAGGGCGGTCCCGCTACCGGTGAGGTCGTACACGAGCCAGCTCTGGGCCACCTGCTGCATGGCCGTCCCCACGACCGATACCAGCTGCCCGCTGAGGTAGAGCTTGAAGTTGCGGTTCTGCAGCGACCGGAAGGTGGCCCGGGGGTTGCCGCCCTCCCGCGCCGTGTTCATTGGTTCGCTCGCCTGGGGCTCGCTCACTCTTCCTCCAGGACGTGCTCGAGCAGGTCAACCGCCCGTTGCAGGGCGGCGAGGTCGTCCGGCGGCAGGTCCTGCAGCCGGGCGGCGAGGTAGGCGTCGGTCTGGGAACGGGTCTGGGCCAGCAGCCGCCTTCCGCTGGACGTGACGGCCACGTGGGCCACCCGGCGGTCCCGGGGGTCCGTGCGCCGGGCCACCAGGCCCTCCTCCTCCAGGGCCGACACGATCTTGGTCATGGTGGGGGGGCGGACGCCCTCCACGGTCGAGAGCTCGCCCAGGGTGAGGGGGCCCAGCCGCTCGAGGCTCGACAGGGCCGAGATCTGCGAGGGGGTGAGGTCGCTTCCGGCCTGGCGGCGCAGGCGCCGGCCGAGGCGCGTGACCACCAGCCGGAGTCGCCCCGCCAGCTCTGTGTCTATCGACGTGGCCTTTGCCATTAGTTCGCCACACTAACGATCGAGGTACGCGACCGCCAGCGGATTAGCCTGCGACCGTGACCAGGCTGACCGACGACGAGGTGAGCCAGGCCCTGGCCAAGCTGGACGGATGGAGCGTGGTCGACGGGATGGTCGTCCGCGAGCTGCGCTTTCCCAGCTTCCGGGACGCTGTGGCCTTCGTCGTCCGCCTGTCCTACGAGGCGGAGGCGGCCGACCACCACCCGGATCTGGACATCCGGTACAACCGGGTGCGGGTCGCCCTCAGCACCCACAGCGAGGGCGGCATCACGCCCAAGGACCTGGCCCTGGCCCGCACCATCCAGCACCTGGCCGGGTAGCTCAACCGCAGCCCCCGGCCGTGATCCCGATCCTGGACCACCCGGCCAACGCCCTGCTGCTGCGCTGGTTGGGGCCCATCGGAGTTCGGGTTCCGGCCGTTCTGAGCTCCTGGGAGCTGGACGTCTACACCCTCCTGGCCCACCCCGACCTCACCGCCCGCATGCTCGACCTGGCCCAGACGTGGCAGTGCATGGCCATCCACGGCTTCCCCGCCCTGGTCGGGACCGACGGTCAGGTCGACGTGGTGTGCGCCGGCCTGGGCACCCTCATCGTCCGGGGCGACGAGCCTCCGGAGCGGCTGGTGCGGGCCGGAGCCCAACCACCCATCGGCTGGATGGCGTTCGACGCCTGGAGCACCAACGGTCCCGTCCCCGAGAGCGACGCCCAGCTCCGGGAGGTGGTCCGGGCCGCCCGGCTACGGTGAGGCGACATGGCCGGACCGGGAGGAACAGGGGCGATCGGGCCGTTCCCGCCCGGGGTGGAGACGGAGGAGCAGCAGCAGGAGTACGACAAGCTCCGCCGGCGGGTGCTGTGGACGCTGCCCTACGGGCTGTACGTCGTGGGCAGCCGGGCCGGGGACCGTCGAAACGGCATGACCCTCAACTTCGCCACCCAGGTGAGCTTCGACCCCAAGCTGATGGCCATCTCCGTCGAGCGTGAGTCCCTGACGGCCGAGTTGATCACCGAGGGCCGCGCCTTCAGCCTCAACCTCATCGACAGGGAAGACCGGGCCATCGTCCGGAAGTTCACCAAGCCCGTCGAGGTCGACGTCGAGGCCCACACCCTCAACGGCTTCCCCTTCCACGACGGTGTCTCCGGCGCCCCCATCCTCGACCAGGCCGTGGCTTACGTCGACTGCCAAGTGCGCCACCACCTCGAGCTCGGCGGACACACCCTGTTCGTGGGCGAGGTCATCGACGCCGCCTTCCAGAAGCCCGAGGAGACACCCGTCCTCCGCATGGAGGACACCCGGATGAACTACGGGGGGTAGGGCGTGAGGCTCGCAGCCTTCAACGTCCTTCACGGGCGTTCCCTCAGCGACGGCCAGGTGTCCACCCCCCGCCTGGTCGAGGCCTGCGCCTCCCTGGGGGCCGACATCCTCTGCCTCCAAGAGATCGACCGGGGCCAGCCGCGCTCGGGCGAGGTCGACCAGACGGCCGAGGTGGCGGCGGGGATGGGCGCTCCGGCCTGGCGGTTCGAGCCCGCCCTGGTGGGGGAGCCGGGCGGGACGTGGCGGGCGGCGGCTGACGAGGACTCGGCCGCAGTGGTCGACCGGGCCGGCGACAGCCCCCAGCCGGCGGAGCCCGCCTACGGGATCGGCCTGGTGTCGCGCCTGCCGGTGCGGGCTTGGCATGTGGTGCGCCTGCGGGCGGCCAAGGTGCGGGCGCCCGTGGCCGTCCCCGGCGGAAAGGGGCGGTTCATCCTTCTGCCCGACGAGCCGCGAGTGGCCCTGGCCGGCGAGGTCGACACCGCCACCGGCCCCTTGGTGGTGGCCACTACCCACCTCTCGTTCGTGCCCGGCTACAACCTCTTCCAGCTCCGGCAGGTCACCCGGGCCCTGGCCGCCCTCGGGCCGCCGTGCGTGCTCCTGGGCGACCTCAACATCCCCGGGCCGTTTCCCCGGTGGGCATCAGGATGGCGCTCGCTGGCCCAGGTCAAGACCTATCCGGCGGACGCTCCCCGGCTCCAGGTGGACCACGCCCTGGGCCACGGCTACCTGCCCGAGGTGGAAGGGGCCCACGCCCAGCGGCTGCCCCTGTCCGATCACCAGGCCCTCGTCGTGAACCTGCGGCTGCCGGTCGGGACGCACCCGGGCCAGACCGCGTAGGGTCGGCCCGTGACCCTTCACCGGCTGAACAGTGCCGCTTTCGGGTTCCCCACCAGCTGTTACGTCTGCGACCCGGAGAACCCCCAGGGCCTACGGCTGTCCTTCGTCCACGACGACGAGGCCGGCGTGGTGAGCGCCGAGTTCACCCTGGGCGAGGAGTACTCGGGCGCGCCCCGCTACGTGCACGGGGGCGTCGTCCTGGCCGTCGTGGACGACGCTATGGCCTGGGCCGCGATCGCCGTGGCCGGCCGGTTCGCCGTGGTCCGGGAGACGAACACCACCTTCGAGCACGGCGTCCTCCTGGGCCGGCCCCACCGGGTCGAGGCTCGAGTGGAGAGCCAGACCACGCGCGTCCTCCAGGCTTCGGCCAAAGTGGTGAACGAGGACGGGAAGCGGTGCGCTCGATCGAAGGCTCGCCTCGTCTTCCTCACCGAGTCCGGGGCCCAGGCGGCCATAGGTCAGGTGGGCGACGA
>JBHENM010000177.1:0-12980 GCA_046262035.1 Acidimicrobiales bacterium | reverse complement strand
ACAGACGTGCAGGTCCTGAACATCCTCGCCGGGACAGGCGAGTGCGATTGCAGCTGGGTGGTCAAGCTCAAGTACACCTTCGCCGGCCGGCCGGGCGAACTCACGCTCGATGATGGCGGCAAGCCGTTTCGTACGGTGGCGACCACGAACGCCGACCACTGCTTCTGGACGGGCTCTGCCTGGTCTTGCACGAAACCGGGCTGATCCGCGACGAGCTGTGCGGCAAACGAACGCCGCGCGGCGGACAGGCATGCCCGGTTCATCTCCCGGCAGTTGGCCGACGATGATGTCATCGTTGGCGAGGCTTTGACCGGGCGTCCCGGTAACCAGCGACGGGTAGGGGCAGCCTCCACCGGTACGACGGGGCGCAAGCTACGGCGCCGTGAGGTGGCGGACTCCGGCATAGGACGCGTCAGAGCCGGACCTTCTCACCTGGGATCCCGTTTGTGCCGCGGACGGATCAGCTGGAGGGTTCGTGACCGTCACTCTGGCGGGGGGCGAAAGGCCACTCCTCGAACTCCGTGCACCGTCCGTGGGCGTCGAAGCGGAGCACCCACAGATCGCGCCAGCGATCCGAGGGGGCATCCTCGTAGTCGACCGACACCCGCACGACGGCCACGCTTCCGTCGACCGCCACGACCTCGCTTCTGAACTCGAACACCTCGTCTGGCCCGTCACGCTCCGCCTCCCAGAACTGCGACAGTGCCGCCAGACCGCTCAAGGGTTGGGCCCACGGCGACGGTACATAGACGACATCGGGCGCGAACAAGTACATGAGCGCTTCGGTGCCGGCGGTTCGCCAGGCCGACTCGTAGGCGTGTACCCAGCGTGAGACGTCTTCTCGATGGATGGCCGCATCATGACAGCAACGGCGACGCGTTCGATGCTCGAGGCCCGACCCGGCGGATCTCAGTTGTTGGTGCGACGCGTCTCGCCTGGTGCTGAACCATGGCGACACGGCCGCCGCCAAAGTTGGGCAGTGTGCCGACTGTGATGCGGCGTTCTGACGCACAGCCGTAACAAGCGACACGGCCGGTGACCGGCGGGGCCGGCGTTCGCTCGCCGGTCTCCGGGCTTGGCTATCCCGGCCGTTCCCGGTCATCCTCCGGAACCGTGAGCCGGACTGTCGGAAAATAGGTGCGGTACCGAGCCGGATCCCGGGTGAGCAGCGCGAGGTCCGCGACGGCGGCGTGTGCGCCAATGAAGAAGTCAGGCAACGTCGCTGACTTCGTTCCCTCGTTTCGCTGGTAGTCGAGGAACGCCTTGCCAGCGAGGAATGATGCCTCCCATGGCAGGGCAAGGCGTCCATAGTCGGATGGCGGGAGAGCGTCATCAAGGTCTTCGATCCGGCTGAATCGCACGGACACCTCGGCGTAGATGATCGGGTTGATGACGAGCGGACCCGAGTCCGCAGCCCGGGCCAACGCGTGCGACGACCAATCGAGCCACGTCTCATCCTCGGTGATCACGTCGAGCAGCACGTTGCTGTCGACGAGTGTCCCCAGGCCCACGGTCAGGATCGGCGCGTGAGCGCCAGGATCTCTTCCGTGGTCATCGGCACGTCGCCACGACCCCGCAGGCGCCCGGCCAACGCGCTACCTCGCGTCGGTCCGCCCTCGACTTTGCGCACTAAGAGGGCATCGTCCGTCCTCTCGAACGCGACCTCGGTGCCTGCGCCGATCCCGAGGGCGTCGCGCAGGTCCTTGGGGATCGTGACCTGGCCCTTTTCCGTCACTCTCATTACTGAATCTTACTAGTAATACTACCTACCGGTGGAATCGACGGCTGCGGCAGCGCCTCCGGCGCCGCTCAGTTCGCGCTCCGCCCCCGCTACGCTGGCGTGGTCCCGGCACCCCCGAGCCGCCCCCGAGCAAGGACCCCCGAACGCTGTCCACTCCACGACTCGCGACCCGATCCGTTCAATCGTTTGCCGACGGCTTCGAGGCCGTCGCCGCCAACGTCGCCACCGTCATCCGCGGCAAGGACGAGCCCATCCGGCTGGCCCTGGTGTGCCTCCTGGCCGAGGGTCACCTGCTCATCGAGGACGTCCCCGGCGTAGGGAAGACGAGCCTGGCCAAGGCCCTGGCCGCCAGCCTTGGGTGCTCCTGGGGACGGATCCAGTTCACGCCCGACCTGCTGCCCTCCGACGTGACCGGCGTCACCGTCTACAACCGGGTCACGGGAGAGTTCGACTTCCGGCCCGGAGGGATCTTCGCCAACCTGGTCCTGGGCGACGAGATCAACCGGGCCTCACCCAAGACCCAGTCGGCCCTGCTCGAGGCCATGGAGGAGCGCCAGGTCACGGTCGACCGCACGACCTACCCCCTGGAGACCCCGTTCATGGTGATCGCCACCCAGAACCCGGTCGAGCACGAGGGCACCTACCCGCTTCCGGAGAGCCAGCTCGACCGGTTCCTGATGCGCATCGAGATGGGCTACCCGGGTCGGGCCTCGGAGATAGCCATCCTCGACACCCACGGCGCGGGCACGCCCGTAGCGGAGATGCACGAGGTGGCCACCGCGTCCGACGTCGAGATCATGATCGCCATGGCCCAGGCCATCCACGTCGCCCAGAGCCTCAAGGGCTACATCGTCGACCTGGCCGAGGCCACCCGCCGGCGCCCGGAACTGGCCCTGGGCGTGTCGCCCCGGGCCGCCCTGGGCCTTCTTCGGGCAGCGCGGGCGAGGGCCGCATCCGTGGGCCGGGAGTACGTCGTGCCCGACGACATCAAGTCCATCGCCGGGCCCGTCCTCGAGCACCGCCTGGCCCTCTCCCCCGAGGCCCAGCTCCGGGGCGTGAGTCGCCACGACGTGCTGGCGGAGGTGCTGGCCACGGTCGCGGTTCCCACCCGATCGGCCTGACTGCGTGCCCGGTCCACTGACCCGCCGGGGGTGGGCACTGGTTTCGGGCTCCCTGGCCCTGGCCGCCCTGGGCCGCGTCTTGGGGGTGCTCGAGCTGTTCGTCCTCGCCGCCGGCGGCCTCGGCCTGGTCGGCGTGGCCGTCGTCACCGTGCTGCTGCGCCGGCGGACGGAGCTGGAGGGCACGCGCCGGCTGGTGCCGGCGAGGGTGCACGCCGGGAACGACAGCCGGGTCGAGTTGATCGTGGCCAACCGCGGGTCCCGCACCTCGCCCGTCGTCACCATGCGGGACTCGGTGGTGCAGGTCCGGGCCATCGGAGGCGGTACCCCCTCCCCTCCCCGGCAGGCCCGGTTCCACGTGGCCCCCCTCGCACCGGGGCAGTCCAACCGGGCCGCCTACCGGTTGGGGGCCGAACGCCGGGGGTTGTTCCGCGTCGGGCCCCTGGAGACCGTCATCGGCGAGCCCTTCGGCCTGGTGTCGACCACCACCCTCGCCGCCCCCGAGACCGAGCTCACCGTCTACCCCCGGGTCGACCTCGTGACTCCCCCGCCCATGACCACGGGCCACGATCCCCGCTCGGGGGGCGGCCACCCCACCTTCCTCGGCTCGGGCGACGAGTTCTACGGCCTGCGGGAGTACGAGGTGGGAGACGACCTGCGCCGGGTCCACTGGCCGTCGACCGCCCGCCAGGACGACCTGATGATCCGCCAGCACGAGGTGCCGTGGCAGGGCCGGGCCACGGTGCTGCTCGACGTCCGGGCCGCCGTCCACACCGACGCCAGCCTCGAGGATGCCGTGTCCGCCGCCGCCAGCCTGGTCAACGCCAGCTGGAAGCGGGACAGCGAGGTCCGGCTCCTGACCACCGACGGCCTCGACTCAGGTTTCGGGAGCGGGCCCGCCCACCTATCGGCGGTGATGGAGCACCTGGCCGTGCTCGAGGCGGGCACGGGAAGGCTGGACTCCCTCGTGGGCTCGCTGCGCCAGAGAGCGACGGGGGCGCTGGTGCTGGTGACGACGGCCGCGGCCGAGAACGGGACCGACGGGAATCCTGGCTCCGTGCCCGAACGGAATGGCGGCTCGCTTCAGCGTCTGCTCGTCACCCGCGGTGGCTACGGCTGGGCCGCGGTGGTCCTGTTCGGCTCCGACGCGAGCGACCCCTCCGCGCCTTCTAGATCGCCCGCCGGCCTGACCGTCCCCGTCGAGCCCGGGAGGCCGTTCGCCGATGCCTGGAACTCGGCCCTCGTCGCCAGCCCGCTGGCGGGCGGGTCCCGTCCCGCCGCCGGCAAGGCCCGCTCGTGACGACCACCTTCCGCCCGTCCCCCCCGGCCGGACGTCGACCCCCCGATTCGCGACCGGCGAGAGCCGGTGCGGGTGGACCCGCGGCCGGGCCGGGTCGGAGCCCGACCTCGTCCGCGCTCATGACGGCGGGGACCGAACTGGCCCTGGTGGGCGTCACCACCGCCGCCGTCCTCGGGCTGGTCCGCCTCTTCTCCAACGGGTCCTTCCTCGTTCCCGCCCTGCTGGCCGTGGCTGCCAGCCACGCCCTGGGCTGGGCGTGCCGGCGCCAGGGCATCGGTCCCCTCCTGTCGTCGCTTCTTTCCGGCGCCGGACTGGTCCTGGCCGTGGTGTGGCTGGTGGAGCCCCATACCACCACCTTCGGCATCCCCGGCGGAGGCACCTGGAACGCCATCAACGCCGACCTCCAGCAGGCCTGGGAGCGGTTCAGCGACGTCAAGGCCCCCGCCGAGCCCCTCCGGGGGTTCGTTCTGGTCGTGGTGGCCTCGGCCTGGGTGACGGCCGCCGCCGCCGACCTGTTCGCCTTCCGCATGCGGGCCCGGTTCGAGGCCATGGCGCCCGCCTTCACCCTCTTCGTCTTCGGTTCCATCCTCGGCGCCGACAAGCTGCGCCTTCCGGCCACGACCCTGTACCTGGCCGCCGTGCTGTCCTTCGTCCTCTGGAGCGAGGCGGCTCGGCGCTCGGGCACCGGATCGTGGTTCGCAGGGCGGGCCCGCGAAGGTGACGCCGCCCTCCTTCGCCAGGGGGCGACCATGGGCCTGGTGGCGCTGGCCGTGGCCCTGCTCCTCGGCCCCCACATCCCCGGTGCGTCGAGCTCGGGGCTGGTCAGCTGGAAGGACGGCAAGGAGGGCAGCTCCCGGTCCCGGGTCACGGTCAGCCCTCTGGTCGACATCCGGGGCCGGCTGGTGGACCAGTCCAACATCGACCTGTTCGCGGTGCGCAGCAACGCCCCCAGCTACTGGCGGCTCACGTCGCTCGAGCGCTTCGACGGGACCATCTGGTCTTCCCTCGGCACCTACCAGACCACCAGGGGGCCGTTGCCGGGCCGTCCCGGTGGCGAGACCCAGGTCATCACCCAGGAGTTCGACATCGGGCCCCTCGGGACGATCTGGCTCCCGGCCGCCTTCCGCCCCGAACGGGTGAGCGGGGTCAAGGGCGCCCGGTTCGACCGGGACTCGGCCAGCCTCCTGGCCGACTCCTCCACCGCCGACGACCTCCGCTACTCGGTGGTGTCCGAACAGCCCCGGCTGAGCGAGGCCCAGCTGGCCGGCGCCTCGAGCGCGGTGCCGGCCGACGTCGCCCGGCGGTACCTGAGCCTGCCCGAAGGGTTTCCGGCCGACGTGACAGCGGAGGCCCGGCGGCAGACGGCAGCGGCGGCCACCCCGTACGAAAAGGCCCGGGCCCTGCAGGACTGGTTCCGCCGGGAGTTCGAGTACGACCTCGACATTCCCGCCGGTCACGACGTCGACGCCATCGTCCGCTTCCTGGCCGTCCGCCGCGGCTACTGCGAGCAGTTCGCCGGGACCTACGCGGCCATGGCCCGCGCCATCGGCCTCCCCGCTCGGGTGGCGGTCGGTTTCATCCCGGGCACGGTCCAGGCCGACGGCCGCTACCTGGTCGCGGGACGGGACGCCCACGCCTGGCCCGAAGTCTACCTGGCCGGGTTCGGATGGGTGGCCTTCGAGCCCACGCCCGGGCGTTCCGCACCGGGGGCGGAGAGCTACACCGGCGTGCCTTCCGGAAACTCCCCCTCGCAGCCGGCGGCCACGACGCCCACGAGCGCGCCTCCGACCACGACGGGCGACGGTACGGCCACCACCCGGCCCGAGCGCGAGGAGATCCCCGAACCGGAGCAGGCGCCGGCCACCAGCTCGGGGCTCAGCGGGTTGGCCCTGTTCGTGCTGGTGTTGGGTGGCTTGGTGGTGGCCGCCGCGGCTGCGATCCCCCTCGGCCGGCACTGGTTGACGCAGCGGCGTCGGGCCTCGGCGGCCACGCCCAGCGACAAGGTGCTCGTGGCCTGGGCCGAGGCCGAGGAAGCGCTGGCCATGGCCGGCCACGCCCGCCGGCGCTCGGAGACGGCCACCGAGTTCGCCGCTCGAGCGGCCTCCGCCGTGGGTGAGGCCGGCGACGACCTGAACCGGCTGGCCGGAACCACGACCGCGGCCGGCTTCGACCCGGAAGGGGTCCCCCTGGAGGTGGTCACGCCGTCCCAGGAGGCCGCCGCCGCGGTGGAGGGGTCCCTCCGGACTCAGGCCGGCCCCTGGCGCCGGCTGCGGTGGGCGCTCGATCCTCGACCGCTGGTGTCGGCCGCCCAACGCCACCGTCACACCCAGCGCGCGCACACCGAGCACGCGCACACCGGGCAGGCGGCCGCCGGAAGGGCGTAGGACCGGCTACTCCTCTTTGCGGAACCGCTTGCGCAGACGCTTGCCGGTTTCGCCCCAGGCCTCACGCAGATTGGCGGCCTTGGCGCTTCCGGCCACCTGCTTCCAGCCCGCCCGGCCGAGCTTGCGCAGGTTCCGCTCGAAGACGAAGGCGCAGGCCAGCATGACCAGGAAGCCGGCGAAACCGAGGATCAGGGAGTAGGCAAACGAGGCCACCAGCAGGGCGAACCCACAGAAGAAGCCGAACGCGGCCCACTTGAGATTGCGCCCGGCGTGGCTGTACACGGTGGTCTTCGCCACTTCGCGCGCGAACGCAGGGTCGCTCTCGTAGAACTGCTGCTCGATTTGGTGGAGGATGCGCTGCTCGTCCTCGGAAAGCGGCACGCCTAACCTCTCAACGTCCCGGTCCACAACTGGTGGTAAGTCATCTTCGCACAGCCCGCAAACCTCAACAACGCGGCTCGCCCTAAGCGTATCCCCCGTTCCTTACCCTCAGGAACCCAGTTGTGACCCCTCGTCCGACGGCACCGACGGTCCCCACTGCTGGTCGCCCGGTCGGCGCAGGCGCAGGCCCCGGGCCTCGTCCAGAAGGGTGGCCGGTCCCACAGCCCCGTCACCGAACCGCCGGCGCACCTCGTCGACCGCCGACTCCAGGTCCTCCCACTCGCTGACGGTCAGCGTGGGCTGCTCGCTCCGCTCCCGCGTGGGCCGGACGACCAGGTTCGACGCGCTCACGCCGAGCAGGCGCACGCCGGGGGACGCGTCGATCCCCGCCAGCAGGGCGTTCGCCACCGCGGCCACGTCGTGCCCGGTGGCGACGGGGTCAGCGACGGTTCGTGACCGGGTGATGGTGCGGAAGTCGCCGAAGCGCACCTTGAGGGTGATCGTCCTCCCCGCCCACTCGCCGGCCCGCAGCCGGGCGGCCACTGCGTCCGAGAGCCGGACGACCTCCCGTTGCAACGTCTCCCGGTCGTGGTGGTCGCTGGCGTATGTCTCCTCGTGGCCGATGGAGCGGGGGGCACGCTCGGGCACGACCGGCCGCTCGTCCCTCCCCCAGGCAAGTTCGTGCAGGTGGCGCCCGAGGGCCTGCCCCAGGGCCCCCACCAGGGTCTCGAGCGGGAGCGCGGCCAGATCGCCGACGGTTTGGACGCCGAAGCGGTCCAGCCTGCGCCTCGTGGCCGGTCCCACGCCCCAGAGCGCCGACACCGGATGCGGGTGGAGGAACGCCAGCTCCCCGCCCCGCTCCACCACCTTCACGCCCAGCCCGGCGTCCGCCACTTCCTGAGAGACCGAACCCGGGTCCGGCGTCCGGGGCTTGGCCGCCTCCGAGGCCAGCTTGGCCAGCAGCTTGTTGGGCGCCACTCCCACCGACGCCCACAGGCCCAGCTCGTCGCGGATCTTCCTCCGGAGGGCGGCGGCGATGGTGGGGCCGTCACCCAGCAGCCGCCGGGCGCCGCTCACGTCGAGGAAGGCCTCGTCCAGGGCGATGCCCTCGACCAGGGGGGTTACCGTGCGGAAGATGACGTGCAGGCGGCGGCTGTAGTCGGCGTAGAGCTGGTGGCGGCCAGGCAGGAAGACGGCATGGGGGCACAGCCGTCGGGCTCGGGCCGAGGGCATGGCCGAGTGCACGCCATAGGCCCGGGCCTCGTACGACGCGGCCGCCACCACTCCCCGCCCGCCCGTCCCGCCCACGATGACCGGCCGTCCCGCCAGGCTGGGATCGCACAGCACCTCCACCGCCGCGTAGAAGGCGTCGAGGTCGACGTGAAGGATGCTCGGCGCCCCCTGCGGCACCGGCCAAGTGTGCCAGCATGCGAGGCCCATGCACCGGAACGTGCGCCAGGTCGTGGAAGCGGGCAAGGCCTTGGGGGTAGACGTACACGCCCGGGAGTTCGCCCAGGGCACGCGCACGGCGGCCGACGCGGCCGAAGCCATCGGCGTGGACCTCGGCCAGATCGTCAAGTCCCTGGTCTTCGGGGTGGGGGCCCCGTACGCGGAAGGGGCCGCCGCCCTGAGGGAGGTGGTCGTGGCCCTGGTGAGTGGCGAGAACCTGCTGGACGAGGACAAGCTGGCCCGAGCGGCCGGTGCCGAAAAGGCATGGCGGGAGGACGCGGATACGGTTAGGGAGACCACGGGATTTCCCGTCGGTGGGGTTCCCCCGTTCGGGCACCGGGAGCCGCTTCGCGTTTTCGTCGACCAAGACCTGCTTGACTACGAGGAGTTATGGGCCGCAGCCGGAACACCGCACGTCAACTTCGCAATCAGCCCGACCGCCCTCCTGAGGGCGACCGGGGGGAAGGTGTGCAGCCTCGCACGCCGGTGAACCACGCCCCGGGCACGGTGCCGTCGTGGTGGACGATGAGCTACCCGCAGGTCTCGTCGGTGGCCGACGCCACCGCCCATCTGGACCGCCTCGGTGGCAGCATGTCCCGAGCCCAGGTGGACTCCAAGTGGGTGCTCTCCACCGGGGATCAGGCGCTCTTCGAGGCCGAAACGCAGCAGGAGCTGGACGGCTTCGTCCTCGGGTTCACCCTGTCCCAACTGATCGCCGCCCGCTTCGGGCCCATCGGGTCAACTCCCCCTGCCGCCGCCTCGGCCGCGCCGATCACCACCAGCGACACGGCCGCAGCCCAGAGCGAGGTCATCGACGGTGACGTCCTCCTGGAGGACATCGTCGAGGGCGAGATCGTCGAGGGAGAAGTGATCGAAGTGGTCGCGGGCGAGCCCGTCGACGGCGAGCTCAGCGAGCCGCCGGCCGCCCCCGACGCAGAAGACGATCCCGAAGCCCCCACCAGCTAACCAGGGCCACCGCTTCGGCGACGATCCGGAGCGACATCTTCGAGTTGCCCCGCTCCCGGTCCCGGAACTCGATGGGGCGCTCGGCGATCTGCCCAGCCATGCTGGCCACCCGGTAGGCCATCTCGATCTGGAAGCCGTAGCCGTCGGCCCGCACCTGGTCGAGGTCGATGGTACGGAGGGCGTGGGCGGCGTAGGCCCGGAAGCCCGAGGTGGAGTCCTGGACGTCCAGGCGGAGCATGAACGAGGCGTAGCGGTTCCCCCACCGCGAGAGGGCCCGCCGGTGGATGGGCCAGTGGGGAATGGAACCACCGGGCACGTAGCGGGACCCGATGGCCAGGTCGGCGCCCTCGCTCACCGCCCGCAGGAGGTCGGGAAGGGCGGCCGGATCGTGGGAGAGGTCGCTGTCCATCTCCACCAGGACGTCGTAACCCAGGGCCAGTCCCTCCCGGAACCCGTGCCGGTAGGCGCTGCCGAGGCCCGACTTGGCCGGCCTCACGGTCACGTCCACCCCGCCCAGCTCGTGACCTGCGGCCTTGGCCACGTCGGCCGTGCCGTCGGGGCTCGAGTCGTCCACCACCAGGACGTCGGCCGCCGGCACCGCGGCCCGCAGCCGGCGGAGGACCTCAGCGATGTTGTCCGCCTCTTCGTAGGTGGGCAGCACCACCAGTGTTCGCACGGCCACAGCCTACGATCTCCCCGTGCCTGAGGCCCCGAGGCCACCCGTTCCCGGCCCGTCAGCCCTGCCGTCGGTGGGCGCTCGCCTGGTGGCGTTCGCCGCCATCCTGGTCGCCGGCATCTGTGGGCTGCTCATCGGTCGGGCGCTGGTTGTCATCCAGTGCGACGGCGACTGCGCGGTGGCCAGCGGCCTGGCCGCGGCCTTCGGCGGGGTCGCGGCGGCGGGGGGCGTGGCCGTCGTGGCCGTGCTCGTGCTCCGCGCCATGGGCGAGTGGAGGGCCAAGGGAGGCGGCCAGTGAGGGGATGGAACCGGCGCGTTCATCCCCCGTATATCGGCCGCTTTTGGGCTGACCTGAGCGGAAACGACGGAGGGAGCGACCTCTAGTCGGCCGGTTGGCCCGAAGCGGTCGACGTCTCTCGATCCGAGCCGAACACGACGGGCACCATCCACCAGAGGACGAGGATGGCGGCGCCGATGAAGGCGGTGAGGGCCCCCGCCATCCGGGTCTCGAAGAGGAAGGCGGTGACGAGGAACACGGCCGCCACCATGGCCACGGCCAGGGTGGCCAAACCGGCGATGGCGCAGCGGTTGCCGATGCGGATGAGCTGGTCCTTGTCGCGGCGACGGAACCGCAGCCGGTGGAACGCAGGGGGCGTGATGAACAGGATGCAGGCGACGGCGGACGCCAGCAGGGCGACGATGTACACGACCCGCTCCTGCTCAGTGACCCTGGCGAAGCGCTCGTTGAAGGGGACGATGAGGAGGAAGGCGAACAGGGCCTGCACCCCCGGGAGCACGACGCGCAGCTCGTTCAGCAGCTCCAGGAGTTCCCGGTCGAGCCGGCTGGGGCCTCCGCTGCCTGACGGGCCGCCGCGTCCCGTCGAGGCATCCTCCGCGCCGTCGATGACCTGATGCGACGTTTCCATGGAAGCTGTTTACCCAACGGTCACCGAGCCACGCTGGGAACATGGGTGACAGGATTCGAGGCGTGACCCATACCGACGAGGAACTCGACGCCTTCGCCTCCTGGGAGCGCGAGTCGTGGGAGGCACGGGCCGCCTCGTCTGCCAGGAGCATCACCGACCTGACCAGGGGGGCGGCGGATGCGCTGCTCGACGCGGCCGGGGTGACCGCCGGCATGTCGCTGCTCGACGTGGCCACCGGGCCGGGAGTCGTCGCCCTCGCCGCCCGCAGTCGCGGCGCCGCCGTGATCGCCGTCGACCAGTCCGAGGCCATGGTGACCCTCGCCCGGTCCGCGGGGCTCGACGCCCGTCAGGCCCGCGCCGACCAGCTGCCGTTCGAGACCGGCGCCTTCGGCGCGGTCGTGGCCGGCTTCCTGATCAACCACCTCCCGCGGCCCGTGGAGGGCATCGCCGAGCTGGCCCGCGTCTGCCAGGCCCGGGCGGCGGTCAGTGTCTGGGACACGCCGGCGGCCAACCCCGCCCTGGGTCTGTTCGGCCAGGTGGCGCAGCCCTTCGGCATTGCCGACCCGGCACCTCCCGGGCCCGACAGCACGCTGTACGCCGACAACGCCCACCTCACGTCGCTGCTCACCGCCGCCGGCCTGGCCGGCATCAGGATCGACCGTGTCCGCTGGATCCTCGGCGTGGATCCCGGAGAGTGGTTCGACGCGGTCGCGGCGGGAACGCCGCGAACCGGCGCCGTTCTTGCCGCGGCCTCATCGGAGCAGCGGGCCACCCTCCGGAAGCTCTATGTCGAGGCCGCGACCTCGTCGTATGGGACCGCCGGCGAAATGGTCACCCTGCCTGCGGCGGCCGTGGTCGCCAGCGGCACCGTCTAGAAGAAGAACATCCGGATGGCAGACGGGAGAGGCAGGGGGATGTCGCCGTTGACGCCGAAGGGGCCCACGATGCTGCCGCCCGAGCTCTTGGCGATGAACCATGTCGAGCTCTCCGGCCGGAACACGGCCAGGTCCGTCGCTCCGTCACCGTCGTAGTCGCCGGGAACGGGGATGTCGCCGTTGACGCCGAAGGGCCCCGAGATGCTGCCGCCCGAGCTCTTGGCGATGAACCAGCTTCCGCTGGCTGGCCGGAACACCGAGAGGTCGGTCTGGCCGTCCCCGTCGAAGTCGGCGACCGTGTTGTCCGTGGAAGGCGGCGCCAGCGGCTGCCAGTCGGGCGTGATGTCGGATGGCGGAGTGATGTTCGTCCGGTTGGCCACACCGATGCCGGCGGTGGTCATGGTGAAGATCTCGTTGTCAACCGTCCGGTCGCTGGTGAAGGCGATCTGGGTGCCGTCGGGAGAGAAGACGGGGCTGGTGTCGATCGCCGGGTTGATGGCGACGTTGGTCTGCCCGGAGCCGTCAGCGTTCATGATGATGACGTCGTCGCTGCCATCGCGATCGCTCTGGAAGGTGATCCTCGTACCGTCAGGTGACCAGTCCGGTCGCAGGTCGGTCGCGCCGTTGTTGGTGAGGCGCTGGGGGCTGGAGCCGTCGAGGTTCATGGTGTAGATCTCGTAGTTGCCGTCACGGTCGGAAGCGAAGGCGATCCGGGTGCCGTCGGGCGAGACCACGGGGTGCACGTCGGACGCCGTGTTGTTGGTCAGTTGCGTCTCGGCTCCGCCCGCGGCCGGCGCGATGAAGATCTCCAGATCGCCGGAGCGGAGGCTGGTGTAGAGGATCCGGGCGCCGTCGGGATGCCAGGCCGGGTTGCGCTCGGACGTGGCCGTGTTGGTCACCCGCACCACGCTGCCGCCGTTGGCGTCCATGGTGTAGATCTCGTTGTTCCCGTCCCGGTTGGACACGAAGGCGATCCGGGTCCCGTCCGCCGACCAGGCGGGCTCGAACTCGGTGAAAGAGTTGTTGGTGATGTTCGTCTGAGCCGTTCCATCCGGGTTCATGGTGAAGATCTCGTTGTCCCCGTCCCGATCGGAGACGAAGACGATCTTGCCGTTCGTACCAAGGAAGGCCCCTAGAGCCACCGGTACGAAGCCGACCCCGACC
>JBHENM010000176.1:0-1031 GCA_046262035.1 Acidimicrobiales bacterium | reverse complement strand
ACGAGCCCGCTCGGCTCGGCTGATCCCCGAACGGGAGAGGGGCGATGACCGAAGAGGCGTGGAGCGCCGTCGACAGCTACCTCACCGACCTTTTCGTCGCTCCCGACCCGGCCCTGGAGTCGGCGTTGCAGGCCAGCGCCGACGCCGGGCTGCCAGCCATCCAGGTCTCCCCCCTGCAGGGCAAGCTGCTGTGGCTGCTCGCCCGGGCGCAGAGCGCCAGCCGGATCCTAGAGGTGGGCACCCTCGGCGGATACAGCACCATCTGGATGGCCCGGGCGCTGCCGGCCGGCGGGCTCCTGGTGACCCTGGAACTCGACCCCACCCACGCCGAGGTGGCTCGGGCCACCCTGGCGGCCGCGGGGTTGGCCGGGATGGTGGACGTCCGCCTGGGCCCGGCCGCCGACACCCTGGCCCAGCTCGTGGCCGACGGTGGCGAGCCCTTCGACCTGGTGTTCATCGACGCCGACAAGGCTGGCATCCCGGAGTACTTCCACCTGGCCCACCGCCTCTCCTGTCCTGGCACGGTCATCGTCGTCGACAACGTGGTGCGCAGGGGCGCCGTGCTCGACGCCGCCAGCTCCGATCCCGATGTGCAGGGCGTGCGCCGGTTCAACGAGCTGGTGGCCCTCACCCCGGGGGTGAGCGCCACGACCATCCAGACAGTCGGCGTCAAGGGGTACGACGGTTTCACTCTCGTTCTGGTCACCGACACGCCGTGACCCTTCTGGTTTGACCCACCGTCGCGTGTCGGCGACTGGGCTGCCATCCTTTCCCGGATGCGGATGAGGTTCGGGGTCGAGGACGAGGCCGCCTTCCAGTCGCGGTGCGACGAGCTGCTCGAGGACTACGCGGGGTGGTTGCAGCGCCAGCAGCCCCGCGGGGCGGACGCGGGGGACGCGCGGGTGGCGCTGGGCTGGAAGTGGGGCTACGCGGGCGGGGACCTGGCCACCTGGACGGTCGAGGACCTCGACGAGTTCCTGCTGGAGTGGTGCCCTCGGAAGCTGTCCATGCCGCCCGAGGAGTGCTCCGAC
>JBHENM010000175.1:0-2576 GCA_046262035.1 Acidimicrobiales bacterium | reverse complement strand
TGACAGCATTGATGGCCAAGATTCCTTGGATCGACGCGGCCCCGTGTCGACATCGGGCACGCGCCGGCGATCAGGACCACGGCGAAGCGAGTCGCATCCGGGAACGGGCATCACCGGAGGAGAATCGGTGGATCGAGGCTTAGTGGCATGGCCGCTGACGTCGCACGTGCGCGAGAGCTCCTCGATCGGGCTGTTGAGCTGGCGAATGACGGCAACCCGACCAACTTCAACGAGTGGCGGGAGACGGCGCGGGTGGCGCTTCGAGTGGCTTTGGGGGAGGGCGATCCCATGCTCGAACGCTTCGACGCGGTCAAGTACTCGCTCGGAATTTGGACGGACTCCACACCGCAGTCGGCGTTTGACAAGGCGCGTCGAGCAGGCGTTCGGCGCGCTGTCGCCATCCTCAAGGCTGCGCAGACGGAGCTCGCTGTCAGCAAGCCCGACGCGCCGACGGTCGATGTCGCTGCGCTTCACCCCTGGGTCGCCGGCATGGCGGCCACCTTGTGGTCGGGCGGACACCACCGTCAGGCCGTCGAGGAAGGCGCGAGGTCCATCGAGGTTCAGCTCCGAGCGAAGCTCAGCGTCTCCAGCGGAACGGGCGCGCCGCTCGTCACCGCGGCGTTCAGCCCAAAGGACGCGCGTCTAGGCGAGCCGAGGTTGAGGTTCGCCGAGTTCCCGGCAGGTTCGGAGAGCTGGACGAATGCTCACGAGGGCGCCATGGCGTTCGGCCGCGGTTGCATGATGCGAATCCGGAACCTGTACAGCCACGGCCACGAACCTTCGGAACAAGAGGCCCTTGAGGCGCTCGCCGCCCTCAGCCTGTTGGCGAGGTGGATTGACGAGTCGGAAGTGGGACCGTGGCAACAGCGCGGCACCTTCTCAGGCACCAGCAGAGCAATAGGCACTGATCTCGCGCTGACCCCGACCGCCGGCTAGGGGATCATGAGAGTCCTTTCGGCAACCGACGAGCAGCCGCCGATGACGGGATTCGTGGGACGGCACTTTCACGACTGCTCGTCTGGTCTCCAAGTGACGGAGGGCCCCATTGCCCCCGTGAGCATGACGTTCAGCGACCGCGCTGCTCGACGTTGTCGTCCCCCTCCGGCCTATGGCGAGATGGTCGACGCTACGATCGGTCGGAATGGGTGGCGTCGGGGCGCCCGCCGGAGACGGGGCTCGCGCCCCCGCGATCGCCTCGTTCTGACGCGGCGTCGCTCCCGGCTGTACGTCGAGGAGGGCATGACGGTCGCGGCCCTGGCGGCCAGGCTCGGGGTGTCGGCCCAGACGGCGCACAACTGGCTGGTGGCCGCCGACGTGCCGAGGCGGGCGTCCCCCGCGACCGTCCGCGTCGATGTGAGCGACGTCGAGGTCCGGCGGCTGTACGAGCTCGAGGGCTGGACAGCGGCGGAAGTCGCCGCCCACCTCGGTTGCGGCACGAGCACCGTGTACGCCCGCCTGCAGGGCCTCGGCGTGGCCCGGCGGCCGGCGCGGCCCCGGCGCAGCTCCCGGCCCGCGGACACCGAGCTCCGGCGCCTGTACCTGGAAAACGGCCTTGGCCTCCGCCAGCTCGCCGAGCGGTTCTCGGTAAGCCCTCAGGCTGTGAGCGGCTGGCTCGACGCCGCCGGCGTCCCCAGGCGCGGCCCCGCGCCTGCGACGCCTCCCGCGAGCTCCGACGCCATGGCGGCGCTGTATCACCAAGGCTGGTCGGGCCCGCGCATCGCGGCCCGGTTCGGCTGCTCGACCGCCACCGTGTACCGCCGCCTCGAGGCCGCCGGGGTCTCTCGCCGTCGCCCGAGTCCCGCCGTCGACCGGCCGAGCCTGCGGGAGGCGCTCGACGCCGATCTGTCCGCGCCCGACATCGCGGCCCGCTTCGAGGTCAGCGTCTCGGCCGTCTGCAGGGCGTCGCCGTGCGCCGATGGCGCAACCGTCGAACGGCTCCGCCGGCGTCTTCGGCCACGCCGGACCGTCCAGTCGGCGCCTGATCCACGACCGTCCGATCACCGTGGGTGGATAAGGGCGGTGACGAGGGGCTCCCGCGAGACGTTTACCGACGGTGCAGGTTACTGACCAGCACAAACGCCCGGCGGGCTGCCCGTGCTATGGCCCCAGGGGGCGACGGGGGGGGGCTGCCACCGGCCTCCCCATGTCAAGTCAATGTCTCCAGAGCAAGGCCGACCATCCCACTGTCAGTGACTCGAAACGGACTCAGAGCGCCGGACCGCGGGCGGTGCGGAGAAGACCGGCATGAATCGCGCGCTGGCTCAGGGCGCCACCGCATAGGCCCCCGTCACCGGGCCGCTTCACCGAACCAGTCTTACGGGACGACGGCGCGTCGCCGGACCGCGTTGTCTGGGTCCGCCCCCGCGAATCATGGATGCTCAATCGCGCCGTCGTCCAGCCCCACCCGTTGTCGGACTCGGGTTCGCTGCGGACACCATGGCGGCGGCCGCCTCGGCCGAGTCCCTCGACGACCTGTTCACGCGCCTCGAAGCTGCCGGCGTGATGCTCCGGATCGACAGCCACGTCATCCCGACGATGGCCAAGCGCCGACGCTGGCTGCATGGGAGCTCGATCTC
>JBHENM010000174.1:0-1143 GCA_046262035.1 Acidimicrobiales bacterium | reverse complement strand
GATCACTGCCTTGTCCCCGAACACGTCACGCACGGCCCGGGTCAGCGCCTTGCCGCCGTCGAGGACGAACAGGATCCCGTCGCTGTCGTCGACGCCCCGATCACGCAGGCCGGCGATGAGCCCCCGCACGACGCTGGCGTTCTCCGTCGAACCCTCGACGACCCCCAACGGCACCTTCGTCCCGTCGGCGGTCACGCCCAGGGCGCCGACCATGGTGTGGCCGGCGAAGTCGAAGCCGTCACAGAAGATGACCAGCCACTTCGCGTCGTCGAGAGGCCGGGAGCGGAACTCCGCCAGGCGCTCGGCGGTGGCGGTGACGAACCGTCGGCTGACCGCCGAGCGGGACGTGGAGCTGGCCTTCGCCGTCACCTCGGTGCCCACCGGCTCCAGTGCGTGCTCGTAGCGACGGGTGGACAGCCCCGCCATCATGGCGGCCACGGTGTGGGCGGTGAGCAGGTCGGTCGAGGCGAGGGTGTCGTAGGACTCGAGGTGGACCTCGGCGCCGTCGACGCTGCGCACCCGGGGCCGGCGCACCGCCACCCGCCGCCCGCCGAGGGTGACGGTGGCGTCCTCACCGCCGTGGCGGTAGGCGGCCCGATCGGCGTTGTGCTTGGCCTTCGGGCCGGCCACCTCGGTGACCTCGGACTCCATGAACTCGGACATCACGTCAAGGCCGATGGCGACCGAGGCGGCGAGCAGGCCTTCTTGCATCCGCTGGGCGAACAGCAAGAGCTGGTCACCGACCTTGCCGGCCAGGCGTTCGGCCAGGCGGCCGGCGACGCCGGGGTCGTCGAGGTCGATCAGGCCGACGCCGGGAATGATGGTCAACCGCTCCTTCCTCGCGCCGTCCTTCGATGCCTTCTTGTTGTGGTCGGTCGATTCCGGCCGGGTCGTGGTGTGAGACGCTGACATGGCTGGTGGTCCTCCTTCTCTCGGGTTGGTTGAGATCTCCCGAGCCTGCCTCACGGCAGGTTCGAGAGGGAGGACCGCCACTCAAGTTCTACGACGCCCGAGACAACCTCAGTGCCGGCATCCTGAGGCTGGTCGCCGGCGTCGGCAATGTCCGCTGCTACCGATGGGACGATTGCGCCACGGGTGATGGAGGTCCTGCGACCGCCGCCCAGTTCGTGGCTCTCTCCGGCC
>JBHENM010000173.1:0-2951 GCA_046262035.1 Acidimicrobiales bacterium | reverse complement strand
AGGCCATGTTGGAGTACGGCAAGCTCCTGCGCACCCTCCACGCCCTCCGGTGGTTCACCGACGAAGCCTTCCGACGCCGGATCGGCCGCCAGCTCAACCGGGGCGAGGCCACCAACGACCTCCGCCGCTTCATCTTCTTCGCCAACCGGGGCGCGATCGGCGTCTTGGCAATCGTGGGTTCGTGAACCAGCCAGGGACAGCGTGAGCGCAGGGCGCTGGCGGAGGACCTGCTTCGATCGTCACCCGGCGTCATCAACACTCCCGCCTATCCGCTCGCCTCTAACCCGAGTTAGTGGATGAATTGTTGGCCGATTTGGCACCGTTACTCAGATCACCCCGTAGCCGTCGCCGAACTGGCCGAGGGCGAGGTGGTGCTGGACCTGGGTTCGGGAGGCGGGATCGACGTCCTGCTGTCTGCCAGACGGGTGGGTCCGACAGGTAAGGCCTACGGCATCGACATGACCGATGAGATGCTCGAGGTGGCCCGCGCCCATCAGGTCGAGGCCGGCCTCACCGGACGTCGAGTTTCTCAAGGGCCACCTCGAGCCATCCCCTTGCCAGATGCGAGCGTCGACGTCGTGCTGTCCAACTGCGTGATCGCTTTGACCCTCGACAAGCACCGGGTTCTTGGCGAGGCAATGCGCGTTCTCCGGCCTGGAGGTCGCCTTGCAATCGCCGACGTCGCAGCCGACGCCGACCGGCCCAGCGAGCAAACGATTGACCCCACTAGCTGGCTCGATTGCGTCAGCGGGGCCCTCACGCAGAGCGAGTACGTCGCCGCCCTCGAGCAGGCCGGCTTTGCCGACATCTCTATCGAGCCAAGCCACCAGGTGCTGGACGGGCTCACATCAATCATTGTTCGAGCGTCGAGATCACCCTCGCGCTAGCCCCGGCAAGTCGATCATCGGCTCCGCCGGCCAGAGCCTCGTATGGCGGCACAGCCGCCGTTCTGCTCTTCACTCGGCACGATGTGGGATCGAGTCGAACGCAACCAGTGACATAAACGGCACTAGCGGTGACAGATCCATGGCCGTCTGGGAACATTGACTTGCAAATGGGCAGGACCCCTCGAGCGCTCCCTCGCCCGGCTCAGGGACGGCACGGTGCGTCCCGAGCAACGTCCGCCCGCGTCGCGAAAACCAGAATACGGCTTCAGACTCCTACTTCTTGGCGCTTCTGTGGGCTGCATTGCTTGGTGGCCCTTCTCAGCAACGCAGGGCCGCCAGAAGACGATCACTGGTCTGGGGTCATCGTCGCAAGGTGGCGCTGAAGCGCCAGCTGGCTCGGATGCGCCCGAACGGCATCGCGAAGCTCATTAGCCGTCGCCTCCACATAGCGCCGAGTGGTGTCGAGGGAGGCATGGCCGAGTAGCTGCTGGACCTCGACGACATTGGCACCACCCTCGAGGGCGGTGGTGGCGAACGTGTGGCGCAGCGCGTGCACGAGCGCTCCGGTTGGGACCCGGGCGCGGATGCCCGCGCGGACGTAGAGCCGCTCGATGAGGTACTGGACCTGGCGGGGAGTGTAGGGGCGCCCGCTGTGGTGGACGAATAGGGGAGTAGTGGGCCGGGTGAGGTCGTGGTCGGGGAAGCGAGCGGCCCGCGCGACGAGGTAGGCCTCGAGGACGGCTTCCAGGGCGGGATAGAGGGGGATCACGCGGGCGTTGTCGCCCTTGCCCACCGCGGTGAGACGCCGCTCCCCGGGTGGCCCGTCCAGGCTGGCGATGGTCAGCGCCACCGCCTCGCCCAGGCGGATCCCCGTCACCGCGAACGTCGCCACCAGGGCCGTGTCTCGCTCCGGCCAGGGGTGGCGGGCACGAGTGTCGACGGTGGCTGCCGTAGCCAGCAGCCGGGCGGTCGCGTCCGGGCCTCGGATGACCTTGACCGGCGCGCGGGGGCGACGGGGTTTGCCCACCCCGTCCATCGGGTTGCCTTCGACGACGTCGTCGGCAACCAGGTGCCGGAAGAAGGCGTTCCATGCGCTCCAGGCGCGGTTGGTGGAGGTCTTCGCATGATCGTCCGCCCAGGTGGCGAAGCCCCGACGCAGCGACGCCTTGTCCAACGCCGCGAGGGGGAGCTCGGCGAGTTCCATGCCCTGAGCGGCGGCCACACGCCCCGCGACCCCGAGAAGGTCACGCCGGTAAGCGGCCAGCGTGTGGGGGCTGGGCTTGGCGGCGGAGAGGGCAACGAGGAAGTCGTCCACCGCGTCGACGACGCGCAGCGCCGGCGACTGCTTCAACGCAACTCCTCTAGTTCCGAGGGACTGAGCCCGGCCTGGCGAAGGATAGAAGCCATGGTGCCGGAGGCAAGCTCTCGGTGCATGGGAACGATCACCACGCGGCCGTCGGGGTGGCGGAGTTTGCGGTGACTGCCTCGCTGGGAGACAACCGCAAAGCCGGCCCGCTCCAGGGCTCGCACTGCCTCCGCCCCTGAGAGGCGGGGCAGGCGGGGGCTCACGAGGCGACGTCGACGTCGACTGCCGTGATGATGGGGGCCTGGGCGTCGGCGAGCGCCTCGGGCTGGTCCTCGAAGTACAGCGCCAGAGCCTCAGACAGGTTGGCCCGGGCCTCCTCCAGGCTCTCGCCTTGGCTGGTCACCTCCACTTCGAGGCAGCGGGCGACCCACCAGGGGCCCTCTTGGGTGATGGCTGCCGTCAGGCGCACGGAGAAAGGCTAGCCGGGGGACGTGGAGAAGTGGTGCATAACGCTGCTTATCTACCTCGTGGCATCAGAGCCGGTCCAGACAACGAGCGAGCACGGTCTGCCGGGCTGCGGCGGTTTCGGGCATCGCCAGGAGGCCCTCGATGAGCGAGGTTGCCAGTTCGCTTTGCCGCGGACTTGGCCGTGCGAGAGCCAGTTCCAAGTTCGTCAACACCCACGGGAGTAACGCCGCAGGAGCGGCAGCGAGCACGGACGGATCCTCCCTATCCAGAACCCCGCCGCCGTCGAGATA
>JBHENM010000172.1:0-2417 GCA_046262035.1 Acidimicrobiales bacterium | reverse complement strand
TCGCTCGATCGTGGATTCTGGAGTTGGCGACCTCGCCGATGGCGAGCGGCGCCTCGATCGTCGTGGTGGGCGACGTGCTCCGACCTCCAGCAGGCACCTCGGATCGGGTAGTTGCTGTTTCCACCTGGGACGAGGTAGCCGACGACGCCGTCGCCTGGGTCGAGCAATCTGCGGCGCTGGTGGACGGGAATCGCTGGACGACGCCGCTGGTTGGCCGGACGCGTAGCCGCCAGAGCGACGACCTCGCCCCGCTCATCGTCTTTGCCGACCAGGTGGACGACGCTCGGTTCGAGACGTTGCGGGCCGCCATCCTCGACCGGCAGGTCTCCGTGGTCCTCGTGGTACGGGGCGGCGAGCACGTGAAAGGAGCGACTCGGGTCGAGTTGTCTAGCGGAACGCTGACCATCCCCACACTGGGCCTGACATGCGAGGCCCAGGCCGTGCCGGCCGCCACCACCGAACGGGTGGACGATCTTCTCGAGGACGCGTCCCGGCTCCCGGAGCAGCTCAGTTTGATGGCTCTCCTGACGAGGATGTGGGTCACGCGGCTGCCTTGTGGGCCGGTCGTTCGTGCGGCAGCTTGAGATCGATGGGTCCCGCGGCGAGCATCACGAGGGCGAGCGCGGCGTCGGCGGAGTGGAACCCGTAGGCCCGTCGGATCAGCAGACGGACCTTGGTGTTCAGCCCTTCGACGCGGCCATTGCTGATCCCGTGCTCGACGGCGTTCAGCAGTAGTTCGCGGCGTTCCCGCATTGTGCGGGCGACCTTGACGAACGGTGCCAGGCGGCTGCGCTGAGCCCGGGCGCACCAGCGGTCGAGGAGCTCGCCGGCTTCATCACGGCCGAGGTCGCCGGCGAAGATGGCTCGGAACTGCTCCTTCATCTCGTAGGCCCGCCACATGCCGCCCCGGTTGCGGCGGATGCGAGCGAGCTGGGCGGCCTGGGTCTCGGTGAGGTCCTCGGGATTCTTGAGCAGCGCCCATCGGGACCCCTTGAAGTCCTTGGCCCAACGGTCGTCGGGCAGGCGGCGCAGCTGGTTCCACAGCTCCCGGCGCACCTCGTCGAGCGCCTCGCCCACGAGCTTGACGAGATGGAACGGGTCCGCGCACACGACCGCCTGGGGGGCGTGGCCCTCCGCTTGCACGCTCTTGAGGTAAGCCGGCCCCAGGTCCAGGGAGACGGCGCTGAGCTGGGCGGATCGCTGCGGCCCGAGCTCGTCGAAGAAGGCGTCGAGGGTCTTGGCGTCTTTGCCCTTCGCCCCCCAGATCACCTTGCTCCGGTCGTGGTCGACGACGAGGGTCAAGTACTTGTGATGCTTGCGCCAGGAGATCTCGTCGACACCGATGCGGAACAGCCCGTCGAGGCGGTCGGGGTCCAGCTCGGTGGCCACCACCCGCTCGCAGGCCCGACCCACCGTCCGCCACGACACCCGGCACAGGCGGGCCACGGCGGACTTGTCCATCCTCGTGGCCAGCCACGCCAGCAGGTCGTCGAGATCGCGGGTGAGGTGCGCACCCGCCCGGGCGAAGGGCACACCCTCGACCACCACGCCGTGGGTGGGGCAGCGCAGCCGGCGGAGGTCGGCCCGCAGCTCGAGGCGCCATGTCCCCAGGTCGAGGTGACGCCAGCGGGAGGGCACCGGCCGCGTGTCGTAGCGCCAGCGAGTCTTGTGGCCGCAGTGGGGGCAGACAAGACGCCGCCGCCGCAAGGCCACGGTGACCACCACCATCGTGGCGAGGAACTCCACGGCGACGACGTTGACGTCGTCGAGGCGGCAGAGGCGCTTGAATGCAGTGGTGACGCGCACGGGCTGACGGTCTCCTGGTTCGCAGGTGTGAGAGCCCGTGAACCTTGGCTGCGGTCCGTGCGCGTCGCGCGGATGCTCGAATCGGCCGTCTCAGCCAGCAACGACAGCGACGATGCCCGTTAGGCCACCCACACGAGGGTCAGGAGAGCCAGTTTGATTCCGCGGCTTCCACGGGAACCCCCGGTCACGGTGGGTTCGACGACCGACGAGTACGAAGATCCACCCTTCGAAGTTCTGGTCCGACTCCTCGGTGACATCTCCGTGGTCGGCGCCAGCAGAAGTCTGAAGCCCAAGCAGGTGGCCGTATTTACGTACGTCGCACTCCACGCCCCAGCCGCGTCCGAGCGGGTCGAGGACGCCGTGTGGGTCTCGCCCACAGCCTCTCGCCGCAAGCGACTAGCCAACACCGTCTCGGAGACCCGTCGAATCCTGGGGGTCACCAATGTCCCGATAGCTACCGACGGTCGCTATCGAGTCGGCCCGGGGGTCATGACAGATCTCGACCTCTTCGACCGCCGGGTCGCGCATGCCCGGGGCCAGACTGACCAGGCCGCCGTGTCTACCCTTCGGGGCGCCCTCGAGCTGGTCGACGGACCGGTCTTCACATACCG
>JBHENM010000171.1:0-1951 GCA_046262035.1 Acidimicrobiales bacterium | reverse complement strand
GAAAATCTGCTGGCGTTGCAGGAGTCGCGCGGGGTGGTCGCGAAAGTTCTCCTATGGGAGACGGCGCCAGTCCGATCGAGGCTTACGAGCGCCGGATCGCCGAGCTCGAAGCGCTGGTCGCGGCCCAGGCGGAGACGATCGAGACGCTGCGCCGACTGAACGAGCGGCTCGAGGCCCGGGTCGCCGAGCTGGAACGCCAGCTGGGCCAGAACTCGGCGAACTCGGGGAAGCCCCCGTCTCGGGACCCCGCCGCCGAGCGCCAACGCCAGGCCGAGGAGCGGGAGCGACGAAAGCAGGCGAGTGGCGGGAAGAAGCGCCGGAAGGGCAAGCAGCGAGGCGCCAAGGGCTCGAGCCTGGAGATGACGGCCACTCCCGACGAGGTCGTCGACCACCGTCCCGGCCGATGCGAGGGGTGTGGCGCCGAGCTCGGCGGCGACGCTGAGAGCGAGTTCTCCGCCCGCCAGGTGATCGACCTGCCCGAGGTCCGCCCCGTGGTGACCGAGCACCGGGCCCATGCCTGTCGCTGCCGGTGCGGCCACGTGACGACGGCGCCGTTCCCCGAGGGGGTGCGGGCGCCGGTCAGCTACGGCTCCCGGGTGCGGGCGGTGGTCGCCTACCTGCTGGGCCGCCAGCACCTGCCCACCCGGCGGGTGGCCGAGACCCTGGCCGACCTCTACGGGCTCAGGATCTCCACCGGGGCGATCGACGCCATCTACTCCGAGGCGTCCCGGCGCCTGCGCGGCTTCATCGCCGCCCTGGTCGCCTTCCTGCGCACCCTGCCGGTGCTGCACGCCGACGAGACCACCGACCGGGTGGGCACGGCGACGTGTTGGATGCACGTGGTGTCGACGTCGCTCTACACCCTCATCCATGCCTCGGTGACCCGGGGCGGGGACGCTATCGATGAGGCCGGGGTCCTGCGGGGCTACCGGGGGGTGGTCGTGCATGACCGCCTGGCCATGTACTGGAAGCTCAAGGCCAAACACGGGTTGTGCGCAGCGCACCTGCTCCGTGACCTCGCCGACGTCGCCGGCGTCGCCACCCAGACCGCCTGGGCGGCGGGGCTCGCCGCGCTGTTGGTGGAGATCAACGGGGCCTGCGACGACGCCCGCCGACGCGGTCTCAAGCGGCTCGGGCCCGTCCTCCAGCGGGCCTTCGCCGCCCGCTACGACGCGCTCGTGGCCGAGGGCCTCGTGGCCAACCCCGACCCGCCCACCGGCCGCAAGCGCGACTACCTCCAGCGGCGCTCCTACAACCTGGTCACCGCCTTCGCCGCCCACCGCGCCTCGATCCTGCGCTACATGTACGACCTCGACGTCAGCTTCACGAACAACCAGGCCGAACGAGACCTGCGGCCCACCAAGCTCCACCGCAAGATCTCGGGCTGCTTCCGCAGCCACCACGGCGCCGAGCGGTTCGCCCACCTACGCAGCTACCTGTCCACCACCCGCAAGCACGACATCCCCGCCATCGACGCACTCACCCACCTGTTCGCCGGCGATCCGTGGATGCCGCCCCCGGCGACCTGAACACTTACAGTCGATCGGAGGTTATCGGGCACTGCGCTCGTGCCGTTCTCGGGCGGTCAGCCGGGGCGTGGAGCGCGCACCGTGGCCAGCGATGAGTATCCCCAGATATCGTCCACGTCAGGACGCGCTCAGGGCTCACATTGTCCGTGTGCATCACAACCGACAACGGCACATCTTCTCGGTGTCCGCCGGGAGACGAGATCGAAGGGTATCTGCCGTTTCCGTCCGGATAGCGCCCCGTTCCCGGGACAGTTCACCGGACCACCCTTACGGGACACACTGTCCCGGACGGGCGGCCGAACTGACGAGATATTCCGTTGCGGGTTCGGCTTCCGGGACGCGTCGCTGGTCAAGTCCAGAGATGCGCCCGGGACGGCTCGTGGGCGCCCGCTTCGGGCGGTTTCGAACGGACCGGGAGCCAG
>JBHENM010000170.1:0-2024 GCA_046262035.1 Acidimicrobiales bacterium | reverse complement strand
AGCGTGACGGCGGACGGCTACGACGACACCTTCTGGGCCGAGGTGGAGGAGGCGTCCGCCGCACACGCGGCGATGGAGGCGGACCGGCGAAGGCTCGACGCTCTCATGGAGTGGCGTCGAACGTGCCCGTCGGAGTTCGTGAACGCCGACTGGAACTCAGTGCTGGCCCGGGAGCCAGCGCATCCGCCGGCCGTGCTTGCGCCGCTGGAGGCGTGGTGCGCTGCACCAGGCCCAAGCCTGATGCTGCTGGGCTCTTTGGGGGCGGGCAAGACACACCTGGCCTGCGCCGTCGCCCACCGCCTGGCGTCGACGTTCGGAACCTGGGCGATGTTCAGCCCCGTCGAGGCCCTGATGGCGGCCCTGCAGGAGGGGTTTCGCAGCGGGGAACGACGCAGCGACGCCGCGACCCTCAGCACCTACTCCGAACCCGGCCTACTGGTGCTCGATGACCTCGGATCCGGACGTCTCATGCCGACGGAGTGGGAGGCCAAAGTCCTCAACGAGTTGTTCAACCGCAGGTGGTCGAGCGGCAGGCCGACTGTGGTGACCACCAACCTGCCCATGGCGGCAGCTGGCCCGAGCGAGGAGTCGGATCCCGGACACGTGCCGATCGCTCGTGATCTCCGCTCCTACGTCGGCGAGCGGACCTACGACCGGCTTCGGGACGGGTCGGCTGTCGTCCTCGTGGGAGCGAGCCTGCGAGGACGACGAACGCCCGCCGGCGCAGCCTCGTGACATCCGGGATGAGCACCGGGCCCTTGGTCCGTCTGGCGGTTCGACGGGCGACGGCGCTTCCCGTTCCACCGCTGGTGGCCAAGCGATGACGCTCACGAGCGGGGAACGCACCGCCCCGAAGGTGAGGGCGCTCCCGCACGACCTGGTGGCCGAGGAGGCGCTCCTGGGTGCCATCCTGCTCTCCCCTGCCGCCCGGGACGCGGCCATGGCCATCGTCACCGCGTCCCATTTCTTCGACACCACCAACGCCGGCGTGTACGAGGTGGTGTGCCGCCTCCATGACGCGGGCGAGACCGTGGACCCCGTGGTCGTCGCCCACTGGCTCGGCGAGGCCGGCCCGGACGCGTTCCGCCTGGTCGCCCTCATGGAGGCCTGCCCGGCCGCGTCGGCGGTGGAGTCCTACGCCGGGATCGTGGCCAACGTCGCCACCCTGCGGCGGGTGATCACCACCGGCCAGCAGATCTCCGAGATCGGCTACGAATCGCCGGCGGACGTGGTCGAGGCCCTGGCTCGGGTGGAGGAACTGGCGGCCGCCCTCGAGCCTCCGGTGTCGGCCTCCGCTCGCTCCGGCCGCCAGCTAGTCGAAGAGCTGCTCGATGAGCTCGAAGCTGCCGAGGAGGGCCGGGGGATGATGGGCCTGCCCACGGGGCTTCCTGACCTCGATGCCATCATCGGGGGCCTCCGGCCTGGCCAGCTGATCGTGGTCGGAGGACGGCCATCGCACGGCAAGACGGCGCTCGCCACGGGGATGGCGACGCACGTCGGCGCTCTTGGCGTGCCTACCTACTTCGCCTCGGCCGAGATGTCGGGGCAGGAGGTCGTCCGGCGGATGGTAGCGGCGCGGGCCCGGCTGTCCACCAAGGCGATGGAGGCCGGGGGGTTGAGCCCGGACCAGCACCTGCGACTGGCGGAGGCAACCGGCCACATCGCCGGGCTGCCGATCGTCGTCGACGACGCATTCCAACTGACGATCGCCACCATCCGGGCCGGCGCCCGGCGCCTGCGCAGTGAGCATGGCCGGCTGGGAGGCGTCTTCGTCGACTACCTCCAGCTCATGACCGGGGCGGCAAGGAGCGAGACGAGGCAGATGGAGGTGTCGATGCTCACCAGGGCCCTCAAGACCCTGGGACGGGAGCTCGAGTGCCCGGTGGTGGTCCTGTCGCAGCTGTCCCGCAACCTCGAGCAGCGACCCGACAAGCGCCCAATACTCGCCGATCTTCGCGAAAGTGGTGCAATAGAACAGGACGCCGACATCGTCATTTTTGTATATCGCGATGAAATGTACGATC
>JBHENM010000169.1:0-2584 GCA_046262035.1 Acidimicrobiales bacterium | reverse complement strand
ACCCGAACTGGCGGCCAGCCTCAGCCGCATGGCTGCGCTGCTCCTCGACGAAGGGACGGTCGAAGCCGTCCTCGACCTCGTCGTGTCGCTGGCGTGCGCCAGCATCGACCGGGTCGACGACGTCAGCATCTCGCTGCAGAGGACCCTGGGTCCTGAGACCACGACCGCCAGCTCGGACGCCGCCCGCGACGTCGACCACGAGCAGTACAGGACAGGCGAGGGTCCGTGCGTGGCCGCCATGCGCGAGGGGACCACCTTCAACGTCGTCCTCGCCGAAGAGACCCAGTGGCCCAACTTCACCGCCGCCGCTCAGGCCGCCGGCTTCGGATCGGTCTTCTCCACGCCGCTCAGGACCGCCGAGCGCACGGTGGGTTCGCTCAACTTCTACTCCCGGGCCGGGAATCGCTTCAACGAGGATGAGGTGGTCGCGGCCCAGGTCTTCGCCGACCACGCCTCGGTGGCCATGGCCAACGCCATGGCCTACGCCACGTCGGTGGCGACCAACCTCCACCTGCAGGCGGCGCTGGACGGCGCTCGCACCATCGGTCGGGCCCAGGGCGTTCTCATGGCCCGTCAGGGCTGCACGAGCGAGGCGGCCTTCGACATGCTGCGCCGGACCTCCCAGCGCACCAACCGCAAGCTCCGGGAGATCGCCGAAGACGTCACGGCCCCGCTCGAGCGTTCCCATAAGTCGGCCTCATGACTCGGCGCCGGTGCCGACGCCATGCGACACCGGCTACGACGGCCAGGGCCACTCCGTAGGACACGCGACCGATGGCCACCTGTGACGGAGCGTCCAGGATGACGGCGAAGAAGTAGGGGTACCCGGCGGCGGTGACCGCGGCCCACGCGGGCCTGGCCGCCACTGTGGCCACCGCCAGCAGGGTGGCGGCGTACCAGGGCTGGACGGGCGTGGTGGCCAGGAGGAGGGTCGCGAAGAGAGCGGCGGCGGCCTGGGGAGGCGGCGGTTGGCGAACGGCGACCCAGACCACGACGGCGGCCACCCCGGCGAAGGCCACAACTGCCGTCGCACCGGCGGGGAGCCCGAGCAGGCCGGCGACCAGGTAGCGACCACCGCTGCCGTACTGCTCCTCCCGCAGGTACCCGGGCAGGTAACCGAGCACGCGCGAGCCCACGCCGACCACGTGAGGCAGGTAGCCGGCTGCGACCACGCCGGCGGCCGCGGCCCACGCCACGAGCACGCCCGACTTCCGCCGGAACGATGTTCTGCAGAAGGCGAGGAGCAGTAGAGCCGGGTAGAGCTTGACCAGCGTCGCCGCGCCGAGCAGACCTCCGGCCAGGCCCGCTCGTCGACGGGCGGCGGCGAACAGAGCGAGGATGGCGAACAGGGCGGCCAGGCCGTCGACGTGGGCGTTGTTGACGATATCGACCACGGGAAAGGGCGACAGGGCGTACAGCGCCGTCCACCGTTCGTCCCGGCCCCACGCCCGCAGAACCAGGGGGAGGACGCAGACGAGGGCCATGTCGCCGGCCAGACCCGCCACCTGCCACGCCTTGTGGCGGGCGTCGATGCCGGTCAGGCGGTACACGGCGTTGAACCAGCCCTGGGCCAGCGGGGGGTAGATGGTGCGGGCGGCAGGCCGGTTGATCCGGGTGCAGCCGGCGGGCCGGCTGGGTTCCAGGCGCTCGCACCCGGCAGGGTCCGGCCACAGGGACGGCTCGCGCAAGGGGGCGAGCGCAGGCGAGTCGGGCGGATGCCGGTACGGGTTGATGCCCGCGGCCTGCACCCGACCGTCCCACGAGTAGCGGTGGAGGTCGTCGGACAGGGTGGGCGGGCCGGCCAGCGCGGCCAGGCGGAGCAGGGCGGCCACGGCCACCACCGCCGGCACCGCCACCCTGCGGGGCAGGCGGAGGGCGCAGATGACGGCGAGTCCCCACGCCGCCGCCCACAACGCCAGCCGTCCGAGGATGGTCCAGCGGGAGAGGAGGATGGGGCCGCCCCGGGCGATGGCGGCCGACAGGACCACCCCGGCCACGGCGGCGGTGGCGAATCCGGCCACCTCCGGACGACCGGGGCGCACCCGGTCCTCAGCGTCAGCTTCGGGAGCGCTGAGGGGCACGGGCGAAGTCGGCCATGCCGGTGGCGAAGTCCATCTCGGCCGCGAACCCCAGGGCCTCCCCGGCCCGGGCCGGGGAGGCGACGATGTGGCGGACGTCGCCCAGCCGCCACTGGCCGGTCACGACCGGAGCGAGGTCGGGGTCGACGGCGGCGGTGAGGGCTCGGGCGAGATCGCCCACCGTGCGGGGCGTGCCGCTGGCGATGTTGTAAGCACCGGGAGGAACCCGTGGGGCGGTCAGGGCGAGGACGTTGGCCCGGGCCACGTCGTCCACGTGGACGAAGTCGCGGGTCTGGGCACCGTCCTCGAACACGCATGGCGCCTGCCCGGCGGCGAGGGCGCTTCTGAATATGGAGGCGACTCCGGCGTAGGGCGTGTCCCGGGGCATCCTCGGCCCGTAGACGTTGTGGTACCGCAGGGCGACCACGGTGGCCCCCGCCTCCCGCCCCCACAGGGAGCACAGGTGCTCCTGGTGGAGCTTGGTGGCGGCGTACACGTTCCTGGGG
>JBHENM010000168.1:0-1676 GCA_046262035.1 Acidimicrobiales bacterium | reverse complement strand
CGCAGCGGCCCTAATGGGGAAAAGAAGCCCTCCCTCGAAGAGGGAGCAAGTAGTAGCTGTGGACAACTTGCCTGTGGATTTGTGGATATCTCGGCGGAAGGAGGCACGAGCGAGCGCTAGTAACGGAGCACTACCGGCCGGCATGGAGCGGAGCAGCTCTGGGTCAAGACCGTGCCCTGGCGCTCGGCGTGCCTGCAGGTCATGCTGAGCCCGAGCCGCCAGCAGGTGAGCACTTTCAGCGGCCCAGGGCCGAGGAGCCCTCTGTCAAGACCGTGCCCCTGCTGGTTGGTGAGGAGACCGGACCACTGGTGGGATGGCGTGCTGCGAGCACTTCCATTAGGGCGTTTGGCGGTCACCTCGAAGGGCTCAGAGTTCAACCGAATCGGAGCGAGAGGAGGACGATGATCTTCGTCGGAGACGACTGGTCCGAAGACCACCATGATGTGGAAGTCCTGGACGAGTCGGGGAAGCGATTGGCCCGCCGGCGGCTGCCCGAGGGCGTCGAGGGGATAGCTCAGCTCCACGCCCTGGTGGCCGAACACGCCGAGGAGCCGGCACAGGTGGTGGTCGGGATCGAGACCGATCGGGGGCTGTGGGTGGCGGCGCTGGTGGCCGCCGGCTACCTCGTCTACGCCATCAACCCGAAGGCCGTGAGCCGCTACCGGGAGCGTTATGGCGGAGGTTCGGGAGCCAAGTCCGACGCGGCCGACGCCAAGGTGCTGGCCGACCTCGTCCGCACCGACCGCCACAACCACCGGCCCGTCGCCGGCGACAGCGAGCTCGTCGAGGCCGTGCACGTCCTGGCCCGGGCCCACCAGCGCCTGATCTGGAGCCGCCAGCGCCAGGTGAACAGCCTGCGGGCCACGCTGCGGGAGTTCTACCCGGCGGCCGTGGCCGCCTTCGGCTCCGAGCTGGCCGCCTCCGACGCCGTGGCCGTGTTGGGCCGGGCGCCCACGCCCGCGCAGGGACGACGCCTGTCCCGCTCGGCCATCGTCGCCACCCTGCGCCGGGGCGGGCGCCAACGCGGCTTGGAGGCCCGGGCCGAGGAGATCCAGGCCGCCCTGCGGGCCGAGCACCTCGAGGCGCCGGCGGTGATCGCCGACGCCATGGGTGCCGCAGTGTCCGCCGCCGTCGGCGTGATCGCCGAGATGAACCGCCAGGTGGCCAACCTCGAGGCCGAGCTGCGGCGGTCTTTTGAGAAGCACCCGGACGCCGAGATCGTTCGCAGTCTTCCCGGACTCGGCGTGGTCGTCGGCGCCCGGGTGCTGGGCGAGTTCGGGGACGACCCGAATCGTTACGCGGATGCTAGGGCTCGCAAGAACTACGCGGGCACGGCGCCGATCACGATCGCGTCGGGCAAGAAGAAGGTGGTCAAGGCCCGCTACGTCGGCAACCGGCACCTGGCCGACGCCACCTACTGGTGGGCGTTCTGCGCCCTCACGCATTCCGACGGTGCCCGCCGCTACTACGACGCCCACCGCGCCCGGGGCAACAGCCACGATCAAGCCCTGCGGGCGCTCTCCAACCGCCTCGTCGGCGTCCTCGACGGCTGCCTCCGGAGCCGGACGATGTACGACGAGGCCGTTGCGTGGTCGAACAGGAAGCCGGCGGAGGCGGCGGCGTGAATGCGCTAACACAAGTTCCCTATTGACAGTTGGCCCCGTGGGATGTCTTGA
>JBHENM010000167.1:0-12569 GCA_046262035.1 Acidimicrobiales bacterium | reverse complement strand
TGCCAGCCACTCGGGCCAGAGCGACGGCCGAGGAACTTCGATCCCCCGCAGGACCGACCATCGCCGGGGAGTCTTGCCTGCAACTGTACGGAGGGCAACCCTTTCCTCCTCAGCTCGTGGTCGGGTCCGACTTCGACGTCGAGCGACTCCATACGTAGGTGGCGGCTGCGAAAAGAGTGAGCCCGAGGGCGGTGGTGGCTCCCCGCCGACGGCTGCCCGCCGCTTCGTAGTCGAGAAGGGCTTCGCCGGGAACGACGTAAAGGGCCAAGGCCAGTCCCACGAGCCCGCCGGTGACCAGGGCCGTGGCCCGGCTGGCCCCGGTGGTGATGGCGAACGTCGGGTCGGAGGTATGGGCGACGAGCGCGAGGACAGCGAATGCGGCACCGACGTGGACAACGATGGCCGAGGCGCCGAGGTTGAAGCCGGTCCTCCCGAGACCTACGCTCGCGGTCGCGAGGTCGGCCATGGTTCTGGCCACGGTGAGGACGGAGACGGACAGGACGAGAGCTCTGGCCGCCCGCACCTGCGGGCGAGGGGCGGGCTCGCCCTCGGTCACTTGTCGAGGCGGTCGGCCAGGGTGCGTGCGAACTGCTCGTCCAGCCCGGTGATCACGCCCTTGGCCGGGAGCGATGGCGAGGCCAGGTGCGGCGCGTTCACCAGGCGGCCGTCGACCACGACCGCCACCTGGCCACCCACTCCGACCATCCGGGCCAGGGCGTTGAATCCGGCCAGCCCCGGGTCCGACAAGGTGAACTCGACCGCCCATGTTCCGGGTGTCCGCTCGGGGAGAGCCCGTGCGTTTGTCACATCCCCTGCGCCCAGCCCCGGCAGTCCGACCTCGTAGCACGCCGTCTCCTGGCCCTCCCGCACCTCGGCCAACACCGTGGGAGATCCGGCGGGGCAGGGAGGGTCGCTGCGACCGAGGATCGGCCGGATCGCGAAGAAGGAGTCGGGGACGACTCGGGTTGGCGGACCAACTAGGATAGACTCACCCGGCTGCTCGGGCCCGGGGGGGAGGGCGTTGCCGGCGGTCGGGTCGTCCGTCTCGGCCGTGGCCGCCAGCTTGCCCCACGCCCCTTCGTCGATCGGCCGCAGGCTCTCGGCGATCTCGCGGATCGCTGCGCCGTCCAGACTGCTGCTCACGACGACGACGAGGGTGTTCGGCCGCTCGATCCAGGCCAGCATCTCACCTGCGCTGTCGGTCAGTCCCGTCCTGCCTCGCACCGTGACCGCACGCCCTCCCGGGCTATCGCCGACGAGAGCATCCAGGTTCACGCCGGGGACCTCGACCACGGTGATCGAGAAGGTGTCACCGTTGGTCGCCTGCCACCTCTGGTCGGTCAAGGGGAACGGCCCGTACGGCAGGTCCCCGCTGAAGACGTTCACGAAGTCCGGAGGCAGCTGGGGCGCGGCCGTCGCGGGAGCGGCGCGTAGGCTGGTGGCGGCGGCCACGAGCTCGTCGTCACTGAGCCCGAAGGTGGCCAGTCCCGCCTCCGAGCCGTCCTGCTGGCGCCAGGTGATGATCCGGCGGCCATCGGAATCGCGGTGCACCGTCATGTCTTCGTTCAGCACGCGCACGGTCTGGGCCCCGGGGTCGGTGGCCTCGAGGGGTAGGTCCCACGGAACCCGGACCACGACCGACGCAGAAAGAGCGACCCCGTCGGCCGCCCGCCGGCCGAACACCCGCATGACACCGGACGGGCCGCGAAGCCCTCCCACGGGATCCGTGTCCGCGAAAACGAGCCGGAACCGCTCCCCGAGACCGGTCGGGGCCAGGTAGAGCCGTTCGGGCTGCCCGGTCACCTGCACGCGGGTCCCGCCGTCCTCCCGGAGGAGGACAGCGGCGGCGACGACCACGACGACGGCGACGGCACACGCCGGCAACATCACGACCGAGCTCGTCAGGCGGGAACGGCGCGGGCGGACCTCGGTGCGGGACCGGATGCGGCTCCACGCTTCGGGTGCGGTGGTGGTGGTCTCCGCTTGCTGGCTCAGCGCCCGCCGCAGGCGCTCTTCCACGGGGCCGGTCATCGTTCGATCATCCCTTCCAGCTGGCGCAACCCTCGGTGGACCAGGGACTTGACCGTCCCCGGACGGCAGCCGAGGAGTCGCGCCGTTTCGGCTTCGGACATGTCGCTGTAGAAGCGCAGGACAAGGGCCGCTCGTTGGCGCGGGCCGAGGCGGGCCAGCGCGTCGAGCAGCTCACGGCCCTCGGCGTCGACGACCGCGACCGGGGGGCGGGGTTGGCGCTCCCGCTCCATGGCGCGCCGCGTCTGCCAGCTCCGGCACCGGTTCACGACGACCGTACGAAGGTACGCCCCAGGCTGCTCGGCCCGGTCCCAGTTGCGGTAGACCCGGACGAACGAGTCCTGCACCACGTCCTCGGCCGCCTCGTTGGAACCGGTGATGAGATGCGCCAGGCGCACCATCGGCGCGTACTCCCGGCGGTACAGCTCCGCTAGGCCATCCGCCGGGCCCGCTATGCGCTTCAGCGGCTCGGGCTGCTCCACCAACGCTCCTGCCTCCATGCCCCCACGACCTCCGGTAGGGCGATGTGGTTCCAAGATCGATCGCGACAGCGCGCCCCGCGGTTCGCCCGAGACGGCGCAAGGGTAGGGGACCCCTCATGGCCGACCGGATACGCCTCAGCCTCTACTGCCCCACATCACTGCCGGGCTACCACCTGCCGTTCCTGGCGGCAGGGGCGAACGGTCTGTTCGCCAAGTTCGACCTCGACGTCGAGATCCTCGAGCCCGCTCCGGGCCCGGCGAACGCCGAGCGGGTCGCCTTGGGCGGGGCCGACGTGTGCCTGACCAGCGTGCCCCACTACCTGGCCGCCCGCACTCGCTCGGGCGATCTGGCCGCCCGGTTCTTCTCGATTCTCGTGCGGCGCAGCCCTCTGGCCGGGCTGGTGGCGGACGGCTCGGACATGGCCGCGCCCGCTGACCTACCGGGTCGCCGGATCGGGGCGCCGGAGGGAGGGGAGCTGCTGGCCGAGTACCAGACGGGCTTGGCCCACCTCGGCCTGGGCCCCTCACAGCCCGTGTCCATGACCTACGAGGAGGCACCGGCGGCGTTGGGAAGGGGGGAGATCGAGGTCGTCGCCGACTTCGCCGACCTCCTGCCCCGGACCCGACGTCAAGCCGGCATTCCCCTCCGGGCCGTTCCGCTCTGTGTAGAGGTGTATGCCAGTGGGTTGGTGGCGGCCGACTGGCTGCCTGACGATCTGGTCCTGCGCATCCGCCAGGCCGTGGTCGTCGCCCTCGCACAGCACCGGGCCGACCCCACCGGGGTTGCGGCGGTCGAGGAGCTCGAGCGGCGGTATCCCGAGGTCGATCCCAAGGAGGCGCAGGAGGGGTGGTCGTTGGTGGAGCCCAACATCTTCACCGGCGAGGAGCCCGGTTCCATGACGGCCGAGCGGTGGGAAGCGACGCTGCGGTTCATGACCGACGCCCACGGCACCCTTCCGCCCGACCCCGAGACCGTCTACCGTCCGGAGCTGGCGGCTGTGTCGACCGGCGCGGCGGCGTCGCGGCCGCATGTCAGCTCTGCCCGTCCTGGCGCATAAGGGTGAGGGCGACCGCCGCCAGCCACAGGCCGAGGAGGGCGAAGAGCAGCTGCGGCGCGAAGCCCACGATGCCCCCCGCGAGCATGATCGCCGCCACCGGGATCCCGGCTCGCGCCAGCCACCGGGGAAGCAGGACGCCGGGCGAGCCGGCGAGGCTCGTGGCGACGATGAGTACCGCCGCGGGGATGGGAACGAGGAGAAAGCCCATGTTTCCCAGGTCCATCAGGCCCGCGGCCACGGACGGGTCCCGCCGGGGCCCGGCTTCGAGGGCGGCCGCCCCCCACCCCGCAACCTGAAGCAGAAGCGGACCCAGCAGGGTCAGTCCTCCGACGAAGCCCACCACCGCGAGGATGCCGCCCTCGCCCTCGGCCTTGCGCGTCGCTCGCCACAGGCTGGCCAGGAACCACGGGTACAAGGCGAAGGCGCCGAGCACGACGAGGGTCGAGTTATAGAGAACACCCGTCCGGCGGTCGGCGAAGAAGGCGGCGATCTCCTCCACCGGTGCCTGGCTCGAGGGCGGCGACTTCCCGATGGCGACGGCGCCGAGCACGATCGTCAGGAGAAAACCAAGGGCACCTGCAGGTGCGAACCGCTCCCACCGCCGCCGCGGTCTGGTCCTGCTCGGATCCGGGTCCGTGGTCATGTCCGTGCTCCCATCCGCCCCTGGGCACCGAAAGGCGAAACCCTAGATCCCTCATCAGCCCGGTAGGACCTGCCGCACAAGATGGGGCCGAATCCATCGGGCAAGGTGCTGACCATTAGGGTGCCAGCTACCCGACCATGGAGGACGGCAATGCCCGAGCGAGAGGGATACATCCCCGGAGTCCCCTGCTGGGTCGACACCATGCAGCCCGACCCCGAGGCCGCCCTCCCCTTCTACAGCGGCCTGTTCGGCTGGGAGTTCGAGAACGTGATGCCCGAAGGGGCGGAGGGCAAGTACTTCATCGGACGCATTCGCGGCGGTGACGTGGCGGCGGTCGGGTCGATTCCCGAGGGCGCACCGACGATGGCGATGTGGAACACGTACGTCTGGGTCGGGAGTGCCGACGAGACGGCGTCAAGGGCCCGCGATGCGGGCGGCGGGGTGGCGATGGAGCCCTTCGACCTCATGGACTCGGGGCGGATGGCGGTCCTCACCGATCCCGAAGGAGCTGCGTTCTCAGTCTGGCAAGCGAAGAACCACAAGGGGGCCAAGGTCGTCAACGAGCATGGGTCGCTGAACTTCAACGGCCTCGCCACCCGGGACCCCGAAGGCGCCAAGGCTTTCTATGGCGCCGTCTTCGGTTGGAAAACCCTGGTATTGCCCGCCAGTTCGATGTGGACGCTCCCCGGCTATGGCGACCACCTCGAGGAGGGTAGCCCGGGGCTACGCGAGCAGATGGCGGCGATGGGTGGGCCCGAGGGCTTCATCGACGTCGTTGCTGCGCTCAATCCGATCGCCGCTGACGAGTCCGATATGGCGGCGCATTGGAGCGTCACGTTTGCCGTCGACGACGCCGACGCCGCAGCCGCGAAGGCGAACGATCTGGGCGGCGAGGTCGTCGCCTGTCCCTTCGACGCCCCGTGGACAAGGATGGCGGTGATCAAGGACCCCCAGGGGGCGACCTTCATCGCCAGCCAGTTCGTCCTCGAGAACAAGGACCTCGAGGCGTAGTCGGATCTACAGCCCGCCTACTGGGCGGGGAGCGCGTCGAGGAAGCGGGCGGCCAGAGGGGCGGCGACCCGCCCGCCCACGCCGCCTTCTTCGACGAGCACGGCGAAGGCCAGCTGTCCCCGGAAGCCGATGAACCAGGCGTGGGTGAGCGGGGGGTCGCCGGTGCCGAACTCGGCCGTCCCTGTCTTGCCCGCCACTTCCTGGCCGGGGCGGGCGGCGGCCGTCCCCGTGCCCTCCCGGACGACAGCGAGCATCAGCTCACGGAGGGTGGCGGCGACGGTCCCATCGAGGGCCGTGTTCGGGGCGGGCTGGGCTTCGGTTACGAGACGGGGCGCGTGCCACGAGCCGGACGCCACCGCGGCGGCGACCGTCGCCATGTGCAGGGGACTGGCCAGCACCCGGCCCTGGCCCAGGGCGGCGGCGGCCAGCTCCGTGGCGTCCGACGGAAGCGGGAACTCCCCGCCGGCCGTGGGGAGGCCGAGGTCGTAGGAGCTACCGAACCCGAAGCTGGCCGCCGTCGACACCAGGGCCGGGGCCGGCAGGCGCTCCGACAGGGATGCGAAGGCCGTGTTGCAGGACTTGGCGAAGGCAGTGCTGAAGGGGATGGAGCCCAGGGCGCCGGCCTCGAAGTTGACGAACTTCCGCCCGCCCACGGTCGTCTCCGCCGGACAGGGGACCGTGTCGCCGGGCCGCACCCCGTTGGCGAGAAGGCCGGCGGAGGTGACCACCTTGAACGTGGACCCAGGCGGGTACTGGCCGGCGAGGGCCCGGTTGAACTGGTCGAGGGGGCGGCTGACCACGGCCCGGACGTCACCCGTGGCCGCGTCCACTGCGACGAGGGCCGCCGGTTGCGTCACACCGCTCAGCGCCTGCTCCGCCGCCTGCTGCACGGATCGGTCGAGGGTGAGCTGTATGGGCCGGGGAGCGGCCTCCGGGAAGTGGTGCAGCACCCGCACGACAGCGCCCCCGGGATCCAGCAGCTGGACATCGCCCGAGGGAGCCCCCGCCAGCCGGCGCTCGTATGCCAACTCGACCCCCGAGAGGCCGACCCTGTCGCCCACCAGGTAGGGAGGCCCGAGCTCCTCGAGCAGCTCGGCCGTCACCTCGCCGGTGTGGCCCAGGACGTGGCCGGCGAAGTCGTCCCCCGGCCCCGAACGGCTGGCGCGCTCGAAGAAGACGCCGGGCACGGGTTCGAGCTGCGCCCGGACCGAGGCCAACCGCTCAGCGGTCACGGGGATGATGGGAACGAAGTCCTCGGGCCGGCCCGAGGCTTGCGCCAGCGCCGACCGCACGTCGGCCGGGCTCACGCCCAGGAGCCGTTCGAGGGTGGCCTGCACCTCGGCCTGGTCTTGGACGCGTCCGGGGCGCAGGCCGACGACGATGGCGTCGTCCGTGTTCACGAGCGGGGTGCCGTCGCTCCCGAGGATGGCCGCCCGTCGGGGCCAGGCCCTCGTCTTCCCGAACTGGTGACCGGCAATGAAGTCGGGATGGAGCGTCGAGGGGCTCCACGTCACCAGCCAGCGGTCGCCGCTCCGGGCCAGCCGGATCCGCCCTCCGTAGCTCCACGTGCCGAGGCCGGCCACGTCCAGCTCGGCCCGGAACCCGGCCTCGGCCGTCTCTCCCTCCCGTGTGACCGAGCCAGGGGCCAGGCGGGCCCCGGACACCGAGAGCTGGTCCCTCATGGCGACGATGGCGGGGCCGGCCTCGTCGGGCCGGTCGACGAGGGGGCCGAGGGTGGCGACGTCGAAGCGTTCCCAGGCGGCTAGGAAGGCGGCCACCTCCTGGGTGGGCGGGGCGGGCTTGTCGGCCCGCTGGATCAGGATCAGGGCCGAGAGGGCCGACACCCCGACCGCGACGGCGGCACCTACCGCGATCCACGTCTTGCGCGCCATGTTCCTCTTCCGCCTCGGTTCCGCCGACGGTAGTGGCGCTGGGCCGGTCCGCCGGACGAAGGGGGCTGGCACCCCCGATCGGGCGCGGGTGCCACCACCCTCGACGGCCCGCCCGAACGGCGCGAAGGTGAACGGGACGTGAGCGGGGAGGGGACGGTGGGCGGAATGGTGCGCGGACAGGTGGACGGCTTCGGGCCCCAGGGGGGCGACCCGTCGCGCCGGGTGACGATGGACCTCAGCACGTGCGTCAATCGCTACGGCCCCGCACCGGCCGCCCTGGAGGCGCTGCGGTCGGTGTCAGGGTCCGACATCCTCATGCACCCCTACGACGCACCGGCCCGGATGAAGGCGCTCTACGCCTGGGCTGTCGGCGTGGACGAGGACGACGTGCTCCCCGGGCGGGGCGCCAGCGAGTTCATCTGGGCGATGGGGCGCAACGTCGACCCCGCCACCGTCGCCATCCCTCTTCCCGGCTACACCGACTACCTGAAGGCGTTTCCCGGGCGCGGGTTCACCATGGCCGGGGAGCAGGTGCCCTCACTCGAGCAGCTCGACGCGGCGATGAGCGTGGCCGGGCTCGTGATCGTCTCCAACCCCCACAACCCGACCGGCGCGCTACTGCCCCGAGACGGCATTCTCGACGTCGCCCGCGCCCACCCCGCGGCGACCGTCGTCGTCGACGAGTCCTACATCAACTTCGCGCCCGACCCTGCGTCAGCGTCGGTCATCGGCTGCCACCTTCCCAACGTCGTCGTGCTGCGCTCGACGTCGAAGTTCTACGGCATCGCCGCCGCCCGGGCCGGCATCGCCTGGTGCCGCGACCGCGACCGCTTGCGGGGTCTGATCGGCCCCCAGGAGAACTGGGGGCTGTCCGGTATCGACGTGCGGGTGGCGTGCGCTGCGGTCCACTCGTGGGACTGGGCCGACCAGACCCGGGCGCAGATGCACGAGGACAACCGGTGGCTGGCGGCAGCTCTGGCCGGGCTTCCCGAGTTCGAGCTGTGGCCGAACGAGAACGTGCACTTCCAGTTCGGGTGGACGGACCGGCCGGCGGCCCTGGCCGAGTGGATCGCGGAGTCGGGGATCGGCGTTCGGCCCCTGGGCGCGGCCCACGGCGTGAGCCCGGGGGCGCTGCGCATCGTCGCGCCCAGGGTCGACGAGCGGTCGCGCTTTGCCGACGCGGTGACGGCGATCCGCCGGCGCTTCTCCCTCACCGGTGCTTCCACGTAGGCCCCGTGCCTCAGCCGAGGAGCGTGGGAGCGGCAGGGACCGCGCTGGCCGCCGGGGGGGCGGTCGCCTACGGCGTTACCGTGGTCGTCGGCCGGAGCCTGGCCGACGCCGGTCTCGGTCCGGCGACGGCGCTCGGCGTCCGGTTCGGCGTGGCCGCCGTCTGCCTCCTGGCCCTGCTCGGACTGCGCCGGGCGCCCCTGCGGCCCCTGCCCGGGGAACTCCGCCGGATCCTTCTCCTCGGCGCCGTGGGCTACACGGCGGAGTCGACCCTCTTCTACCTGTCCCTCCAGCGGGGGACGGCTGCCGCCTGCGCCCTGCTGTTCTACGCCTATCCCGCCATCGTGTCGGTCATCGAGGTGGCGCGCGGTCGCGAGCGCCCGACTCGGGCCACGCTCGCCGCCCTGCTGCTCTCGGTCTCGGGAACCGCGGTCGTGGTCGCCGCGGGGAGCGACGTCTCGATCAGCGGGGCCGGCATCGCCTTCGCCCTCGGGTCGGCCGCGACGTACGCCGTGTACCTGCTCGTGGGGCGGGAGCTGGGCCGGCGGAGCGATCCCATGACGGCCGCCTGCTGGGTGGCTATCGGCGCCTCGGCCAGCAGCCTGGCGCGGGGCGCACTCACGTCGTCGTTGTCCGATCCCCGGGACCACCTCGGCCAGCTGGCGTTGTACGGGGTCGCCACCGCCGTCGCCTTCTGGCTGATCTTCGCCGCCCTCGCCCGCATTGGCACCGCCCGCACCGCCGTCGTCTCCACCCTCGAGGCCTTCTCCGCCATCGTGCTGGCGGCCGTCTTCCTGGGCGAGAAGATCACCGCCGCCCAGGCTGCAGGAGGTGCCGCCATCCTCGTGGCCGCCGGGATCATCGCGGCCACGGCCTCGTCGAACCGGCCCCCCGAGGACCCGCCCTTGACTATGGGAGCCGAGGTGGTGGCCACCTCGGCCTGACTGGGGCGGGGGTCAGGCCTTGGACGACGCCTCGGCCGCGTAGCCGATCACGCCGATCAGGAGCATCACCGCGCCGGTGAGGCCCAGCCACACGCCGAACACGAGGGCGTTGGCCAGCACGACGCCGCCGCAGGCGATGGCGAAGGGCCAGATGCTGCTGGAGGGGAAGTAGCCGATGTCGCCCGCCTCGTCGCCGGGGTCGGCGTCGCCCCGGTCCTCCGGCCGGGCCCCTCCCCGCCGTGACCACAGGGCCAGCCAGCCCGCCACCATCAGCACCGCGGCCACGGCCAGGGCCAGCATGGTCGTCCCCGCCTGCTCGTAGCTGACGAACCAGTAGATGCTGCCGGTGAGGGCGAAGAAGGCGCCGGCGCCGGCGAAGAGCATCCACTCGACCTTCATTTGGCCACCTGGCCCGCTTTCTCCTCCGCCGCCACTCGGGCATCGTAGGCAGGGCGTTCCGACCGGATGGGCGGAAGGTGGTCGAAGTTGTGCTCGGGCGGAGGGGACGACGTCGTCCACTCGAGGGAGTAGCCGCCCCAGGGATCGTCTCCCGCGGGCTCTTTCCGCAGGGAGGACACCCAGAGGTTGACCAGGAAGGCGGCGACTCCGAGGGCAGCGACGAAGGCACCGACGGTGGACAGCAGGTTGAGCGCCCCCCAGCCCCGGGCCTCCTCGTAATCGACCACCCGGCGGGGCATGCCCCGCAGCCCGAGGAGGTGCTGGGGCCAGAAGGCGACGTTGAAGCCCAGGAACAGCAACCAGAAGTTGACCTTCCCCCAGCCCTCCCTCAGCCGCCATCCGGTGAACTTGGGCCACCAGAAGTAGAGGCCGGCGAACAGGCCGAACACGGCCGACCCGAACAGCACGTAGTGCATGTGGGCGACCACGAAGTAGGTGTCGGTCACGTGGAAGTCGAACGGGGGCGCAGCCAGCATGGGACCGGTCAGGCCGCCGATGAGGAACACGAGCAGGAAGCCGATGGCGAAGAGCATGGGCGTCTCGAAGCTGATCTGCCCCTTCCACATGGTGCCGATCCAGTTGAAGAACTTCACCCCGGTGGGGACGGCCACCAGGTAGGTGAGCGCGGAGAAGAAGGGGAGCGACACCGCTCCGGTGGCGAACATGTGGTGGGCCCACACCGCCGTGGAGAGGGAGGCGATGGCCAGGGTGGCCAGCACGAAGCCCCGGTAGCCGAACAGGCGCTTGCGGGAGAAGACGGGAATGACCTCGGTGACGACCCCGAAGAAGGGCAGGGCCACGATGTACACCTCGGGGTGGCCGAAGAACCAGAACAGGTGCTGCCACAGGATCGGGACGCCTCCACCCGAGGCCTCGAAGAAGTGGGCGCCGAGGTGGCGGTCGGCGTAGAGCAGGGCCATGGAGGCGGTCAGCACCGGGAAGGCCAGAAGGATCATGAAGCTGGTGATGAGGATGTTCCAGGTGAAGATGGGCATCCGGAACATGGTCATCCCCGGCGCCCGGAGGGAGATCACGGTCACGATGAGGTTCACCGCGCTGAGCACGGCCGACACCCCGGTGATGACGAGGGCCGCGATCCACAGGTCGGCCCCGGCGCCAGGGGAGTGCACGGCGTCGGAAAGGGGGGTGTAGGCCGTCCACCCGAACGACGCCGCCCCCCGGGAGGTGAGGAACCCGGAGACCATGGTGAGCCCGCCGCCGAGGAACAGCCAGTAGGACAGCGCGTTCAGCCTGGGGAAGGCCATGTCCGGGGCGCCGACGTGGAGGGGCAGCAGGTAGTTGCCGAGACCAACAGCCATGGGCACGGCGAACAGGAACATCATCACGCTGCCGTGCATGGTGAACAGCTGGTTGTAGGTGCCGGCCCCGACCACCTGGACGCCGGGCTGGGCCAGCTCGGCCCGGATGAGAAGGGCCAGGACGCCCCCGACCAGGAAGAAGGCGAAGGCGGTGAGCATGTAGAGGATGCCGATGCGCTTGTGGTCGGTGGTCGACAGCCAGCCCATCAGGCCGCCCGTGTGCGATCTGGGCTCCGGGTCCTGGGACGGCGGGGCCGCCTCCTCCTCGACGAGCGTCACCCGACCCTCACCGCCCCGCGCACCGGGGGCGCGGCCTGCCCGCCGGGCCCGCCGCCCTGGCCGTCCTGGAGAGAGGTCGTCGTCCGCTGCTGGGCTACCTGCTCCCGCAGCCAGGCCTGGAACTGGGCCGGCTCCACGACCTCCACGGCGAAGGTCATGCGGGCGTGGTCGAGCCCGCAGAACTCGGCGCAGACGCCGCCGAAACGCCCGGTACGAGTGGTCGTCACATCGAGGCGGTTGTCGACCCCGGGGATCACGTCCCGCTTGACCAGGAACTCGGGGACGAAGAAGGCGTGGATCACGTCGGGAGACAGGAGGTTCAGCCTGATGGTCGAGTCGACGGGAAGCACCATGATGGGGTTGTCGGTGGATGTTCCCACGATGACCACCCCCTCGGTCAGGTACCGGAAGCGCCAGCCCCACTGGAACCCGGTCACCTCGACCCGCACGTCAGGCTGAGGGGCCATGCGGTTGACGTCACGCTGCGTGGCCACGGTGAGCCCGAAGAGGACGGCCACGATCACCAAGGGCACGGCCGTGTAGAAGAGCTCGAGGCGGACGTTCTCCGAGAAGCCTCCAGCCTGGCCGTCGGTTCGACGGCGGTATCGCACCAGCGACCAGCCGATGAGGCCGATGACCAACACGCCCAGGGCGACGGCCGAGAAGAACAGCACCCGCCACAGGTCGAGGATCTCACCCCCCTGGCGCGAGGCCGGCTCGGGCACTCCGAAGCGGTTGCTGCAGCCCGACGCGGCGACGAGCAGAAGCACGCAAGCCGCCGCCAGGGAGGCCGGAGAGGTGGCGACGGCGCGGGGTCGGAGACCTATCGCGGCAGCCTACCGGGGGGGTCGGACGGCCGGGCAACTCACCTCCGCGACGGCGGATCCTGGTGGTCGGCGGGCGCAAAGGGTACTGTCGCGGCTTCTCCGCGTGGGGGCGGCCGGCTGACGAGTGGGAGTGGCGTGGGCGTGGCGGTTGGTGGGGCGGTGGGTTTCTATGCGACCACAGCGGTGGCTGACGTCGCCCGTAGTGGCGCGGCCGTGGTTCGCATCGGCCTCGACGTGAGGTTGAGCACCGGTTGAGGGTTCCAACGCACGATTCCAACACCTCTGCCACCAGGCGTTTCGGAACGCTGGCCCTGGCCGTGGCGGTCGCCGCCCTGGCCCTGGTGTTCGGGTCGGGACCGGCGCGGGCCGCCGATCCAACACTCACCGCCTTTGCCTCGCC